>NZ_JBKFAX010000030.1:0-44230 GCF_053345865.1 Mycobacterium sp. C31M | reverse complement strand
CCGGACCGGCCCAGCCCGTCGCCGCGGGCAGCCCGGCCGTGCCGCCGGCCGCCGCCCCCGCGGGCGCACCCCTGCTCGGCGCCGCCACCACGACCGCCGCCGCCCCCCGCCCCGTCTCGGTACCGCTGTCCCCGAACCCCGCCGGCACCATCCGCGACTACCTGGCCTCGCAGAGCGTCGCGATGGAAGCGCAGACCCCCGCCGGATTCACCGCGCTGAACATCGTGCTGCCGCGCCCCACCGGCTGGACCCAGGTTCCCGACCCCAATGTGCCCGACGCCTTCGCCGTCATCGCCGACCGCGTCGGCGGGGACGGCCTGTACACCAACAACGCCCAGGTCGTGGTCTACAAGCTGGTCGGCGCCTTCGACCATCGCGAGGCGATCCGGCACGGCTTCGTCGACAGCCAGCAACTGACCGCGTGGCGCGCCACGGGCGGTTCGATCGCCGAGGTCAACGGCGTGCCGACCTCGATCATCGAGGGCACCTACCGCGAGAACAACATGACCCTGAACACCTCTCGCCGCCATATCATCGCGACCTCGGGCACCGACCGGTACCTGGTCTCACTGTCGGTGACCACGGCGGAGTCACAGTCGGTGGCCGCCGCCGATGCGACCGACGCGATCGTCAACGGCTTCCGGGTCTCCGCACCCGCACCGGTGGCCCCGGCTCCGGCTCCGGTGGCCGCGCCGGCACCGGCCGCCGCCGCTCCCGCACCCGCCGCACCCGCCGCTGTCCCGGTGAGCGTCGGGCTCCCCGGCTGACATCTACGGCCGCTGAGTCCGTATCCTGAACGGCATGCTTGTCGCCGCCGTCCTGTGCCTGTTGGTGGCCGTCGCCACGACCGGTGCGGCGATCTGGTCGCTGAAGCAGCCCTATGCCGAGGATCCGGTGCGGCAGGTGTTGCGTGCGGTGGCCCCGACGCAGTTCGCCGCGGCCGCGATGCTGGCCGCCGGTGGTGCCGTCGCCTTCGCCGCCCCCGCCCAGATGGGGCTGGTCGTGTTGATCGTCTGCATCATCGGCGCCATCGGAACGGTGGCCGCGGGCTGTTGGCAGGGCGCCAAGATGGTGGCCCACAAGGAAGCTGTCCAGGCTGCCGCACGCGAGTCCGGCGGCGGAGGCTGCGCCGGTTCCTGCGCCTCGTGCACGCTCTCGTGCTAGTTGCGGCTCACGTCGATCGGGTGGGTCGCCAGCATCGCCAGCGGTAGCGGTTGACGCCGCAGCACCCGAGACCACAGATCGATCCGTGGTTCGGCCAACACGTCCGACGGCAGCGCGGACAACACGATCCAGTCGTCGCGCTCGATCTCGCCCTCGAGCTGCCCGAGCGTCCAGCCCGAGTACCCCGCGAAGATCCGCACGCCCTCGACCACCGGGGCGAGCGTCTCCGGGTCGGAATCCAGATCGACCATGCACACCCGGCCCTGCACGTGCCGCAACCCCGGCACCCCGGTGATGTCGACACCGACCCGCACGGTCGCCAGACACAACGCCGAATCCCGCTTCACCGGACCGCCGATGAACATCGTCTTCGGCTTGATCGCGAGCTTGGCCCATTGCGGCAACACGTTGTAGACGGCGGTCTCGCTCGGCCGGTTCAAGACGACACCGAGGGTGCCGCCCTCGTTGTGTTCGACGATGTAGATGACGGTGCGCCGGAACGTCGGCTCGAACAGGTCCGTCTCGGCCAGCAGCAACGTGCCCGCCCGCACCCGCGGTGCCGTTCCCGCCGCGTAGTCCTCCGGTTCGTCCTGCCCTGCCACCGGTCCATCATGTCACCAGCGACCCGCGCCGGGCGCCATTGCGCTCCGGCCCGCCGGGATATTTGTAGGGTGGATTCGGGTCCGAATCGCCGGCCCGGACAGGACCCCATCTGATGACTGACACCGGAACCCCCGGGGGCACATGGCAATCGGTGCGCCGACTGCCCGAGTTCCGGCGACTGCTCGAACTACGCGCGGTCAGCCAGTTCAGTGACGGGCTGTTCCAGGCCGGGCTGGCCGGCGCGCTGTTGTTCAATCCCGAGCGCGCGGTTGATCCGTGGGAGATCGCGATCGCGTTCGCCGTCCTGTACCTGCCCTACTCAGCCATGGGTCCGTTCGCCGGTGCGTTGTTGGATCGCTGGGATCGCCGCAAGGTGCTGATCGGTGCCAACGCGGGGCGTTTGGTGCTGATGCTCGCCGTCGGTGCCGCGCTGGCGGTCAGCGCGCACAACCTGGTGCTGTTGTTCGGCGCTCTGGTCGTCAACGGATTCACGCGCTTCGTATCCTCCGGATTGTCCGCGGCCCTGCCCCACGTTGTGCCTCGACAGCAGCTACTGACCATGAACTCGGTGGCCACCGGGACCTCCGCCGTGGCCACCTCGGCAGGCGCCGGCTTCATGCTGGTACTGCGCTGGCTGATCGGAGCCGACGATTTCGGTGGTGCCGTCGTGATCCTCCTGGCCGCGGCGGGGGTGGCGGTCGCGCTGGTGCTGTCGGTGCGGTTCTCCCCGCATGTGCTCGGTCCCGACGACAGCGCCCGCGGCGTGCACGGGTCGGTGGCGTATGTGGTCTCCACCGGATGGGTGCACGGCGTCCGGACGGCGGCCTCGGTGCGGTCGGTTGCCGCGACGCTGAGCGGGCTGGCCGCACACCGGATGGTGTTCGGCATCAACACGCTGCTGGTGCTGGTGATAGTCCGTCATCACGGCGACCAGGAGGTCGCCGGGCTGGGGTTGGGCACCGCGGCGCTGTTCGTGTTGATCACCGGCATCGGCATCTTCGGAGCCATCGTGTGTACGCCCGCCATCGTCGCGCGCTGGGGGAGATATCGGACCGCCAACGGCGCGCTGGTGGTGTCGGCCGTGGTGCAGTCCTGCGCGGCATGGCTACACATGCCGGTGATGATCGGCTGTGGCTTCGTGCTCGGCGCCGCCGGGCAGGTGGTCAAGCTGTGCGTCGACAACGCCATGCAGGTCGATGTCGACGATGCCCTGCGTGGCCACGTGTTCACGGTTCAGGATGCGGTGTTCTGGTTCGCTTTCGTCGCGGCCGTTGCGGGTGCGGCGGCGGTCATCCCAGTGGACGGCCGGTCGGTGCCGCTCGTGCTCGCCGGTTCGGTGCTGTATCTGGCTGGGCTGGCCGCACACGCCCGGCTCGGCCGGCCGGATTAGAGTTCTGCCATGGCCGGTGCCGGGCCCATGGTGGCTGATCTGCGGGCGGAGAGCGACGATCTTGATGCGTTGATCGCGGCGTTACCCGACGAGGGTTGGCGCGCGGTCACCCCGGCGCCCGGCTGGACCATCGCACATCAGATCGCACACCTGTGGTGGACGGATCGGGTGGCGCTGCTGTCGGCGACCGACGAGGCTGGTTTCACGCGGGTGCTCGGCGAGGCCGCCCAGGATCCGCTGGGCTTCGTCGACGCCGCCGCCGAGGAACTGGCGCCGACCCCTCCCGCCCAGCTGTTGGCGCAGTGGCGGGCCGACCGCGCCCGGTTGCATGACGCGCTGCTCACCGTCGACGAGGGCCGCAAGCTCCCGTGGTTCGGACCGCCGATGAGCGCGCCCTCGATGGCCACCGCCCGGCTGATGGAGACCTGGGCCCACGGCCTGGATGTCGCCGACGCGCTGGGGGTGCGCCGGCCCGCAACCGGTCGGCTGCGATCGATCGCCCACATCGGGGTGCGCACCCGGGATTTCGCGTTCACCGTGCACGGCCTGACCCCGCCGAGCGAACCGTTTCACGTGAAACTACATGCGCCCGATGGTGATTCATGGTCATGGGGACCCGAGAACGCCGCCCAGACGGTAACCGGGTCCGCCGAGGATTTCTGCATGCTGGTGACCCAGCGGCGCGCACCTCGCGATCTCGACGTGGTGGCCGTCGGCGCAGATGCCCAACACTGGCTGACCATCGCACAGGCCTTCGCCGGCCCGCCCGGCCAGGGCCGCTGACAGGTACCCTGACATCGGGCACGCAGGATGCCCGACGTCCGCTCGAAGAGGCTCAGCCTCCCTGCCGCAGTTGCCGATCGATGACCTCTTCTCGGCCCGGTTCGCGGACGACGGGCTTTTCGAGAGGAGGCCGTCATGGCCAGTTCCCTGCCCGAAAATCCATCCCTCGCGCGCCTGCGTGACCTCGCCCGGACACTGCAGCGCGGTGTCCTTGCCGCCGATCCGGACGCCGTCGAGCTCGTCAGGCATCACCACCCGAAACCCGATACCGCATTGTCCGGTCCCCGTTTCGCCTTACACGACGCCCAGCTGGTCACGGCCCGCCGGTACGGATTCAGCGGCTGGCCAACGCTGGTGCACCACATCGAGGACACCGCGGCACTGTGTGTGGACCCGTCCCGGGTGGAGGATGCCACGCTCGGCACCGCCGATCGATTCTGTGCCCTGGCCTGCCTGCGTTACGACGACAGCGACGCGCCGCCCCGGTGGGCGGCCGCCGCCGCGGTCCGCGGCGAGCATCCCGGGCTGACCGACGGGCACGTCTGGGCCGCCGCCGCAGCCGCCGATGTGCCGGCACTACGCAGGCTGCTTGGAGATGATCCGCGGTCGGCCTCGGCGATCGGCGGACCGTACGGCTGGCCACCGCTGCTGTACCTGGCCTACTCCCGGGTCCCGGGCAGCCACGACGGGGCCGTCGCCGCGGCGACCCTGCTGCTCGACGCCGGCGCCGATCCGGATGCCGGCTATCTGTGGCGCGGCATGGCGACACCGTTCACGGTGCTGACCGGGGTGTTCGGCGAGGGCGAGCAGGGTCCGCGCCGGCAGCCGCGGCACCCGCACGCCGGGGCGTTGGCCGCACTACTGTTGGGTCGCGGCGCGCACCCCGCCGATCAGCAGACGCTCTACAACCGGATGTTCACCCCGGATGACACACACCTGGACCTGCTGTTCGCGCACGGTCTGGCCGAGGCCGGCCCGAGTCCGTGGGAGCGGCGCCTCGGCGAGGCGATGGAGACCCGCGCCCAGATGTGGCAGCGCCAACTCGACTGGGCCGGCGAGCACGGTTTCACCGATCGGCTGGCCTTGCTGCAGCGGCACGGGATCGACACCTCCGGTGTGCGGACCACGACGCCGCGGATGCCCTCTGATCCGAACGAGATCGACGACGAGGGCGCCACCGCGCTGCATCACGCCGCATGGGCCGGCGACCTCGAGCTGATCGGTCGGCTGCTCGCCGCCGGCGCCGACCCGACGATCACCGATCGCCGGTTCGGGGCGACCCCACTGGGCTGGGCCGAGCATGCCTATCAGACCGAGGCGGCCGAGCTGCTCCGGCTCAACTCAGCTCGGTAGCCGAATCCGCGGTGCCGTCACCATCGGTATCGGTGAACCGGACATCCCAGCGGCCGTCGGCATCCCGGTCGGCATAAGCCTCGGCGCCGGCGAGCACCCGGTCGGCCACCCCGTCGGCGTCGGTATCGAGCAGTCGCTCCCCCGCCGTCCCGTCACCGTCGAAATCGACCATCGGACCGCCGACCGACTCGACACCGTCCAGGCCGAACCAACGCAGTTGCCCGGCCCGGTCGATGGCCACCGCCCAGGTGCCCGATCCGTCATCGGTGAAATACGCCGGCGCCGGGCCGTCGCGACCGTGCACCGCGTGATCGGCCAACCCGCTCCCGTCCAGATCGGCCAGGGCGTCGTCGGCGTGGCCGTCGACGTCGAGGTCGAGCGGGAAAGCGTCCAGCACACCGTCATCGTCGATATCGAGGGTCGGCTCGGCCGACCAGATGTCCGCGCCGCCGGCGCCGTCGGACAGGCAGTAATCCATACCTGTTCAGACGCATCAGGACGGCTGCGCGTTCCACCAATTTTTGAGTTCGGCGACGGCCTCGTCATGCTCGAGCGGCCCGCGCTCCAGCCGGAGGTCCTTGAGGAATTGCCACGCCTTGCCGACCTGCGGCCCGGCCGGGATTCCCAGGATCGCCATGATCTCGTTGCCGTCCAGATCGGGCCGGACCCGCTGCAGATCCTCCTTGGCGGCGATCTCGGCGATCCGGTTTTCCAGATCGTCGTAGTTGCCCCGCAGCCGTGCCGCACGACGCTTGTTGCGGGTCGTGCAGTCGGCGCGGACCAGCTTGTGCAGCCGCTCCAACAGTGGGCCGGCGTCGGTGACGTACCGGCGCACCGCCGAGTCGGTCCACCGACCGTCGCCGTATCCGTGGAATCGCAGGTGCAGGTACACCAGCTGCGAGACGTCATCGATCATCTGCTTGGAGTACTTGAGCGCGCGCATCCGCTTCCGCACCATCTTGGCGCCGACCACCTCGTGGTGGTGGAAGCTCACCCCGCCGTCGGCCTCGTGTTTACGGGTCGCCGGCTTGCCGATGTCGTGCAGCAGCGCCGCCCAGCGCAGCACCAGATCCGGGCCTTCGGGTTCGAGATCGATGGCCTGCTGCAGCACCGTCAGCGAATGCCAGTACACATCCTTGTGCTGATGGTGCTCGTCGATCGCCATCCGCATCTCGCCGACCTCGGGCAACACCACATCGCCCAGGCCGGTCTGCACCATCAGGTCGATCCCGGCGACCGGGTCGGCTCCCAGGATCAGCTTGTCCAACTCGGCGGCGACCCGCTCCACGGTGATCCGGCCCAGCTGCGGTGCCATCTCGATGAGCGCCTCGGTCACCCGCGGCGCCACCGCGAACCGCAGTTGCGACACGAAACGCGCCGCCCGCAACATCCGCAGCGGATCGTCACCGAAGGAGATCTGGGGTTCGGTCGGGGTGTCGAGCACCCGGTCGCGCAGCGCAGTCAGGCCACCCAGCGGGTCGAGGAACTCGGCGGGCCCGGACCCGGTGATCCGCACCGCCATCGCGTTGACGGTGAAATCCCGGCGCACCAGGTCATCTTCCAGCCGATCCCCGAAGCGCACCTCCGGATTGCGGGACACCTGGTCGTAGGTGTCGGCCCGGAACGTGGTGATCTCCAGGCGGTGCCCGTCCTTGCCGACGCCGAGCGTGCCGAATTCGATCCCGGTGTCCCACAGGGCGTCGGCCCATCCGCGCAACAGCTTCTGCATCTGCGCCGGCCGGGCATCGGTGGTGAAGTCCAGATCGGTGCCGAGGCGCCCCAGCAGGGCGTCCCGCACACTGCCGCCGACCAGGTAGAGCTCGTGACCAGCCGCGGCGAAGACCGCGCCCAGGTCGGAAAGCACCGAACCGTAACGGCTGAGCGCCACCCAAGCACCCGCCAGCAGTTCGGCGTCGGCGGCGTCGGGGGTCAGGTCGTACGGCACGTTCGGGAAGTCTAATGAGGTCCCGCCGGGGCTCCCAGCGCGGTAACGACCCGGCGTCAGCCCGGCCACGACCGGCGCGTGTGGCGATCAGGTAAACCCGCGGCAACTATTATCGCTTGGGTGTCGGACGGCGAGCAGGCCAAACCGCGACGGCGCCGAGGGCGCCGCCGCGGTCGCCGGGCTGCCGGTCCGCCCGCAGCCGACGCCCAGAACGGCACGTCGGCATCCGGTGACGCCACCACCTCCCCCGCCGCCGAGGGCGGCCAGCAGGCCAAGCCCGGCCAGAACCGCAAACCCCGCCAGGACCGCCGCAACCCCGACCGGTTGCGCACCGTGCACGAGACCTCGGCCGGCGGGCTGGTCATCGACGGGATCGACGGGCCCAAGGAAACTCAGGTCGCCGCGCTGATCGGCCGGGTGGACCGACGCGGCCGGATGCTGTGGTCGCTGCCCAAGGGACATATCGAGGTCGGTGAGACGGCCGAACAGACCGCTGTGCGCGAGGTCGCCGAGGAGACCGGCGTCCAGGGCAGCGTGCTCGCCGCACTCGGCAGCATCGACTACTGGTTCGTGACCGAGGGACGCCGTGTCCACAAGACCGTGCACCATTACCTGATGCGGTTTCTCGGCGGTGACCTCTCGGATGAGGACATGGAGGTCACCGAGGTGGCCTGGGTCCCGTTGCGTGATCTGCCTGCCCGGCTGGCCTACGCCGACGAGCGCCGGCTCGCCGTCGTCGCCGGTGAGCTGATCGACAAGCTGCACACCGACGGCCCCGGCGCGCTGCCGCCGCTACCGCACAGCTCGCCACGGCGACGCCCACAGACGCATTCGCACACCCGCAACCGTCGCCCGGAGGAGTCGCCGCCCCGGCGGGCGAATGGCTGCGGGCAAGGCCCGTGAAGTCGGCCGCGATACCCGTGCGATCGCTTTTCCGACTGCTGACCGTCATCGCGCTGCTGTTGTTGTTCACGACCCCGCTGCCGCATCCTGCGGCGGCCGAACCGGGCACGACCACGTTCCTGAAGCTGCGCATCGACCGGGTCACCCCGGACATCGTCACCACCACCAGCGGCTCGGTGGTGAGCATCGCCGGCACCGTCATCAATATCGGCGACCGGCCGGTGCGCGATGTGGTGGTCCGACTCGAACATGCCCCCGCCGTCACCGGATCGGCCGGGCTGCGCACCAACCTGGCCGGAAACCTCGATCAGTACACCGCCGTCGCCCCGTTCATCACGGTCTCCGGCGATCTGCAGCGCGGTCAGGAGGTGCCCTTCACGCTGGCCTACCCGTTGCGCGGCGGGGAGGAGCCGACCCTGCAGATCGACGAACCGGGGGTCTACCCGCTGCTGGTCAACGTCAATGGGACACCCGACTACGGGGCGCCCGCCCGCCTCGACGACGCCCGCTTCCTGTTGCCCGTTCTCGGGGTGCCCGCGGACCCGGCCACCGGCGATGCGGAGGGCCTGTCGGCGGTGGTGGCCCCGGACACCTCCGGGCCGGTCGCGACGACGATGCTGTGGCCGTTGGCCGACCGGCCGCGGCTGGCCGCCGGGATCCCGGGCGGCACAACACCGGTGCGGTTGCTCGACGATGATCTGGCCACCTCGCTGGCCGCCGGCGGCCGGTTGGACACCTTGCTGTCGGCGGCCGAATTCGCCACCGGACCCACCGTCGACAACGACGGCGCGATGCGTGCCACGCTGTGCCTGGCCGTCGACCCCGACCTGCTGATCACCGTCAACGCCATGACGGGCGGTTACGTGGTGAGCAACGATCCCGGCGGCGGACTGAATGCGCCCACCCGGCCGGGCACCGGCCAGGAGGCGGCGATCAACTGGCTGAGCCGGCTCAAGACACTCTCGCAGCGCCTCTGCGTGACACCGACGGTGTACGCACAGGCCGACCTGGACGCGCTGCGTCGAGTGGGCGACGCCGGACTCAACGCGGTCGCCACCGGTGCGGCCGCCGATATCGTCGACCAGATCCTGGGGGCGCGGTCGGTGCGCGGCGCCACCCTGATCGGCGACGGGCCGTTGACCGAGGCCGCGGTGGCGCTGCTGGCCGGGCAGGCCCCCACGGTCGCCGTCGCCGCCGCACCGCTGACGGCCACCGACTCCGAGGCCGCCGACGTGGCACCGCAGCGCTATGCACCGCAGGTGGTCAGCGCGCCGTTCGATCCCGCCCTGGGCGCCGCCCTGGCCGGGCTGGGCGCGGCCCCGAGCACACCGACCTACCTGGCCACCGACCTGCATATCCCGGTGCAGCAGGACTCCCGGGTGGCCCGCCTGCAGGACGCCATCGGCTCACTGCTGTGGCGGGGCCTGCAGCCCGACACCGAGCCGCGGACCCAGCTGGTCCTGCCGCCGCTGACCTGGGACCTCAATCCCGACGAGGCGCAGACCGTGCTGACCACCGTGGCCACCGCGATCCGGGCCGGTCTCGCGACACCCCGGCCGTTCCCCGTCGCCGTCGCGCAGACCGCACCGGCCGCTCCACCGGAGGCCGCCACTCCCCCACCCCCGCCGGGTGACCCGGCGGCCCGTTTCGACAGCGGGGTGACATCGGGCATCGGCGCCATCACCGGCCGGTTGTGGGGTCTGACGGCGGCCCTGACCACCGATGAGCGCACCGGTCTGACCGGAACCCAGTACACCGCGCCGCTGCGCGAGGACATGCTGCGCGCGCTGAGCCAGTCGATCCCGGCCCAGTCACGCAACGGGGCCGCCCAGCAACGGCTTTCGACGGTCAGCCGGACCGTTGCCGATCTGTTCGGTGCGGTCACGGTGGTCAACCCGGGCGGCTCGTACACACTGGCCACCGAGCGCAGCCCGCTGCCGCTGGCCCTGCGCAACGATCTGCCGGTGCCCATCCGGGTGCGGCTGCACATCGACGCGCCACCGGGCATGAAGGTCGAAGACCCCGGCATCATCGAACTCCCCCCGGGGTTCCTGCCGGTGCGCGTGCCCATCGAGGTGCACTTCACCCAGCGGTTCGCCGTCGACGTCGCACTGTCCACCGCCGACGGGATGGCCATCGGCGACCCGGTGCGGTTGTCGGTGCATTCCAACGCCTACGGCAAGGTGCTGTTCTTCATCAGCCTGACCGGCGGTCTCATCCTGGCACTGCTGGTCGGCCGACGGCTGTGGCACCGGTTCCGCGGTCAGCCCGACCGGGCCGATCTGGTGCCGCCCACCCGGGAACCGCACCGGCCGGATCCGTTGGACACCGCGTTGGCGCACACCGGCGACGAGCCACCTGGGGGTTCCCGATGAGCGCCGTGCGCGGACGCGCCGAACTGTCCGATTCGGCGGTGGTGTCCCGGTCTTGGGCAATGGCCCTGGCGACACTGATCAGCCGACTCACCGGATTCGCCCGAATGGTGCTGCTGGCCATCATCCTGGGCGGTCCGCTGCTCAGCGCCTTCTCGGTGGCCAACCAGCTGCCCAACCTGATCGCCGCACTGGTGCTGGAAGCGACGTTCACGGCGATCTTCGTACCGGTGCTGGCCCGCGCCGAACGTGAGGACGCCGACGGTGGCGCCGCGTTCATCCGCAAGCTGCTGACGCTGGCCACCGTGCTGCTGTTACTCGCGACCATCGCCTCGACGGTGGCCGCCCCGCTGTTGACCGATCTGATGCTCGGATCGGATCCGCTGGTCAACCGGTCACTGACCACGGCGTTCGCGTATCTGCTGCTGCCGCAGATCATCTTCTACGGACTGTCCTCGGTGTTCATGGCAATCCTGAACACCCGTAACATCTTCGGTCCGCCTGCCTGGGCGCCGGTGGTCAACAACGTGGTCGCGATCGCCACCATCGGTCTGTATCTGATTGTCCCCGGCGAACTGTCGGTGAACCCGGTCGAGATGGGCAATGCCAAACTGCTGGTCCTGGGTATCGGCACCACCCTCGGTGTCATCGCCCAGGCGGCGGTGGTGTTCGTCGCACTGCGCGCCGAGCGGGTGAGCATGAAACCGCTGTGGGGCATCGACGACCGCATCAAGACCTTCGGCATGATGGCAATGGCGATGGTGCTGTATGTGCTGATCAGCCAGGTCGGGCTGATCGTCGGCAACCAGATCGCCAGCGCCGCATCGGCATCCGGACCGGCCATCTACAACTACACCTGGCTGGTGCTGCAGCTGCCGTTCGGCATCATCGGCGTGACGGTGCTGACCGTGGTGATGCCGCGACTGTCGCGGAATGCCGCCGCAGATGACGGCCCGGCCGTACTGGCCGACCTGAACCTGGCCACCAGACTGACCATGCTGACATTGATCCCGGTGGTGGCCGTGATGACGGTCGGCGGCCCGGCGATCGGCAGCGCGCTGTTCTCCTACGGCAACTTCGGTGACACCGATGCGCGCTACCTCGGGATGGCGATCACCCTTTCGGCGTTCACCCTGATCCCGTACTCGCTCGTGCTGCTGCAATTACGGGTGTTCTACGCGCGCCAGCAACCGTGGACACCGATCGTGCTCATCCTGGTGATCACCGCGGTCAAGATCGCCGCATCGGTGGCGGTACCGCATCTGGTCTCCGACCCCGGCATGGTGGCCGGTTATCTGGGACTGGCCAACGGCCTGGGATTCCTGGCCGGCGCGACCGTCGGGTACATCGTGCTGCGATCCACCCTGCTGCCCCGCGGCGGACCCGACACATCCCCGTCGCTGCGTTCGCCCCGCCGCGGCGGCCGGATGATCAGCGTCGACGTGGTGCACGCCGTACTGGTCACCATCGCCGCGTCGATGGTCGCCGGGCTGGCCGCGCACATCGTCGACCAGCTGATCGGGCTGGAGGCCCTCACCGAACACGGCGGCGGCGCCGGTTCGCTGCTGCGGTTGTTCGTCATCGGCGTGATCATGGCCCCCATCATCGGTGCCGTGCTGTGGTTCGCGAAGGTCCCCGACGCGGTCTCGGCGGTCACCGCGGTGCGCCGCCGGCTGGGCCGCGGCCGGACCGCCGCACCCGGTCCGCAGGCGGCCCGGACCACTGCCGACTCACGCCGGCCCGCGCGGCCGGTCACGTACCCTGATCACAGCAATTCGCATCCGATGCGACCCCCACGTCGCCCGGCGGCCCGCCGGTACGCACCGCAGGCAGGGATTGCCGGCAGTCACCCTCGGAAAGGACCATCGGTGAGCGATACACCCGGGAGCGGGTCGACTCCGGAACCCGGTAAGGGCCCCGAGTCCGACTCGGGCGCGACCACCCGGATTCCGTTGCCCGGCAACGCCGAACCCGATGCGCAGCCCACCGCGGAAGCCGATTCGCGGTTCACCGCAGAAGCCGATTCGCAAGGCACCACCGAGCTCGACGCGGGGCTGGATTCGCGGCTCGCCGCGGCAGACTTCCAGCCCGACACCGGTGGCTTCACCAATCGCCCCCCCGCCGACTACGGAGGTGACCCGACGCGCGAACCGTTGGCCTTCGATCCACCGCGAGAAGGTCCCGCCGAGGCGGCGCTCGGCGACGACCTGCACCTGATCCCCGGCGCCACCATTTCCGGCGGCCGCTACCGACTGCTGGTATCGCACGGCGGCCAGGGCACACTGCGCTTCTGGCATGCCCTGGACACCGCGCTCGACCGGCAGGTCGCACTGACGTTCGTCGACCCCGACGGTGTGCTGCCCGACGGCGAGTTGAAGGACATCCTGGCCCGGACCCAGCGGCTGTCCAAGATCGACAGTCCCGGCCTGGCCCGCATCCTCGACGTCACTCGCACGGGCAAGGGCGGCCTGGTGGTCTCGGAGTGGATCCGCGGCGGCTCCCTGGCCGAGGTTGCCGAGACCTCGCCCTCGCCGATCGGCGGCGCCCGGGCCATCCAGTCGCTGGCCGGGGCCGCCGAGATCGCGCATCGCTCCGGGGTCGCGCTGTCCGTCGACGACCCCAGCCGCATCCGGGTCAGCATCGAAGGCGATGTCGCCCTGGCGTTCCCCGCCACGCTGCCCGACGCCACCCCCGAGGACGACATCCGCGGGGTCGGTGCCGCGCTGTATGCCCTGCTGATCAACCGCTGGCCGCTGCCGGGTGCCGGCGCCGGTCTGGAGCCTGCCGCCCTGGACGCCGCCGGTCAGCCGGTCGAGCCCCAGTCGGTCGACCCCCAGATCCCATTCCAGATCTCCGCTGCGGCCGCACGCGCCGTGCAGGAGGGTGGCGGCATCCGCAGCGCACCCACCCTGCTCAACCTCCTGCAGCAGGCCACCGCCGTCGCCGACCGCACCGAGTACATCGCCCCGCTGGACGAGTCGCCCGTCGCATCGCCGGCCCGCCCCCGCGGCGATGCCGACCCCGAGGCGACCGCTCGGCGCCGCAAGGGCCTCATCATCGGCCTCAGCATCGGCGCCGTCGTGGTCGTGGTCGCCTTCATCGTGCTGGCCAACGTCCTGAGCCGCATCTTCGGTGATGTCGGCGGCGGACTTGACCGTGATCAGCTGGGTCTGAACAACCCGACCAGCACCGAGGCCCAGGCCGGCGGCGGCACGGTCAAACCGGTGCGGGCCACCGTCTACTCCCCCGAGGGTGAGGCCGACGCGCCCGCCGATGCCGGGCTGGCGATCGACGGCAACCCCGCCACCGTGTGGCCGACGGACACCTACTCCGACCCGGCGCCGTTCCCCGGTTTCAAGAACGGTGTCGGCCTGATGCTGCAGTTGCCGCGACCCACCGAGCTGGGCTCGGTGACCCTCAACGTCTCCAGCGTCGGCACCTCGGTGCAGATCCGCGGCGCCGACACCGCCAACCCGGCCTCCCTGGAGGACACCACCGAGTTGACCCCACCCACCCCGCTCAGGACCGGCTCCAACACCATCAACATTCCCGAGGCACAGTCGACGTCCTATGTGTTGGTGTGGATCTCGACGCTGGGCACGGTGGACGGCAAGAGCCGCTCCGATATCTCCGAGATCACCCTCAAGACCCGGTCCTGACGAAGTTATCCCCAGGCTCACCGCTGGATCAGCGCAGCTCAGCACGTCGGGAGCAAAGAGGTGCCGAAGGTGGCCCGCCGCCGTCCTTAGTGTTCGGCTGTGGGGGATTTCGACGCACCGCGACGCACCGATGAGCAGCTGTTGAGTGCGCATGTCGCCGGTGACCCGGTCGCCTTCGCAGAGCTGTTCGGCCGCTATCGACCCCAGCTGTTCCGGCTGGCCCGGTCCAGGACCAACTGCTCCGACGACGCCCACGACGTCCTGCAGGACGCCATGCTGTCGGCGCACTGCGGCGCCGCGCAGTTCCGCCATGACTGCTCGGTCCGCAGCTGGCTGTACCGCATCGTGCTGAATGCCTGCCGCGACCGGTTGCGCCGCCACCGGGCACACCCGACTTTGCCACTGGACCCGTCCGCGCCGGTGCACACCGGGGACCCGACACCGCGCATCGACACCGCGATCGTGGTGGAGCGCGCCCTCATGCGACTGCCACTGGACCAACGGGCCGCCGTGGTAGCCGTCGACATGCAGGGCTTCTCGGTGGCCGAGGCCGCCGAGCTGCTGGGGGTCCCCGAGGGCACGGTCAAGAGCCGGCGGGCCCGTGCCCGCAGCAAGCTGGCCGGCCCGCTGGGCTCACTGTGGTGCCCGTCCGCGTCGGCAGGCCGCGTTGCCCGCACGCGATGATGGAGCGGTGCCCGAACCGCCCGGAGATGCCGGCCCTTCCCACCGTGTGCTGCCGGTCGCCGGTGCACGCGACCGGCACGCCGCCCGGCCACAGCCCGGTCGCCGGGTCGCCGCGATCATCGGGGCCGTCGCAGCGCTCGTCGCGGCGGGGCTGGGGGCGTTCGCGTGGACCGGGCAGCCACCGGCCGCGACGCCGACGTGGCGCACCGACGGCCCGACCGCGGCCCACATCACCGTGCCCGGTTCCGAGCTGCCACTGCCGGTCCCGGCCATCCACGCACTGCTTATCCGGCCACCCGACTTCGGCTCACTGGGCAATCCTCCGGGCTGCCTGACCAGCCTGGACTACCCGGCCGACAGCGAAGTCCTGGGCGCACAACCGGTGCCCGACGGCGTGTTGTTGGTCCTGCCCGGGCCGGATGCCGACACGTTGTCCGCTGTGGTGGTCCCCACACCGTGTCCGGGCGCCGGCCCGGCGATACTGGCACGCACGGTGCTACCCCGCCCCTAAGACGTCGGCCGGGAACAGCCCGGCCTACCCTGATGTTTGAACTCACGCCGCCTTTGCGGCAGAAAGGCTGGGATATCCACGATGTCCACCACTTCAGAGGACACGTCCCCCATCCACGACGTGATCATCATCGGTTCCGGCCCGGCCGGGTACACCGCCGCGGTGTACACCGCGCGGGCACAGCTCAAGCCGCTGGTGTTCGAAGGTATCTCCTTCGGTGGTGCGCTGATGACCACCACCGAGGTCGAGAACTACCCGGGCTTCCGCGAGGGCATCACCGGTCCCAGTCTGATGGAGGAGATGCGCGAGCAGGCGTTGCGCTTCGGTGCCGACCTGCGCATGGAAGACGTCGACTCGGTCGACCTGTCCGGCCCGATCAAGACCGTCACCGTCGGTGACGAGACGCACCGCGCCAAGGCCGTCATCCTCGCCATGGGTGCCGCCGCCCGCCAACTCGGCGCGCCCGGGGAGATGGAGCGCATCGGCATGGGTGTGAGCACCTGCGCCACCTGTGACGGGTTCTTCTTCCGCGAGCAGGACATCGCGGTGATCGGCGGCGGCGACTCCGCGATGGAGGAGGCCATCTTCCTGACCAAGTTCGCGCGCAGCGTCACGCTGATCCACCGCCGCGAGGAGTTCCGCGCCTCCAAGATCATGCTGGAACGTGCACAGGCCAACGAGAAGATCACCATCCTGACCAACACCGCCGTCACCGAGATCGAAGGTGATCCCAAGGTCACCGGAATTCGCCTGCGCAACACCGTAACCGGGGAAGAGTCCAAGCTCGAGGTCACCGGTGTGTTCGTCGCCATCGGCCACATCCCACGCTCGGATCTGGTCAAGGGCCAGATCGAACTCGACGACGAGGGCTACGTGCAGGTGATCGGTCGCAGCACCGCCACCGGTGTCGAAGGTGTCTTTGCCGCAGGCGATCTGGTGGACCACACCTACCGGCAGGCCATCACCGCCGCCGGGTCCGGCTGTTCGGCGGCCATCGACGCCGAGCGCTGGCTCTCCGAAAACTAATCTCCCCCAACAAGATAGGAAGATCATGGCTGAGAATTCCGCTACCGTAGCCGTCACCGACGACTCGTTCAACCAGGATGTGCTGTCCAGCTCCACCCCGGTGCTGGTCGATTTCTGGGCCACCTGGTGCGGTCCGTGCAAGATGGTCGCCCCGGTGCTGGAGGAGATCGCCACCGAGAAGGCCGGCGATCTGAAGGTGGCCAAGATCGACGTCGACGCCAATCCGGGAACGGCCCGGGACTTCCAGGTGGTGTCGATTCCGACGTTGATCCTGTTCAAGGACGGTCAGCCGGTCAAGCGCATCGTCGGCGCCAAGGGCAAGGCCGCCCTGCTGCGTGAGATCGCCGACGATCTCGCCTGATCGCACCTGTTCGGGGCCGTTACACGCCCGAGCACACGCCGGAGTTTTCCGGAATCTCGCCCGCATCTGAGACAATGCTGTCTGTGCGGACCGTGCATGCTGCCGTCCGGGCGGGGGTGCAATGTGTCTGAAAGGCCAGGTATGTCGATTCTGCGTCGCGGCGACCGCGGAAGTGCGGTCGTCGAGATCAGGGCCGCATTGGCTGGTCTGGGCATGATCAACAGCCCCGACGCCGACCCGACCACCGGCCGGCACGTCGCTCTCGACGTGTTCGACGATGAGCTCGACCACGCCGTCCGTGCCTTCCAGCAGCACCGGGGGCTGCTGGTGGACGGCATGGTCGGTGAGGCGACGGCTCGGGCACTGCGCGAGGCCTCCTATCAGCTCGGCGCGCGCACATTGTCGCACCAGTTCGGCGCGCCGATGTACGGCGACGATGTGGCGACGCTGCAGGCCCGACTGCAGGACCTCGGTTTCTATACCGGCCTGGTGGACGGACACTTCGGGCTGCAGACCCACAACGGGTTGATGTTCTTCCAACGCGAGTACGGGCTGTTCCCGGACGGCATCTGCGGTCCGGAGACCCTGCGCTCGCTGTATTTCCTGGGTTCACGCGTCACCGGTGGGTCACCGCATGCCATCCGTGAGGAGGAGCTGGTCCGCCGCTCCGGCCCGCGGCTGTCGGGTAAGCGGGTCATCATCGATCCGGGCCGCGGCGGGGAGGATCTGGGCGCCATCATCACCGGCCCCGAAGGTCCGCTCAGCGAAGCAGACATCCTGTGGGACTTGGCGAGTCGGCTGGAAGGCCGGATGACGGCCATCGGCATGGACACCTTCCTGTCGCGTCCGGTGAACCGCAGCCCGTCGGATGCCGAGCGCGCGGCGACCGCGAACACCGTCGGTGCCGATCTGATGATCAGCCTGCGCTGCACCAGCCATGTCAGCCCCACCGCCAGCGGTGTCGCGTCCTTTCACTTCGGCAACTCGCACGGGTCGGTGTCCACCATCGGACGTAACCTCGCCGATTTCATCCAGCGAGAATTGGTCGCCCGCACCGGATCCCGTGATTGCCGGGTCCACGGCCGTACCTGGGATCTGCTGCGGCTGACCCGAATGCCCACGGTCCAAGTCGATTTGGGTTATATCACCAACCAGGCAGATCGCGGTCTGCTCGCCACGGCGGCATCGCGTGATGCAATCGCCGAGGGCATGCTGGCCGCGGTCAAGCGGCTGTACCTGCTCGGTAAGAACGACCGCCCCACCGGCACATTCACCTTCGCCGAATTGCTTGCCCACGAACTGTCGGTCGAACAGGCCGGCCGGGTGTCGCCCAGCTAGTTGTTCACCCCGGGTCGTTCACCCCGGTGGTTCAGCCCAGTGCCACGGCGCCGACCGGTGCCTGCAGTCGGGCACTTTCCAGCAGTCGCTCCAGCGCTGCCTCGACATCGGCCTTCCAGCCCAGTCCCTGTTCCAGCTCGAGACGCAGTCGCGGGAAATACGGGTGCGCGGCCACAACCTCGAATCCCATCTCGCCGAGGAACTCGGCCGACACCATGCACTGTCCGGCTGAGCAATCTCCCAACGCCTCGATGACCATCTCGATCTCGGCGGTCGAGGTCTCGGCACACAGATCGTCAACCAGTGCGGTTCGTCCGAAGGCCTCCAGGGCACGCACGCCGCGTCGCACCAGATCCCCCACCACGGCGGTGATCAATCCGTGCGACAGTCGGTCGCTGTCGTCGGCGGCGTCAACACCGAGCGAGGTCAACAACACGGCATCGGCACTGACGGGCCCGGTCGGGAATCGGCGGGCCCGTGGCACCGCACCGGGCGGCGCGTAGAACGCGTACCCGAGACACGGCGCATCGCTGAAAACCTCGGGCCGATCCGGATCCTGTTCGCCCGGAGCGGCAGCCTCGTGCAGTGCGACCTGGGCGCACGAACCCCATTCGAGCATGACCATGGACAGCCACGCTTCCTTCTCGAATTCGGGGTCGGCGAGATGGTCCTCCCCCTGCACGATCGTGGGGTCGACTTCCCAGAACACACATCGCCGCGCGTGCTTCGGCAACTGCTCGAAGGCTTCAAGCCGAAGCGGGCTGATTCGCGCTGACACTTACGATTCCTCAACCTTCAGATCCGGAACGCACCGACCTCCAGGATAGGAGACCGGCCGCGGAACGGCCCTACCCGGCATGCTGAGTCCACCGATTCGGCGTCCGAGGCCAAACATGTTGTTACACATGCCATCTCCGATATCCATCGCCGATCATCCGGTTCATCGTCGCCCAAGTGTCACAGTGACGTAATTCCCCCGTGTCGTCGGTCATGGAAAAACACGGAGAATCGGCGCCATTCATGGCGTGGTGGAGTTCATCAACTCGACGATGCGCTGCAGATCGTCCACGGAGCCGAACTCGACGACGATCTTGCCCTTGCGCTTGCCCAGGCTCACGGTCACCTTGGTGTCGAAGGCCGTCGACAGTTGTTCGGCGACATCTTGCAGCCCCGGCATCTGAATCGGCTTGCGCCGTGGCGCCGGTGGCTCTGCCGGTCCGGCCCGATTGGCCAGGGTGACGGCTTCCTCGGTGGCCCGCACCGACAGTCCCTCGGCAACGATCCGTGCCGCGAGCTCTTCCTGCTTTTCCGGACCGCCCTCCAGCGACAGCAAGGCACGGGCGTGACCCGCCGACAGCACCCCGGCGGCCACCCGTCGCTGTACCGCAATGGGCAGCCGGAGCAGCCGGATCATGTTCGAGATCAGTGGCCGCGACCGTCCGATACGCGATGCCAGTTCATCGTGGGTGACCCCGAACTCGTCGAGCAGCTGCTGATAGGCGGCCGCCTCTTCCAGGGGATTCAGCTGTGCGCGGTGAATGTTCTCCAACAGTGCGTCGCGCAGCATGCTGTCATCGGCCGTTTCCCGGACGATGGCCGGGAGAGCGGTCAGGCCGGCCTCCTGCGAAGCACGCCATCGCCGCTCCCCCATCACCAGCTGATAGCGGGTCGCACCGTCGTCGGCGGGCATCGCACGCACGACGATCGGCTGCATCACGCCGAATTCCTTGATGGAGTGCACCAGCTCGGACAGCGCCTCTTCGTCGAACACCTGGCGCGGCTGGCGCGGATTCGGGTCGATCAGCGATGGGTCGATCTCCCGGTACACCGCACCGAACTCCGCGACGGCGGCGCTCTCGGCCGCAGATGGTTGCACCGGTTTCGGCGCCCCACCCATCAGCACATCGGCCGCGCTGTCCCCGATCCGCGGTGCTCCGAGCGCCTCACCCTCGGCCGGCCCGGTCGGGATCAACGACGCCAACCCGCGGCCGAGTCCGCTGCGCTTCTTCGCTTGGCTCATCGCCCGCTCCTCCTGATGTGCTGCTGTCCTACTCGTATCACTTGGCCTGCTGTCCGCGTTCGGCGATCTCACGACTGGCATCCAGGTAGCTCATCGCCCCACGCGATCCGGGGTCGTAATCCAGTATCGTCATGCCGTAGCCGGGTGCCTCGGAGACCTTCACACTGCGTGGGATGACGGTCCGCAGGACCTTGCTCCCGAAGTGGGCGCGGACATCCTCGGCCACCTGATCCGCCAGTCTGGTGCGGCCGTCGTACATGGTGAGGACGACGGTGGTGACGTCGAGTTCGGGATTGAGATGCGACTTGACCATCTCGATATTGCGGAGCAACTGACCCACACCCTCCAACGCGTAGTACTCGCACTGGATCGGGATGAGCACCTCCGGCGCGGCGACGAGTGCGTTGATGGTCAGTAGCCCGAGCGAGGGTGGGCAGTCGATGAAGACGTAGTCGAAGTTGTGCTCCCGCAGTCCCGCCAATGCCGTGCGCAACCGACCCTCCCGGGCGACCATGCTCACCAACTCGATCTCAGCACCGGCCAGGTCGATGGTGGCCGGCACACAGTACAGCCGGTCGTT
Organism: Mycobacterium sp. C31M; assembly: GCF_053345865.1. Taxonomy (NCBI): domain Bacteria; kingdom Bacillati; phylum Actinomycetota; class Actinomycetes; order Mycobacteriales; family Mycobacteriaceae; genus Mycobacterium; species Mycobacterium sp. C31M. The sequence continues at coordinate 23,538 of NZ_JBKFAX010000030.1, read as the reverse complement.
GTGCGGGCTGCGCTGCAACGCCTCGGCCAACGGGATCTCGCCGATCAGTACCTCGTACGAAGATGGGGTTCCCTGTCGGTGTTCGATGCCCAATGCCGTACTCGCATTACCCTGTGGGTCCAGATCGATCACCAGCACCTGCAGCCCCTGGCGCGCGAGCGCCGCCGCGACATTCACCGCCGTCGTGGTTTTGCCGACGCCACCCTTCTGGTTGGCAATGGTGAAGACCCGCTGGCGCGCCGGGCGAGGCAGACCGCCCGTCCGATTGTGCAGCAGCCTGCTGGCCCGTTCCGCCTCCGCAGCGATCGGGGTATCGGCGCCCCTCCAACCGTCGCTCTCGGGCGTCCATGTTTCACGTGAAACATCGCGCTGCCCGGTCATCGCTTCCTCCTGCCGGGTCGCCCCGTCCGATTGTCCACCGCTCCGCGCCGTGCGACGACCACGGTGGCGGGCGGATTCAAAAACTCCACGCCACATCTCACCACCCTCACCTCTGTCACACCAAGCGAAGCCAACGTTCGCCGATGTTCCTCGACCTCATCCACGGCTCGCTCCCCCTTCAGAGCCAGCATCCGACCCCCCGTCCGCAGCAGCGGGATACTCCAACGCGACAATTTGTCCAATGGCGCAACGGCCCGCGACACCACAGCATCCATCTCCCCCGCCTCCGCCCGGACGGAACGGTCCTCGGCACGACCGCGTATCACCGCGACATCCAGTCCGAGTTCCTCGATCGTCTCGCGAAGGAACTCACTGCGTCGTAACAGTGGTTCGATCAACGTCACCCGAAGCTCGGGTCGTGCCATCGCCAACGGTATGCCCGGCAGGCCGGCGCCACTACCAATATCGGCGACCCGCTCGTCCGACTCGAACAACTCAGCCATCGCGGCACTGTTCAGGATGTGACGCTCCCAGAGCCGGTCGACCTCCGAGGGCCCGATCAGCCCGCGCTCGATCCCAGCCCCGGCGAGAATCTCGCCGTACCTCTGTGCGACTGACACCCTGTCGCCAAAGCAAAGGGCCGCCGCCTGGGGCGCCGGACTCAAGTTGCCATGTTTCACGTGAAACATCCTCCGGTTGCGCTCCAGGCCGACGGCCCTGAACTTTTCTAGCTTGAACTACATACGTGTAACTCGCTTACGCCGGGAGCACCACAACACGGCGGGATGGCTCGGCGCCCTCACTCTCGCTGCGCACACCGTCGATCGCAGCCACCGCATCGTGGACGATCTTGCGCTCGAACGGGGTCATCGGTGAGAGCTCCTCGCGCTCGCCGGACTCCAGCACCTTGCGGGCGATCTTGTCGCCCAACGCCGCCAGCTCGTCCCGACGACGACGACGCCAGCGCGCGATGTCCAGCATCAGGCGGCTGCGTTCACCGGTCTTCTGGTGCACGGCCAGCCGGGTCAACTCCTGCAGCGCGTCGAGTACCTCACCCTTGCGACCGACCAACTTGTTCAGGTCGTTGCCGCCATCGATGCTCACCACCGCACGGTCACCTTCGACATCCAGGTCGATGTCTCCGTCGAAATCGAGAAGATCCAACAGCTCCTCGAGGTAGTCACCGGCGATCTCGCCCTCGGCGACCAGACGGTCCTCCAGATCCTCCTCGCCGGCCTCGGAACCGGCCTGGTCCTCCAGCTCGGCATCCCCGGGCGCCGCGTCGGTGCGATCGGTGATTTCGGCGTCAGTCATATCGGTGTTCTCCTTACTTCGCCACGTCCGCCCCCGGTCTGGTGCCGGGTCGATCGGCTCTCGGCTTGGCTTCTAACGCTTGCGTTTGTTCGGACGACTGCCCGGCCGCGGGGTGTTGCCCGGGGCGCGCTGAGCGTTCTGATTCTTGGCGGCACTCTGGCTCTTGCCCGTGCCCTGACTCTTACCCGTGCTCGAGGACTCCTCGGCGGTCTCGGGTTCGGTGAGTTCCTTGGCCGAGGACTCCGTACCGTCGGAGGACCTGTCGCCAGTGGAATCCTTCGCAGGCCGGCGAGCCTTGTTGGGCTTCTTGCCCGGCGCCGGCGCATTGGCCGACCGGCGCTCCAACGCTTCGGCCTTCTTGGCCTCTTCTTCTTTTTCGATCTTGCCGAAGACGATGTGCTGCTGACCGAAGGTCCAGATGTTGTTCGCGAACCAGTACAGAATCACGGCGAGCGGCAGGAACGGTCCACCGACCACAACACCCAGCGGGAACACGTAGAGCGCGAGCTTGTTCATGATCGCGGTCTGCGGATTGGCGGCGGCCTCGGGACTCTGCCGAGCGATCGAGGCGCGGCTGTTGAAGTAGGTCGCGATACCGGCCAGGATCATGATCGGAACGCCCACGGCAATGACCGAAACTCGGCTGAATTCGGTGAAGGCGTCCAGACCGGTGGTCTGGATCATGGTGGCGCCCAGCGGTGCACCGAACAGGTTCGCGTCCAGAAAGTGGGCCACGTCGGTCGGGCTGAAGAAGTAGTTACCGGTGGTGCGGTTCTGCTCTACCGACAGCTGGATCTGGCCGAAGCCGCCCTGGGTGCGGTTGAACGACCGCAACACGTGGAACAGACCGATGAACACCGGCACCTGCGCCAGCATGGGCAGGCAACCGAGGATCGGATTGAACCCGTGTTCCTTCTGCAGCTTCTGCATCTCCAGCGCCATCCGCTGGCGATCCTTGCCGTACTTCTTCTGCAGTGCCTTGATCTGGGGCTGCAGCTCCTGCATCTGTCGGGTGGTGCGGATCTGCTTGACGAACGGCTTGTACAGAATCGCGCGAAGCGTGAACACCAGGAACATCACCGACAGCGCCCAGGCGAAGAAGTTCGACGGGCCCAGCAGGAAGGCGAATGCCTTGTACCAAACCCACATGATGCCCGACACCGGGTAGTAGATGATGTCCAGGCTGAACCAGTTAAACAACAGAATCGCTCCTGACGACTTCTTCCGAAGTCAACTCGCCGGCCTTCTCGCCGCGCTCGGGTATCGGGTCCCATCCTCCGCGATGCCACGGACCACACTTCACGAGCCGGACCACAGCCAGCCAGCCTCCGCGGATCAGACCCCACTCGGTCAAGGCATCGACCGCATACTCACTGCAGGTCGGGGTGAACCGGCACGACGGCAGCCGAAGAGGCGAGATCATCGTGCGGTACAGATTGATCAGAAAGATCACGCACCGGGCGGGCAGGCCGGTCACGACCGGTCCTGCCGTAACACGCGGGTGCGTTTGAGCGCCGAACGCAGTTCGGATTCCAGTCGCGCCGAGACGGCATCACGACTGCTGGGAAGGGCACGGATCACCACCCGGTCGGACGGTTCCAGACCGGAGGTGCCATCGCAGAGCAGGTGATAGGCGGCATGGCGCAATCGGCGCGCGACGCGGTGCCGCTGCACCGCTGTCCCCACCGATTTGGACACCACCAGACCAATCTTCGGACCGTCGACGTCACCGTCGCCGGCCGCGTCGCGCCAGGCATGCACAACCAGATCAGGTTGAGATGCCCGTACGCCTTGCCGCACCGTGAGACCGAAATCAGTAGACCGTGTCATCCGGTACTGGGCCGGAAGCACCGCCGCAGACCCCGCGTCGAATCACGCAGTGAGCGAGCTGCGACCCTTGCCGCGACGTGCCGACACGATCGCGCGACCCGCACGCGTGCGCATCCGCAACCGGAAACCGTGCACACGGGCCCGGCGGCGGTTGTTCGGCTGAAAAGTCCGCTTGCCCTTGGCCACGGCTGTCTCTCCTCGTTCGGTCTGGCACCAACACCTTCAACCACCATGCATGTCATGGCAGACGAAGACGCAGACGCCGTTGATAAGCTCATCCATCTTGCGTACTTAGCCGGCGCAGCTCCCCCAAGTGCTTCGGGGACCGGAACCCGGCCGTATCGCCACGTGTGGGCGACTGCTCGAGGGTACTGACGAGAATTGTCTGGGTCAAACCTGGCCAGACCGGTCACGACCGCCCCCGAATCGCACACCATCGGACACAAAAGTCACATACGCCACCCACCATCGGTCATCCGCGAAAAACCTGCTCGCGATGTTGCAGAACGGTTGGCACTCCGAGAGAAAACTGTTAGCTTCTGGCAATGCCGTTTTGCACCTGAAACGGCGCCGGACACCAGAGCGGGGACGATACCGGCGACGAGCCCACGGAAATGTGCTGAGCTCCGACGCATCGAATCCACGCCACCAGATAACGCGACGACAACTACTGACCGCTGTCCACAGGCTGTGGATAACTATGTGGACAGTTTGTTACTGTCGCCCCCGGGACATCCCGAGGAAGCCATAAGGGGGTAGGCGTCATTGACCGCGGACCCAGATTCCTCGTTCGTCACGGTCTGGAACAACGTCGTCGCCGAACTCAACGGTGAGACGCCTTTCGGCGAGACGGTAAACGGCGCCCCGCGCGAGACCACCCTCACCGCGCAGCAACGGGCCTGGCTGAAACTCGTCAAGCCGTTGGTGATCACCGAGGGTTTCGCGCTGCTGTCGGTTCCGACCGCGTTCGTGCAGAACGAAATCGAACGTGGACTGCGTGAGCCGATCATCGCCGCGCTCAGCCGCCAACTCGGACAACGTGTCGAACTCGGTGTGCGGATCGCGACACCCGAACCCGATCACGATCTCGAAACCGACGCACCCACCGATTCCTCGGATGCCTCCGATACCGAGGAGGTCGACGACGATCTCGAGGCGCTCGCCAGCGCTGAGGCCAGCTGGCCCAGTTACTTCAACCGGTCACAGAACACCGCCCCGGAAGCCGACAACTCGGTCACCCTCAACCGGCGCTATACCTTCGAGACCTTTGTCATCGGTTCCTCCAACCGATTCGCCCACGCCGCCACGCTGGCCATCTCCGAGGCGCCGGCTCGTGCGTACAACCCGCTGTTCATCTGGGGCGAGTCCGGCCTCGGCAAGACCCATCTGTTGCATGCCGCCGGCAATTACGCACAGCGACTGTTCCCGGGTATGCGGGTGAAGTATGTCTCCACCGAGGAATTCACCAACGACTTCATCAACTCGCTGCGCGACGACCGCAAGGCATCGTTCAAACGCAGCTACCGCGATGTCGACATCCTGCTCGTCGATGACATTCAGTTCATCGAGGGCAAGGACGGTATCCAGGAAGAGTTCTTCCACACCTTCAACACCCTGCACAACGCGAACAAGCAGATCGTCATCTCCTCGGACCGCTCCCCCAAGCAGCTGGCCACCCTCGAGGACCGGCTGCGCACCAGGTTCGAGTGGGGTCTGATCACCGATGTCCAGCCGCCCGAGCTGGAGACCCGCATCGCGATCCTGCGCAAGAAGGCTCAGATGGATCGCCTCGATGTGCCCGATGACGTCCTGGAACTCATCGCCAGCCGCATCGAGCGCAACATCCGTGAGCTCGAGGGTGCCCTCATCCGGGTCACGGCCTTCGCCTCGTTGAGCAAGACCACCATCGACAAATCGCTGGCCGAAATCGTGCTCCGCGACCTCATCGCCGATGCCGGCACCATGCAGATCAGCACGGCCACGATCATGGCGGCCACGGCCGAGTACTTCGAGACGACGGTGGAGGAGCTGCGTGGGCCGGGTAAGACCCGTGCCCTGGCCCAGGCCCGCCAGATCGCCATGTACCTGTGCCGGGAGCTCACCGAACTGTCGTTGCCCCGGATCGGTGAGGCATTCGGCCGGGACCACACGACGGTCATGTACGCCGAGCGCAAGATTCGCGACGGGATGGCCGAACGACGCGAGATCTTCGATCACGTCAAGGAACTCACCACCCGGATCAAGCAGCGCTCCAAGCGCTGACATTCTCCTCCCGCGCGCCGCTCGAGCCGGCGTCCCGATGATTCCGCACATCAAAATGCCAAAAATCTTTGGTCACCTTGGCACCATTCGTCACACAAAGCCGGTGTGGATGCACTTGTGCACAACCTGCGCGAAACCCCGTGTCAACCAGTTGTGCACTGCACAGCGCCGACGTTGTCCACAGCCCGGACCGATCCATTCCTGGATCTTCCACAGGCTGCGCACACCCCGCCGACCGCGCTCACCTGCATCGGAACCTGTCCATCCACAGAATGCACAGCCCCTATTACTGTTGCTTTTATCTCTAGAGAGTTCATCTTTCAAAAGCAGGCACTTGGGGACAGCGCATCCGCGGTGCCGTCGGCACCCGCTACGCCCGGTCCCCGGAGGAGAGCGAATAGCTTTCAAGTTCGCCTTCGACGCTCTACGGTGGTGATTCGATACGCCGGTGCGGTCGTCGTCCTGATCACGACTACGCTCGGTGAGTACACGGGGAATCCGCTGCTTATGCTCATTTGACGCGGTAGATCGAAGGGACGTTATGGACGTGGTGACGACGAATGTTGGTCTCACCGATTTGAAGTTCCGTCTGGTACGCGAGGATTTTGCCGACGCTGTCGCCTGGGTGGCCCGCAGCCTGCCCAGCCGACCGACCGTTCCCGTCCTCGCCGGTGTGCTGCTCACCGGGTCCGATGACGGCCTGACGATCTCCGGATATGACTACGAGACCTCCGCCGAGGTTCGGGTTGCGGCCGAAATCGCTTCTCCGGGAAGTGTTTTGGTATCCGGTCGACTGCTCTCGGACATCACCCGGTCATTGCCGGCCAAGCCCGTCGACGTATCGGTCGACGGCACCCGGGTATCCCTGAGCTGCGGCAGCGCCCGTTTCTCGTTGCCGACCATGGCTGTCGAGGACTATCCGTCACTGCCAGCGTTGCCTGACGAGACCGGGGTCGTCTCGGCAGATCTGTTCGGTCAGGCGATCGGTCAGGTCGCCGTCGCGGCCGGCCGTGATGACACGTTGCCGATGCTGACCGGCATTCGCGTCGAGATTTCCGGTGACAAGGTCGTTTTGGCAGCCACCGACCGGTTCCGCCTGGCAGTCCGTGAACTGACCTGGTCGACGGACTCGGCCGGAGTCGAGGCCGCGGTGCTGGTTCCGGCGAAGACGCTGTCGGAGGCCGCGAAGACCGGGACCGACGGCACCGAGGTGCACTTGGCGCTCGGTGCCGGTCCTGCGGTCGGCAAGGAAGGCCTGCTCGGTATCCGCAGCAATGGCAAGCGCACCACCACTCGACTGCTCGATGCCGAGTTCCCGAAGTTTCGCCAGCTGCTGCCCGCCGAGCACACCGCGATCGCCACGGTCGGCGTCGCCGAACTGACCGAGGCCATCAAGCGTGTGGCACTGGTCGCCGATCGTGGCGCACAGGTTCGGATGGAGTTCAGCAGCGATGGCGTCCGGTTGTCGGCGGGCGCCGACGATGTCGGTCGTGCCGAGGAGGATCTGCAGGTCGACTTCGCCGGCGAACCGTTGACCATCGCGTTCAACCCGACCTACCTCACCGATGGCCTGGGTTCGCTGCATTCCGAGCGTGTGACGTTCGGCTTCACGACACCGAGCCGTCCCGCAGTGTTGCGCCCGGCGGGGGACAATGACGGTGATGTCGGCGCATCCGGTCCATTCCCGGCCGCACAGACCGACTACGTCTATTTGTTGATGCCGGTGCGGCTCCCGGGCTGATCGGCTCCCGTCACGGAGGGACGCACTATGCAGTTGGGTTTGGTCGGCCTGGGCAAAATGGGCTTCAACATGCGGGAACGCCTGCGTGAAGGTGGCCATGAGGTGGTCGGATACGACCCCCGTCCGGAAGTCTCCGATGTGCCGTCGCTGGCTGGACTCGCCGAGGCACTGACCGCACCCCGGGTGGTGTGGGTGATGGTTCCCTCGGGTGACATCACGCACCAGACCATCGTCGAACTCGCCGGTGTGCTCGAGGCCGGTGACCTGGTCATCGACGGTGGCAACTCCCGCTATACCGAAGATGGACCGCACGCGAAGTTGTTGGGCGACAAAGGTATTGCCTTCATCGACGCCGGTGTTTCGGGTGGAATCTGGGGCCTGACCGAGGGTTACGGCCTGATGGTGGGTGGCAGTGACGAGGACATCGCGCGGGCCATGCCGGTCTTCGACACCCTGCGCCCGCCCGGCGAACTGGGCGACGGTTTTGTGCACGCGGGACCGGTCGGTGCCGGGCATTTCACCAAGATGGTGCACAACGGCGTGGAGTACGCACTGATGACCGCTTATGCCGAGGGTTACGAAATGTTGGCGGCCGAGCCGCTGGTCAAGGATCCGGCTGCGGTCTACCAGGCGTGGTCCAACGGCACCGTGGTGCGTTCCTGGTTGCAGGAGTTGCTGGCCAAGGCGCTCAAGGAGGATCCGGGTCTGGCCAATATCACCGGATACACCGATGATTCGGGTGAGGGTCGCTGGACGGTGGAGGAAGCGATTCGGCTGCGCGTGCCGGTCCCGGGTATCGCGGCGTCGCTGTTCGCCAGATTCCTTTCCCGGCAGGACGATTCGCCGACGATGAAAGCCGTTGCCGCACTGCGTAATCAGTTCGGCGGTCACGCGGTGCAGCGAATCTCCGAGTCCGGCTGACAGCCGGCTCCGCAGGGACGCACCTTTGTACGTACGCCATCTGGGTTTGACCGACTTCCGGTCCTGGCCACGAGTTGACCTCGAGCTGGGACCGGGTCAGACGGTGTTTGTCGCGCCCAATGGCTACGGCAAGACGAATCTGGTTGAAGCGCTCTGGTATTCGGCGACCCTGGGGTCACATCGGGTGGCATCTGACGCGCCGCTGATCCGGGCCCGCGCCGAACGCGCGGTGGTGTCCACGGTCGTCGTCAACGACGGCCGGGAGCTGGCCGTTGATCTGGAGATCACCACGGGCCGGGCCAACAAGGCGAGGTTGAACCGGTCCCCGGTCCGTAGCCCGCGCGAGGTGCTCGGTGTGCTGCGCGCCGTGCTGTTCGCTCCCGAGGACCTGGCGTTGGTGCGGGGTGATCCGGCCGAGCGCCGTCGCTTCCTGGACGAGGTCGCCACCTCGCGGCGGCCCCGCATCGCCGCGGTACGCGCCGACTACGACAAGGTGCTCAAGCAGCGGACCGCGCTGCTGAAGACGGCCGGACCGGCCCGTCACCGCGGCGACAGCAGCGTGCTGGATACCCTGGAAGTCTGGGATGGACATCTGGCTTCCCATGGAGCGCAACTGATTTCGGCGCGAGTCGACCTGGTCAACCAGCTCGCTCCGGAGGTCGAGAAGGCCTATCAACTGTTGGCGCCGGCCTCGCGTCCGGCGGCCATCCGGTACCGCAGCAGCGTCGATGAAGTCGAGTACGAGGCAGGTAACGCCAGCGTCGATGCCTCGGTGTACGAAGCGGCGTTGCTCGAGGAATGCGCACGTAAACGCGGCGCAGAACTGGAACGGGGCGTCTCCCTGGTCGGGCCGCACCGCGATGATCTCGAGCTCAGACTCGGCGACCAACCGGCGAAAGGCTTTGCCAGTCACGGTGAATCGTGGTCGATGGCTTTAGGGCTGCGGTTGGCCGCTTACGAGCTGCTGCGAACCGAAGGGACCGATCCGGTGCTGCTGCTCGACGATGTGTTCGCCGAACTGGACAGTGCGCGCCGTCAGGCGCTGGCCCGGGTCGCAGCCTCGGCGGAGCAGGTGCTGATCACCGCGGCGGTACCAGAGGACCTGCCCGGGGATTGGGATGTGCGGCGCATCGAGGTCACCATGCGTGATGATGACGAAGGGCGGATCTCGGAGGTGGTGTCATGAGCTCTCAGGACGACTGCGTCAGACCGCCGGAACATCTCGAGGGTCTGCCAGGTATGGATATGGTGCGCCGCGCACTCGAGGAAGCTCGCGGTGCCGCCCGCAACCAGGGCAAGGATGTCGGCCGAGGTCGGTCGGCGCCGGCTGCCCGCCCGCCCGCCGGTGCCGGTCGCCGGCGGTGGTCCGGTCCGGGTCCTGACGTCCGCGACCCACAGACCTTCAGTGCGGCGACGCGGGATCTGGCGCGATCACGTGGCTGGAGCAAGCAGGTGGCCGAAGGTGCCGTGCTCGGTCAGTGGACCACCGTGGTCGGTGATCAGATCGCGGATCATGCGGTCCCGACCGGGCTGCGCGACGGTGTGCTGACAGTGTCCGCGGAGTCCACCGCCTGGGCGACCCAACTCCGGATGGTGCAGGCCCAGCTGCTCGCCAAGATCGCCGCCGCCGTCGGCGATGGTGTGGTGACGTCGCTGAAGATCCAGGGACCGACGGCGCCGTCCTGGCGTAAGGGCAGGCTCAACGTTCCCGGTCGCGGGCCCCGCGACACCTATGGATAACGCCTCATCGCCTGGCGACCGTGCTTGTCTGCGGGCGGACTGAGGGCGACGAGACGCCGGAATTCACGCTTCTGGAGCGTCCTGACTTTCGGATACCTCGGAAATTCCGCGCACGGCGCAGTTAGATAGGTGGAAACGCCGCCGCAGCATAAGTCCTGACGGTTCCTAGCGGTAGACTGTTGGGAGCTTTTGTAGACGGTGACAGAACCGCCTCAACGCAACCCCAAGGAGACGCGTCCAACGTGGCTGCCCAAGACAAGAACGCTCCGGCCGAGTACGGCGCCGATTCCATCAAGGTACTCGAAGGTCTGGAAGCGGTCCGCAAGCGACCCGGCATGTACATCGGCTCCACCGGAGAGCGGGGTCTGCACCACCTGATCTGGGAGGTCGTGGACAACGCGGTCGACGAGGCGATGGCGGGTTTCGCCACCAAGGTCGACGTCCGGATCCTCGAGGACGGTGGTGTCCAGGTCACCGATGACGGTCGCGGTATCCCCGTCGCCATGCACGCCACCGGTATCCCGACCGTCGACGTCGTGATGACCGTGTTGCACGCCGGCGGCAAGTTCGAAGAGGGCGCCTACCAGGTGTCCGGCGGTCTGCACGGTGTCGGCGTCTCCGTGGTGAATGCGCTGTCCACCCGGCTCGAGGCCGATATCCACAAGGACGGTTTCGAATGGCACCAGACCTATGACAAGTCGGTGCCGGGAACGCTGCGTCAGGGCGAGCCCTCCAAGAAGACCGGGACCACCATCCGGTTCTGGGCGGACCCGGACATCTTCGAGACCACCACCTATGACTTCGAGACGATCGCGCGGCGGCTCCAGGAGATGGCCTTCCTCAACAAGGGCCTCACCATCGAGCTGACCGACGAGCGGGTGACACCCGAGCAGGTCGTCGACGAAATCGTCAGCGACCACGCCGAGGCCCCCAAGTCGGCCGAGGAGAAGGCCGCCGATGCCGCAGCTCCGCAGAAGGTGAAACACCGGACATTCCACTACCCCGGCGGCCTGGTCGATTTTGTCAAGCACATCAACCGCACCAAGACCGCGATTCAGCCCAGCGTGATCGACTTCGAGGGTAAGGGCCCCGGTCACGAGGTCGAGATCGCGATGCAGTGGAACGCCGGTTATTCGGAGTCGGTGCATACCTTCGCCAACACCATCAACACCCACGAGGGCGGCACCCACGAAGAGGGTTTCCGTGCGGCGTTGACCACCGTGGTCAACAAGTACGCCAAGGACAAGAAGCTGCTCAAGGAGAAGGACCCCAACCTCACCGGGGACGACATCCGTGAGGGACTGGCCGCTGTCATCTCGGTGAAGGTGTCCCAGCCGCAGTTCGAGGGTCAGACCAAGACCAAGCTGGGTAACACCGAGGTCAAGTCCTTCGTGCAGAAGATCTGCAACGAGGAACTGCAGCACTGGTTCGACGCCAACCCCGCCGAAGCGAAGACCGTTGTGAACAAGGCGGTTTCGTCGGCGCAGGCCCGCATCGCCGCGCGCAAGGCGCGCGAGTTGGTGCGCCGCAAGAGCGCCACCGATATCGGCGGGCTGCCGGGTAAGCTGGCCGACTGCCGCTCGACAGATCCGAGCAAGTCCGAACTGTATGTGGTGGAGGGCGATTCGGCCGGTGGTTCGGCCAAGAGCGGCCGCGACTCGATGTTCCAGGCGATCCTGCCGCTGCGCGGCAAGATCATCAACGTCGAGAAGGCGCGTATCGATCGGGTGCTGAAGAACACCGAAGTCCAGGCCATCATCACCGCGCTGGGCACCGGTATCCACGACGAGTTCGACATCGAGAAGCTGCGCTATCACAAGATCGTGCTGATGGCCGACGCCGATGTCGACGGCCAGCACATCTCCACGCTGCTGCTGACCCTGCTGTTCCGGTTCATGAAACCGCTTGTGGAGAACGGACATATCTTCCTGGCGCAGCCACCGCTGTACAAGCTGAAGTGGCAGCGCAGCGAGCCCGAATTCGCCTACTCCGACCGCGAGCGTGACGGTCTGCTCGAGACGGGCCGAGCCGCAGGCAAGCGGATCAACCCCGAGGACGGTATCCAGCGCTACAAGGGTCTCGGTGAGATGGACGCCAAGGAACTGTGGGAGACCACCATGGATCCCAGCGTGCGGGTGCTGCGTCAGGTGACCCTCGATGATGCCGCCGCTGCCGACGAGCTGTTCTCCATCCTGATGGGCGAGGACGTCGAAGCGCGCCGCAGCTTCATCACTCGTAATGCCAAAGATGTTCGCTTCCTTGATGTTTAACGGCTAAGGAAAAATTTCTCAATGACTGACACCACCCTGCCGCCGGGCGACGAAGCCGGCGACCGCATCGAACCTGTCGACATTCAGCAGGAGATGCAGCGCAGCTACATCGATTACGCCATGAGCGTCATCGTCGGCCGTGCGCTGCCGGAGGTGCGCGACGGTCTCAAGCCGGTGCACCGACGCGTGCTCTACGCGATGTTCGACTCCGGGTTCCGGCCCGACCGCGGACACGCGAAATCGGCGCGTTCGGTCGCCGAGACCATGGGTAACTATCACCCGCACGGTGATTCGTCGATCTATGACACCTTGGTCCGGATGGCCCAGCCGTGGTCGCTGCGCTACCCGCTGGTCGACGGCCAGGGTAACTTCGGCTCGCCGGGTAACGATCCTCCGGCCGCCATGCGCTACACCGAGGCTCGGCTGACGCCGCTGGCCATGGAGATGCTGCGTGAAATCGACGAGGAGACAGTCGATTTCATCCCGAACTATGACGGCCGGGTGCAGGAACCGACCGTGCTGCCCAGTCGGTTCCCCAACCTGCTGGCCAACGGCTCGGGCGGTATCGCCGTCGGAATGGCAACCAACATCCCGCCGCACAACCTGCGTGAGCTGGCCGAGGCGGTCTACTGGTGCCTGGAGAACCATGAGGCCGACGAGGAAGCCACCCTGGCGGCGTGCTGCGAACGGGTCAAGGGTCCGGACTTCCCCACCTCGGGTCTGATCGTGGGGTCCCAGGGCATCCACGACACCTACACCACCGGTCGCGGATCCATCCGGATGCGCGGTGTAGTCGAGATCGAAGAGGATTCGCGCGGGCGTACCTCGATCGTCATCACCGAGTTGCCCTACCAGGTCAACCACGACAACTTCATCACCTCGATCGCCGAGCAGGTGCGCGACGCCAAACTGACCGGGATCTCGAATATCGAGGACCAGTCCAGCGATCGTGTGGGTCTGCGAATTGTGGTGGAGCTCAAGCGCGATGCCGTCGCGAAGGTGGTGCTGAACAACCTCTACAAGCACACCCAGCTGCAGACCAGCTTCGGCGCCAACATGCTGTCCATCGTCGACGGGGTGCCGCGCACCCTGCGCCTGGACCAGATGATCCGCTACTACGTCGAGCACCAACTCGACGTGATCAACAGGCGTACCCGGTACCGGCTGCGCAAGGCCAATGAGCGGGCCCACATCCTGCGTGGTCTGGTCAAGGCGCTCGACGCCCTCGATGAGGTCATCGCCCTGATCCGGGCCTCCGCCAACGCCGATATCGCCCGGCAGGGCCTGATCGACCTGCTCGACGTCGATGAGATCCAGGCCCAGGCCATCCTCGACATGCAGCTGCGTCGCCTGGCCGCCCTGGAACGGCAGCGCATCGTCGATGATCTGGCCAAGATCGAGGCCGAGATCGCCGACCTCGAGGACATCCTGGCCAAGCCGGAACGGCAGCGCGCCATCGTCCGCGACGAGCTCAAGGAGATCGCGGACAAGTACGGCGATGACCGACGGTCGCGCATCGTGCCCGCCGACGGTGAGGTCAGCGACGAGGATCTGATCGCCCGCGAGGACGTGGTCGTCACGATCACCGAGACCGGCTACGCCAAGCGCACCAAGACCGACCTCTACCGCAGCCAGAAGCGCGGCGGTAAGGGCGTGCAGGGTGCCGGGCTGAAGCAGGACGACATCGTCAACCACTTCTTCGTGTGCTCCACGCACGACTGGATCCTGTTCTTCACCACGCAGGGTCGGGTGTACCGGGCGAAGGCCTACGAACTCCCGGAGGCATCCCGCACCGCACGCGGCCAGCATGTCGCCAATCTGCTGGCCTTCCAGCCGGAGGAGCGCATCGCCCAGGTCATCCAGCTACAGACCTATGAGGACGCTCCGTACCTGGTGCTGGCCACGCGCAACGGTCTGGTCAAGAAGTCCAAGCTGTCCGACTTCGACTCCAACCGCTCCGGCGGCATCGTCGCGGTGAACCTGCGTGACGGTGACGAACTGGTCGGCGCCGTGCTGTGCTCGGCCGAGGACGACCTGCTACTGGTCAGCGCGAAGGGGCAGTCGATCCGCTTCTCGGCCACCGACGAGGCGCTGCGGCCGATGGGTCGCGCCACCTCGGGTGTGCAGGGGATGAGGTTCAAGGAGGACGACCGCCTGCTGTCGCTCAACGTCGTGGAAACCGACAAGTACCTGCTGGTCGCGACGGCGGGTGGCTACGCCAAGCGCACCGCCATCGACGAGTACACGGCGCAGGGCCGCGGCGGCAAGGGCATCCTCACCATCCAGTACGACCCCAAGCGTGGCAGTCTGGTGGGAGCGCTGATCGTCGACGACGAGACAGAGCTGTACGCCATCACCTCGGGCGGGGGCGTCATCCGGACCGCGGCACGACAGGTCCGGAAGGCGGGTCGCCAGACCAAGGGGGTCCGCTTGATGAACCTTGGTGAGGGCGACACACTGATTGCGATTGCGAGGAACGCCGAGGCCGGCGACGAGTCGGACTCGGAGGTTTCAGAGGCCGAGGCCGAGTCCGAGACCGCCGGTGGCGAGGCCGACGCAACGTGATGGCGCAGCCCGCCCAGGGCGTGAGACAAGGAGTCGCAAGGTGACCTCACCGAACGAGCCCGGCCACCCGGCACCCGCCGGGTCACCGGGTGCGTCACAGCCCGACGGCGGCGCGCCCGCCCGCCGGGCGCAGGGCGCCGAGAACAGCGATGTCCCGCCCTGGCAGCGGGGTCAGGCCAACCGCGCCAACAACCCGCCCCGCCAAGGTGAGCCGCCCCGGCCGCCGGCCCGCTCCCCCGGTGCCGACGCCAGGGTCGGGCAGTTCCTGTCCGGGACCGCGGTGACCCCGCCTCGTGAGACCCGCGAAACCGAGGTCGTCCCGACCAGGACCGTGGAACAACGGCCCGAGAATTACGCCAGCGAGCTGCCGGATCTGTCCGCGCAGGCGCCCCGCCAGGGACGCCCGCCGGCCCCGGCCGCCTCTGATCCGCGTCCGTCGGCCCCGGCCGGGCGGGTGCAGGTCGCCAAGAAGCATCAGGGTCCGGTGCGGGCCAGCATGCAGATCCGTCGTATCGATCCGTGGAGCACCCTGAAGGTCTCGCTGGTGCTCTCCGGTGTCATGTTCTTCGTCTGGATGATCGCGGTGGCGTTTCTGTACCTGGTGCTCGGCGGCATGGGTGTCTGGACGAAGCTGAACAGCAATGTCGGTGATCTGCTGACCAGTGACAGCGGTACCGGCGGTGAACTCATCTCCAGTGGAACGATTTTCGGTGGCGCGACCCTGATCGGTCTGGTCAACATCGTGCTGCTGACGGCGATGGCGACCGCGGGTGCGTTCATCTACAACCTGATCACGGATCTGGTCGGCGGCGTCGAGGTCACGCTGGCAGATCGGGACTAGATGCTCGCGGTTTGGGCGATGGGCAGTGCTTACGGTAATCTCGTCGCTCGGCCCCAGTGGTCGTACGGGCCTATAGCTCAGGCGGTTAGAGCGCTTCGCTGATAACGAAGAGGTCGGAGGTTCGAGTCCTCCTAGGCCCACAGAAGGGTTGGCACCATGAAGTTGGTGATCGTGGCGGTGATCGCAGCGATCACCGTGGTGGTCTACCGGTCCCGACACGGCGTCGAGGTCTGGCACACCATCGACGAACAGCCCTCCTAACCCCGTAAAGGGGCCTTAGCTCAGTTGGTAGAGCGCTGCCTTTGCAAGGCAGATGTCAGGAGTTCGAATCTCCTAGGCTCCACAATTCACTTCTATGCCGACAATCCCGACACCTGACGGCCGCCGACTCGACTACCGCGAGTACGGCCCCGCTGACGGGACACCGCTGAGCTTTCTCCCGGGCGTCGGGTGCGGACGGTTGATGCGGTTCGGCAGTGACGCACTGCTCGAGGACCGTGGGGTTCGGAGCATCTCCGTCGACCGGCCGGGCCTGGGTGCCTCGACCGCCGACCCGCACGAGACCCTGGCCTCGGTGGGTTTCTCACAACGGAGCCCGTCGCGGTGGTCGCCAACTCGCAAGGCGCCCCGTTCGGACCGGCACTCGCCCGCCACGAGGAGGTGCGTGCGCTGATCCTGGTCTCCCCCACCGACGATCTCGGCCATTCCCCAACGACCGCACTCCTGGGCACACTGCACCGGGCCTTCGTCGAAGACGTCGCCGCCGACCCGGTCGCCGCGGAGCGCCAGCTGAGTGATTTCACCGCCGAAGATCTATACAGAATGATTCTGAGCGGCTACCCGGACTCGGACACCCCGGTCTATGCCCAGCCCGACTTTCAGGCCAGGCTCCCGGCCACCCTGCGTGACGGCTTCGCTTCCGGCGCTGCGGGTTACGCGCGGGACACGGTGCTGGCGACGTGTGCGTGGCCGGCCGAACTGTTCGATCAGCGTGCGCCGGTGACGACCCTGTACGGGCGCGACGTCGACGCGCACTGCCCTGACCACGCGGTCACCTTGGCGGCGCGGATCGGCGCGCAACTCAAGCCGCTCGAGGGGTGTCGGCGGGTCGCTGCCGTGGAAGCACCGGGAGCGGGTCCTCGACTTGGTGCATCCCGGGCCTGATCCGCGGGCTTAGGCTCGGACGATGGGGAAACTTCGGGTCGCCGTCGCATTGTCGAGCCTCGCGATATGCACTGCCTGCAGTTCCACGGACGGCCAACCGATCGCTGCCGAGCCCACCGGGTCGAGCGCCACAGCACAACCGACGTCACGCCCCGCGACGCCCTCGGAGCAGCCGACTCCGACGGGCCCGCAGATCGGCACCGCGACCATGCAGGTGCGCGGCGGCACCGGCCCGGTCACCCTCACTTACCGCATCAACGGGGAACCGGAGGTGACCGAGACGAACGTGACCTTGCCGTGGGAAAAGCAGTACCCGGTCTACGACAAGATCGAGACCTCGGTCACCGCCGACGGCGGGGACACCGAACTCATCTGCGCCATCATGATGGACGGCAATCTGGTCTCGTTCAAGACCGAGCCGCGGCCCACCTGCGGCTTCGCCCATTACGGTTGATATAGATCGAGTTGGTCCTTCTCAAATGCCTCCGGAGGTGTCAGGAAGGGATCTGTAACTGATTCCTGGGGTCCGCGTGTTGTCGCACGAGGGAGTTCCTGACACCCCGGAGGTGTTCTGTGTCTGTGCCATGTGCTCCAGTCACGTCGTCCACGATCGTCGTTGCTGTTGATGTCGGCAAGACCTCGGCGTTGTTCTCAGTGACTGATGCTGCGCGTCATCTGCTGGTCAGTCCGACAGAGTTCACGATGAACGGCTCGGGCCTGGGTGACGCGGCGGCGAGTGTGATGGCGGCGGTTCCGGTGTCGGGGCAGGTCAATCCCGCCCATGTCGCCGACACCACAGCATCCCCAACGCGGATGCCGATCCACCACGCCCATCCCAGGCCTTGACACCACCTACAGCCAGTGGGGCTGGCCCCGTTTTCAGCTGTCCTTGACGGGCAATTGACCGGAAGCGAGCGCGGAACCGCCCACCGACAGGGTTGTCCGGCAGCCCGCACGGCTGTAAGCCGTTGCGCCGAAGGGAATTTAGTACGTCTCAGCATGAGAGGCAGGCCAGACCGAACTCGGTCTGGCCTATTTCTGTGTTGGAAGGGTCCGTGAGAAGTCGATCGTCACCAGCGGCACCGGTCGGTGGATCGTCTGCTGGAACTCCGCGAGCAACGGATTGTGCTGCCGGACCCAATCGGCGAACTCGTCATACTCGGCACCGGTCAGTGGGCGCGCCAGAGCGGGGCGCACCTGATCACCGACCTCGACAATGACGGCGGGGTTCGCGCGGATGTTGTGAAACCAGTCCGGATCTCGGTCCTCCCGGAACGAGCTCAGGTACAGGGTTCCGTCGCGATAGTTCGGCGCCAGCGGTACCACGCGGGCCGCGCCGCTGCGGGCTCCGGTCGTGGTCAACAGGATCAGCGGAACGCTGTCGTAATCACCGCCGACATGTCCCGCGTTGGCGCGAAACTCGGCTATGACATCGCTGTTCCAGCTCGCCGGATCCCGGTGGGGTTCCTGATTCCACGGGGCGTCCGGATCGTGGTAGCCCATCTCGCCGTTGCTCACTGCTGCGCGTCGCAGACTCTGGGCAGTGCCGCGAGCAGTGTGTTGTGGACGTAGGACAGTTCCGGGGTCGGCTCCCACCCTGGCGACGCGTCGACGCTCTCGGTCCAACCGGTATCGGTGTCGGCTCCGCCGTATTGGTAGACCCACCACAGGTTGCGCCATGGATCGAGGAAGCGGGACAGCACATCGCCGAAGAAGTCGGTAGGGCGGGTGATGATCTCCGCGCCGGCCGCGACCGCGCGGCCCAGCACGACATCGACATCGTCGACGTAAATCTGGAGCAGCACTGGGGTGAACGGCCACCCGGGCTTTCGTTCGGCGAACATCACGGTCGTGCCGCCGATCTGAAGCTCGGCGTGGAGCAGTAGTCCGTCGTCGTCGATGGTGCGGGCGTCGAGGCGCTCGACGCCGTCGAATACCGTCGTCAGGAATCGGATCAGGCCGTCTGCGTCACGAGTGACGATGAATGGGTTGATGGTGGCGAAGCCGGGCGGTGTGGCGGGAACTACTGGCACGGGGCTGTCCTTTCGTCCAGGCCAGTTGATCGCGGCACGCGGGTGAACTTCTTGAACGAGAACGACACATTCCCACCCGGATCAGTCCTGGCGTCGACGCTGGGCGGCAATTATCGCGGCCGGCGTCTGACCTCGGATCAACCGCAGGGCGCGCGTCAGGTGGGGCTGATCGGCGAAACCCGCACCGGCGGCAGCCTCGGCAGGTGTGTGCCCGCTCTGCAACAGCAGGTAGCCGAGTTGGGCGCGATGAAGCTGTTCGACCTGCCCAGCGGTCAACCCGACCGTACGACGATAGCGGCGCTGCCAGGTGCGTGCCGAAGCGCCGATCCGGTCACCGTCGAGCGCCTTGCGGACCTCTTCGTCGACCAGGAGCCCGCCGTGCTCGGCCAGGTGATTCACCCAGTCCTCGAGTTCGGTGTAGTCCGGTATCGGCCATCGGTGCTCGCCGAGGGTGACGTGCTCCTTCGAGATCGGCAGGTTCACCGTCTCGCCGAGGAGGGCGCGTTTGGGGACGCCGGGAACTGCCACGTACGCGGCGAGCTCAACACCCCAATACCGTTCGCCAAGGTGCCCGTCGACCGTCCGGCCACGCAGGCTCGGACCGTCCAGTTCGGCGGCCGGCGTACCGTCCTGGCGCCGGATGAAGGACAGGCCCCAGTACTCGGACCCGGTCACGGGGTAGCGCCCGGGACGGTCCACCTGCGCACGCCAGAGTGTACGGACCAGAGCGGACCGTCCTGGCTGTTCTTCCCACACCCGCAGAACATACCGACCGACGACCCCGGCCGGAACAGTGCCGTCCGACGATCTACCGGGATACCTTGCTGTGCTGCGGCTTTCGGCTGACCGACGCCGCTCAGCTGTACGTGACGTGCACCTGCCGGATCTGCCCCTCGGACGGGAACGGTGCGCGCTCCCGGTAATCCAACGACACGGGTGATCCGAGGCACGTCCCGATGTCCAGGCAGTCGTTCGCGGTGAACAGCAGCGGTGCCGATACCGGCACCTGGCCTGCGGCCACCTCGGTTCCATCCACGGACAACGTCATGTCCAGCGGACCGCCCGGCCGCACCTCGGCGTACCGGGTGTCCACGACGATGGTGTGTCTGCCTGGCGAAACGGGTTGCGTCGACCGAATCTTGGTGCGCATCAGGATGAACAGGTTGTACTCGTAGCAGAGGAACCCGTCGTCCAGATAACAGGTCAGCCCGCCCGCCGCGGCGCCGAGGGCATACAACACCCCACTGCCGGCCGCCGGGACATCCACATCGATGGTCACGGTGTTGTCCTTGTTCCCCAGTGCGGGCGCGCAGAATTCGGGCATCCGCACCATGTCCCCGGCGAACGTCCACTCCCGGTATGGCGGCGCGATCCGCAGTTCCGGGTGGTACACCGGTACCCAGAGTCCACCACCAACGGGCAGCACGGCGTTGCGGGCGGCCTCGATGGCGAACAACTCGCGCAGTTGGGCCAACTTATCGGGTTCGTCAGCGGACACGTCATTGGCCTGCGACCAGTCGGTGTCCAAGTGGTACAGCTCCCAGCGGTCCTGATCCGGCGTCCAGGTCGCGATGCCTTCCGGCGCGCCCGGAACCCACGGCAGCCGCGGCCCTCGCGCACAGGCCAACCAACCGTCATCGTAGATGGCCCGGCTGCCCATGATCTCGAAGTACTGAGTCTTCCTGCCGCCCAGTGCATCTCGGTCGACAAGCGTACGGGCGAAGCTGGCGCCGGCGATCGGGATCTGCTGCTCCCCGGCCACGGTCCGAGGCGGCTCGATGCCCACCACGTCGTAGATGGTCGGGACGATGTCGTTGCAGTGCAGGAAGACGTCACGGGGTACCGGATCCGCGGTGACCCGCGCCGGCCAACGCACCGCCAACGGATTGCGGGTCCCGCCCAGATGCGAGGCCAGCAGCTTCATGCCCTTGTACGGCGTGCTGCCCGCCCACGCCCAGCCGGCGTGGTACTGGTTGTCCACCAACGGTGAGCCCAACACGTCGAGGCCGCCCAGCTCGTCCAGGGCGTCGATATGCTGACGCACGGTCGTGGGAATTCCGTTCTGCGCCAACAGTTCCGCAATCGTCCCGTTCTGTCCCTCACCGGATGAACCGTTGTCACCCCAGATGTAGAAGAACAGGGTGTTGTCGCCGTAGCCGAGCTCGTCGAGCTCATCGGAGATCCGCCCGACCTGAACGTCCACATGCTCGGCGTAACCGGCGGCGACCTCCATCAGCCGCCGCTGGAAGGGCTTCTCGTCCTCGGGAATGTCATCCCACGCGGCCAGGGTCTCATCCCGGGCGGTCAGCGCACAGTCCTGCGGAATCCATCCCTTGTCCTTGGCACGGGCAAAGACACGCTCCCGGTACGCATCCCAGCCGTCGTCGAACTTGCCGGCGTACTTGTCCGCCCATTCCTTCATGATGTGGTGCGGTCCGTGCAGGCAGCCACTGGCCCAATACATGAAGAAGGGTTTGTCGGCATTGAAGGCCTTGTGCCGGCGCAACCAACCGATGGCGTCATCGGCCAGATCCTCCGACAGGTGATACCCCTCCTCGGGTGTCTTTGACGGTGCGACGACGGTGGTGTTGCGCACCAGGTGCGGCTCGTACTGCGACGCCTCACCCGCCAGGAACCCGTAGAAGTACTCGAAACCCAGTCCGGTGGGCCAATTCTCGAACGGACCGGCTGCGGTGGTCTCCTCGGCCGGGGTGTTGTGCCATTTGCCGAACGCCGACGTCGCGTAACCGTACTGCTTGAGTACCTCGGCGACGGTGGCGGCTGACCGCGGGATCTTGCCCGAGTAGCCGTCCCAGTCGTTGGCCAGCTCGGCGATCTGTCCGTTGCCGATCTCATGGTGATTGCGGCCGGTCAGCAGTGAGGCCCGGGTCGGGGAGCACATGGCCGTAGTGTGAAAACGGTTGTAGGACACGCCTTCCGTACAGAAGCGGTCCAGCGTCGCGGTGTTGATCTCGCCGCCGAATGCGGTGGGCAGCCCGGGCCCGGCATCGTCGATCAGCACGATCACGATGTTGGGGGTGCCCTCGTGCAACCGGCGCGGGACCTCACGTTGCGCGTAGCTGGACTCACCCAAGGTCCGGCCGGCCACACTGGCCGACGGAACCGGCGGGAACGGCAGGACGCCGCCGTCCGGAAGCTTCGGTGCCACGACGTCTGCGGTCATCCCGGGATCCTCTCAGCGCACGAAATGTCCCATAAGTGATACACCGCGCGCCGCCCGGCCGCGTCAGGGTTTGGGTGTGATCTCCACACTCGGCGGCAGCGTCGAGGGCTCCGGCCGCATGGAGCGGCGCACGATGGAGAACGTCACCGCGCCGACGGCCAGCACACCGGCACCGGCGAGCACCAGGACCACCGGCCGTGGGCGCCGCTTGGGACGGCGGGCGTTCTGCAGTGCCTGCGGCAGGCTGGTGATGACCTCCTGGGCCGCCGCGAGCTCGGTGGCCACGACCTCCTGGGCGTTCTCCAGATCCGCACGCAGCTTGCCGCTGCGGTACCGGTCGCGTAACCAGCCGGCCGAGGAGCCCACGGTCTGCGCGGTGATACCGACCGCTCCCCTGGTCATGTCGACCGGCCCCACCGTCGAATACTTCAGGCCGCGGCTGAACCGCTCGGCAGGAGTCAGTTGTACGGCGGTCGTCTTCGCGCTCATGGCCGCAAGCCTATTCGTGCGGGGGCGGCGTCGGTCGCCGAACTGTGAATGGCAGACTGAAATCCGTGACGAGCCCAATTCAGACAGCGACCGCGACGCTGCACACCAACCGTGGCGACATCAAGATCGCCCTGTTCGGCAACCACGCCCCCAAGACGGTGTCCAACTTCACCGGCCTGGCGCAGGGGACCAAGGACTACAGCACCGAGAACGCCACCGGCGGTTCTTCGGGACCGTTCTACGACGGCGCCATCTTCCACCGCGTCATCGACGGCTTCATGATCCAGGGTGGCGACCCGACCGGTACCGGTCGCGGTGGCCCGGGTTACCAATTCGCCGACGAGTTCCACCCGGAACTGCAGTTCGACAAGCCCTACCTGCTGGCCATGGCCAACGCCGGACCGGGCACCAACGGGTCGCAGTTCTTCATCACCGTCGGCAAGACCCCGCACCTGAACCGTCGGCACACCATCTTCGGTGAGGTCGTCGATCCGGAGTCGCAGAAGGTCGTCGACGCCATCGCCACCACCGCGACCGATCGCGGCGACCGGCCCACCGAGCCGGTGGTCATCGAGTCGATCACCATTTCCTGACTTTTCCCTCAGAGCGCACGTTCGCCGGGCAGCCGGCGAACGTGCGTTTTCTTTGTGGTGGGGTCGGTGTGTCGGGTGCAGACCCGCACGCTCGCCAGAAGGGGGGGCAGGGCTAGCTGGCTGTAGGTCGAGTCAAGGGGTGTGGAGGCCGTAGTGGGTCGACGCCCCAAGGCCGGGCGTGTTTTCGTGCGGTCGGTGGTGCTGCTGGGT
>NZ_JBKFAX010000003.1:0-460158 GCF_053345865.1 Mycobacterium sp. C31M | reverse complement strand
CGTTGGCCGGGTCCTCGGTGGTGATCCGGCACTGCATGGCAGCGCCCCGGATCTGCAGGCCGTCCTGGCTCAGCCCGAGATCGGCCAGCGTCTCGCCGGCCGCGATCCGGAGTTGGCTCTGCACCAGGTCCACATCGGTGATCTCCTCGGTCACCGTGTGTTCCACCTGGATCCGCGGGTTCATCTCGATGAACACATGCCGTCCGCGCTCGTCGAGCAGGAACTCCACGGTACCGGCGCAGCTGTACCCGATGTGCTTGGCAAAGGCCACCGCGTCTGCGCAGATACGTTCCCGCAGTTCTGGTTCCAAGTTCGGTGCCGGCGCGAGCTCGATGACCTTCTGATGCCGACGCTGCAGGCTGCAGTCCCGCTCGAACAGGTGGATCACGTTGCCGACGCCGTCGGCCAGGATCTGCACCTCGATATGGCGCGGATTGACGACCGCCTGCTCGAGGAACACCGTCGGGTCACCGAAGGCCGACTCGGCCTCCCGCGAGGCCGCCTCGATGGCCTCGCGCAGGCCCGAGGCCTCCGCGACCCGGCGCATACCCCGGCCACCGCCACCGGCGACTGCCTTGACGAACACCGGAAACTCCATCGCCTCCGCGGCGTGCAGCAGCGCGTCGACATCCGCCGACGGCTCCGAGGAGGTCAGCACCGGCAGACCGGCAGCCTTGGCCGCCGCGATGGCACTGGCCTTGTTCCCGGTCAGCTCCAACACATCCGAAGAGGGTCCGACAAACGTGATGCCCTCGGCCGCACACGCCGAAGCGAGCTCGGGATTCTCGGACAGGAACCCGTAACCCGGATAGACCGCATCCGCGCCGGCATGCTTGGCCACCCGGATGATCTCGTCCACCGACAGGTAGGCCCGGACCGGGTGGCCCTCCTCGCCGATCTGATACGACTCGTCGGCCTTCAACCGGTGTACCGAGTTGCGATCCTCGAACGGGTACACCGCGACCGTCGTCGCACCGAGTTCGAACGCCGCGCGGAAGGCGCGGATCGCGATCTCACCGCGGTTGGCGACCAGTACCTTGGAGATCACCGTTCGAGCGGTCGCTGAACCGGACCCACATACTCACTGAGCGGGCGGATCAACGCGTTGGAGGCGGTCTGTTCCATGATGTGGGCGGTCCAGCCGGTGATCCGGCTCATCACGAAGATCGGTGTGAAGCAACCGATGTCGAAGCCCATCAGGTGGTATGCCGGGCCGGTCGGGAAGTCCAGGTTGGGCTTGATCCCGGTGGCCGCGGCCATATCGGCCTCCAACACGTTGTAGATATCCAGCCACTTCTTGCCGTCGCGGACCTCGGCGACGCGGATCAGCGCCTCTTTCATGGTTGGTACGCGGGAGTCGCCGTTCTTGTAGACGCGGTGCCCGAAGCCCATCACCTTGTCCTTGCGGGACAGCTTGCCGTGCAACCACGCCGACGCCTTGTCGGCACTGCCGATCTCCAACATGTCGTGCATGACGGCCTCGTTGGCGCCACCGTGTAGCGGGCCCTTAAGCGCGCCGATCCCCGCAGTGACGGCGCTGTAGATATCGGACTGGGTCGAGGTGACGACCCGAGCGGCGAAGGTGGAAGCATTGAAGCTGTGCTCGGCATAGAGCACCATCGACGCCTCGAACGCGTCGACAATGGCCTTCTCCGGCACGTCGCCGAAGCACATGTGCAGGAAATTCTGCGAGTAGCTCATATGGCTGTGCGGGGCGATCGGATCGAGACCGCGCCGCCGACGCATATCGGCGGCGACGATCGTCGGCAGCACGGCGAGCATCCGCAGTGACTTCTCGTAGTTCGACTTCGGGCTGCTGTCGTCCTCATCGGGATCCTGGGCGCCCATATAGCTGATCAGGGTGCGCACGGTGTCCATCGGATGGCACGTGTCGGGCAGCTTGGACAGCAGCGACTGCATGTTGCGGTCCATCCGCCGAGCGGCCCGCTCACGCTGCGTGAACAGCGCCAACTCCTGATCGTTCGGCAGCTCGCCGTGCCACAGCAGGTAGGCGACCTCCTCGAAGGAGCACTTGGTGGCCAGATCCTCCACCGCGTAACCGCGGTAGGTCAGCGAGTTGGTTTCGGGGACCACCTTGGAGACCGCGGTCGTGTCGACGACAACGCCGGCCAGACCCTTGTAGATGCGCGGGCTATCTTCAACAGCGCTCATGGTGTCACTCCCTGCAGTGCGAAATTGTAGATATCGGAGTCGAATTCGTTGTACTCGGCGTAGCGCAGCAGTTCATAGAGCCGACTGCGGTGTTGCATCTGGGTCAGCAGACCGGACTGTGTTCCTGCCGAGGCGATCTCGCGCAGACCGACCTCGACCGCATGCATGGCCAGCCGCAGCGTGGTGACCGGGTAGATGACCATGTTGTAGCCGATGTCGGACAGCTGGCCGGCGGTCAGCAGTTCGGATTTGCCGAACTCGGTCATGTTGGCCAGCAGCGGAGTGTCGACCGCGTCGCGGAAGTGCTCGAAATCGGCCGGGTTGTACAGGGCCTCGGTGAAGATGAGGTCGGCTCCGGCGTCGGCGTAGGCCTTGGCTCGGTCGATGGCCGCCCCGATCCCCTCGATGCCCGCGGCGTCGGTGCGGGCACAGATGATGAAGTTCGGGTCACGTCGCGCCGCCACTGCAGCCCGCAGCCGCTTCACCATCTCCGAGGTCTCGACCACCGCCTTGCCGTCCAGATGCCCGCAGCGCTTCGGGTTCACCTGATCCTCGAGGTGCAGACCGGCCAGGCCGGCGTCCTCCATCAGGGTGACCGTGCGCGCCGCGCTCATCGGCTCGCCGAAACCGGTGTCCGCGTCGATCAGCGTCGGCAGATCCGTCGCCGCCGCGATCTGCGCGCCGCGACTGGTCACCTCGGTCAGGGTGGTGAGCCCGATATCGGGCAGACCCAGGTCGGCCGAGAGCACCGCACCGGAGACATAGACACCGTCGAAGCCGATCTCGGCGACCAGCTTGGCCACCAGTGGCGAGAAGGCACCCGGGTAGCGTTGTAACCGGCCGGAATTCAGTGCGGTGCGAAACTTGGCGCGCTTCTCGGCAGCCGAGGTCGTCGCACCGAGCAGACCGCCGCTCACCGGAAGATCCCCGAGGGAATCGTCGGTGCCTTTTCGATGACCCGCGGGTCGACCTTGATGTTGAGCGCGCCCAGGCCGCCGGGCTTGATGCTCGCGACACCATCGGCGACGTTCAGGAAGCGCTGCTGCTCTTCGGCTTCCACCACACCCTCGGCTAGCACACCGAACTTGTGCACGTACTGCTCGCGGGCGAAGGGCCGGGCACCCAGCGGGTGCGCATCGGCGACGGCGAGCTCGTCGATGATGGTCTCGCCGCTCTTGAGGGTGATGACAGCCTTGGCGCCGAAGGCCTTTTCGGCCGGGTCGGTGCTGTGGTAACGACGCGTCCACTCCGGGTCCTCGACGGTGGAGATCTTGCTCCACAGCTCGATGGTGTCGGGGCGGTGCGCGCGCTCCGGGGCGTAGGAATGCTCGTGGTGCCAGGTGCCGTCCTGCAGCGCGACAGCGAAGATGTACATCACCGAGTGGTCCAGCGTCTCGCGTGAGGCGTCCGGGTCGAACTTCTGTGGGTCATTCGATCCGGTGCCGATCACCACGTGGGTGTGGTTGCTGGTGTGCAGCACGATCGAGGCAATCTGCTCCAGGTCACCGATGCGCTCGCGCATCCGGCGGGCCAGGTCGATGGGCGCCTGACTCTGGTACTCGGCTGAATGCTCCTTGGTGTAGGTGTCCAGAATCGCGCGCTTGGGCTCGCCCGGCTGCGGCAGCGGCACGGTGTAGGTACGTTCCGGCCCGCCCAGCATCCAGGCGATGACACCGTCCTCGCCCTCCCAGATGGGGGCCGGGGAACCCTCGCCGCGCATAGCGCGGTCCACGGCCTCGATGGCGACCTTTCCGGCCCAAGCCGGGGCGTAGGCCTTCCAGCTGGAGATCAGCCCCTTGCGGGACTGCCGGGTGGCGGTGGTCAGGTGCAGGGCCTGGCCGATGGCGTTGTAGATCGTCTCGGTATCCAGCCGCAGCATGGTGCCGAGGCCGGCGGCAGCGGACGGCCCGAGGTGGGCGACATGGTCGATCTTGTTCTCGTGCAGGCAGATGCCCTTGACCAGGTCCACCTGGACCTCATAGGCGGTCGCCAGGCCGCGGATCAGATCGGAACCGCGGATGCCCAGCTGTTGCCCGACGGCCACCAGAGCAGGGATGTTGTCACCGGGGTGGGAGTACTCGGCGGCCAGGAAGGTGTCGTGGAAGTCGAGTTCACGAACGGCCACACCGTTGGCGTAGGCGGCCCATTCCGCCGAGTAGGTGCCTTCGACACCGAAGACGGCGGCGCCCTGGCGGGTCGGATGAGCCAGCGCCTGGGCGCGGGCGACGGTCACGGGCCGTCGGATCACCGAGGCCGCGGACACCGACGCGTTGTCGATGATGCGGTTGATCACCATCTCCTCGGTGGCCGGATCGATCTCCACCGGGTCGGCGGCGACCTCGGCGATCTTCCAGGCGAGGTGTTCGGTGCGGGGGAAATCTTCGGCGCTGCGACGGGTACGGACCTCATGGTTCTGCATGATCCGCACGCTACGCACTGGCTTTTGACGTGCGAAAGTACCTGTAAATGCGTAA
This sequence comes from Mycobacterium sp. C31M, assembly GCF_053345865.1. Classification (NCBI taxonomy): domain Bacteria; kingdom Bacillati; phylum Actinomycetota; class Actinomycetes; order Mycobacteriales; family Mycobacteriaceae; genus Mycobacterium; species Mycobacterium sp. C31M. The sequence continues at coordinate 455,512 of NZ_JBKFAX010000003.1, read as the reverse complement.
TTTTGTGTCCTTGCTCTGCGACTTTTGCGAATCGTGTGTAAGACAGTTGGGATAGAGTCGCCCACGGTGGCGAAGACATTCGCGGGAGCCCGTCTGCGACGGCTCAGGGATGAGAAGGGCCTGACTCAGGTCGCGCTGGCGCGCGCGCTCGGACTGTCCACCAGCTACGTCAACCAACTGGAGAACGACCAGCGCCCGATCACGGTGGCCGTCCTGTTGGCCCTGTCGGACCGATTCGACCTGCCGACGCACTACTTCGCACCCGACTCGGACGCCCGCCTGGTATCCGACCTCCGGGAGGTCCTCACCGACGGATCGGCAACCGTCGCGCAGATCGAGGAACTGGTCGCGCGGATGCCCGAGATCGGGCAGACCCTGGTGAGCCTGCACCGTCGCCTGCACGATGCCACCGCCGAATTGGAATCCGTGCACGGCCGGGCCAACCTGGACGCGGTATCCGGCGCCCAGCAGCCGATGCCGTTCGAGGAGGTCCGCGACTTCTTCTATGACCGGCGCAATTACATCGACGCGCTGGATCGCGCGGCCGAGGAACTGTTCGCACGCCGCGGATTTCACATCGGCGGTCTGGACGGTCAACTCGCCGACCTGCTGGCCGACGAATTCGGGATCACCGTCCTGATCGACGACGGTGACAACCTGGGCGCCGGGGTGAAGCGCCGCTACTTGCCGGACACCAGGGCGCTCTATCTGGCGCGCTGGCTGTTACCCGGTCAGCGCGCCTTTCAAATGGCCACTCAGCTTGCGCTGCTCCTGCATTCGGATCTGATCGGGGCGATCGTGGCCACCGACGACCAACTCAGCGCCGAAGCTCGCGATGTGGCCCGGATCGGGCTTGCGAACTACTTCGCCGGCGCATTACTGCTGCCCTACCGCCTCTTCCTGTCCGCGGCCGAAGAGCTCCGCTACGACATCGACCAGCTGGCACGGCGTTTCGAGATGGGGTTCGAGACCGTCTGCCACCGGCTGTCGACTCTGCAGCGTCCGGATGCCCGCGGGGTGCCGTTCATCTTCGTTCGCACCGACAGTGCTGGCAACATCTCGAAGCGTCAGTCCGCCACGGCCTTTCACTTCTCCCGGGTCGGCGGCAACTGCCCACTGTGGGTGGTGCACCATGCGTTCTCCCGGCCGGGTGAGTTCCTCACCCAGGTGGCGCAGATGCCGGATGGCCGTAGCTACTTCTGGCTCGCGAAGACCTCGACGTCCACCCCGAGCCGATATCTCGGCACGCCGAAGAGTTTTGCGATCGGCCTGGGCTGCGATCTGACACATGCCGACAAGCTGGTCTATTCGGTCGGGATCGATCTGACCGATGAGGAGGCGACGGTGCCGATCGGTGCGGGCTGCCGGATCTGCGACCGCCCGGCCTGCCCGCAGCGGGCCTTTCCGTTCGTGGGGCGGCCGGTCCAGGTGGATCCGCAGACCAGTAGCAACCTGCCGTACTCCAGCGTCGCCCGATCGGTACCGAGCTAGCCTCCGATCAACGCGGCCCGCGCCAGCACCTCTTCGGCCTTCTTCACGTGCGCGGCGTCGACCAGCACACCCTCGACACCCACCGCACCGCGGCCGGCGGCCTCGGCCTCCCGGTAGGCCGCCATGTTGCGCTTGGCCAGCGCGATCTCCTCGGCGGTCGGGGCGAAGACCTCATTGGCGATCGGAATCTGGGTGGGGTGGATCGCCCATTTGCCGGTGTAGCCGTACAGCGAGGACCGGCGCGCCTCGGCCTCGTAACCGGCCAGGTCCTTGTAATCGGGGTAGGGCGAGTCGATGGCGTCGATACCGGCGATCCGCGCGGCCACCATGATCTTGTTGCGGGCGTACGCCCAGAAGTCGCCGGGATACTCACCCATCGGGACGAAGTTGGTGTCCACCCGCGCGCCCTGCGAGAGCGAGAAATCGCCGACACCGAAGATCACCGCGTCCAGCCGCGGACTGGCCCGCACGATCTCCTCGGCGTTGGCCAGACCCTCGACCTCCTCGATCAGTACCTCGAGCCGGATCTGCTTGGTCAGTCCCAGTTTTTCCTCCAGCTGGGTCAGCAGCAGATCAACCCACCAGACGTCGCGTGCGGTCTTGGCCTTGGGCACCACTATCGTGTCCAGCTGTGCGCCTGCCTGGGTGACGACCTCGATGATGTCGTCATGGCACCACTGGGTGTCCAGGCCGTTGATCCGGATGGCGCGGGCGGTGCGGCCCCAATCCAGTTGGGTCAGTGCATGGATGGCCTTGGCCCGGGATTCCACCTTGAGCGCCACCGGGGTGGCGTCCTCCAGATCGAGGAACACCAGGTCGGCGCCGCAGTTGACGCCCTTGACGAACATGTGGTCATTGCAGGCCGGCAGGGCCAGTTCGGAGCGCCGGATCAGGTCGGTCATGTACGCGAATTCCCCTGTTTTTCAGAGCACGCCGTCGGCGCGCAATTTGTCGATATCGTCTTGGTCGAGGCCCAGCAGTTCGCCATACACCTCGGCATTGTGCTCGCCCAGTCTGGGACCCAGATGTTCCAGTCGGGCGTCGTCACCGGAGAACCGCGGCACCGGAGCCTGCACGGTCATCGCACCCAGTTCCTCATCGGGCACCGAGACGAACACCTCGCGGTGCTTGAGCTGTTCGTCGGCGACCATGTCGGCGACGTCGTAAACCGGGCAAGCCGCCACCTCAGCAGCATCGAAGATTGCCATTGCGTCCGAGAGGGTCTGACCGGCAACCCATTCCGCGACGACGGCGTCCACCTCGGCGGCCCGGGCCAGCCGGCGTTGCGGGTCGGAGAAGTCGTCGTCGCTGACCAGATCGTCGCGGCCGATCGCCTTGAACACCCGCAACGCCAGCGTCGGCGAACTTCCGGACATCGCCAGCCATTTCCCGTCCGAGGTCTGATAGGTGTTGCGCGGGGCCGAGATATCCCACCGGTTGCCGCTGCGTTCGGTGACGATGCCGAGCTGGTCGTAGCCCAGCAGGTTCTGCTCCAGCAGCCGGGCCAGTGGATCGACGAGGTTGATGTCGATCAACTGCCCACCCGCGCCGTGCACATCGCGGTGGTACAGCGCCATCATCACCGCGTAGGCGGCATTCAGCGAGGCGACACCGTCGGCCAGCATGAACGGCGGCAGCGTGGGCGGCCCGCCCTTCTCACCGGTGACGTGGGCGAAGGTGCTCATCGCCTCGCCGAGGGTGCCGAAGCCGGGGCGCTGACTCTTGGGCCCGGACAGTCCGAATCCGGTGATGTGCAGCATCACGATCCGGTCGTTGACCGCGCGCAGGCTCGCGTAGTCCAAGCCCCACTTCTGCAGGGTCTGCGGCCGGGTGTTGACGATCACCACATCGGCCTGCGCGACAAGGCGCCGGACGATGTCCTGACCGGCCGACACCCGCAGGTTCAGGGTGATCGATCTCTTGTTGCGCGACACGGATTTCCACATCAGTCCGACGCCGTCGCGCTGGTTGCCCCAGGTGCGGATCGGGTCACCGTTGCGGGGTTCCTCGATCTTGATGACGTCGGCGCCGTACTCACCGAGGTAGGTGGCCGCCAACGGCGCGGCGGCCAGCGTGGCGAGGTCGAGAACCCGGACGCCGCTGAGCATATCGGCCACTAGGACGGCACTCCCGCCGCGGTCCGGTCGGGATTGGCCAGACCGAGATGCTCGCGCAGCGTCGAGCCCTGGTACCGGTCACGGAACACACCGCGGTGCTGCAACTCGGGCACCACCAGCCGGACGAATTCCTCGTAGGAGCCCGGGCAATGTGTTGCGGCCAGCACGAATCCGTCACAGGCGCCGCCGTGGAACCATTCCTCCATCTGGTCGGCGACCTGGGCTCCGGTGCCGACGAAGCGCGGGCCTTGTAGCAGGGTGGCGCGGTGGCCGGCCAGGTCGCGCACGGTGACAGTGTCACCGCCGATATGGGTGCGCAGGTTCTGCACCAGGCCGCGGATGCCCGACACCGAGGCGATCAACTCGTCGGTTACCGGATCGTCCAGATCATGTTGGGCGAAGTCGTAATTCATCAGCTCCGACAGTAGGGTCAGCGAGGCCATCGGGTCCACGAGATCGTTGAGGAACATCGCCTCGCGTTCCTTGGCGTGCGCCTCGGATTCACCGATCACCGCATACCCCATCGGGCAGATCCGCACCGAGGCCGGGTCGCGTCCACTGTCGGCGATCCGCTGCTTCTGGTCGGCGTAGTGGGTTTTGGCGACCTCGATGCCCGGGTCGCCGGTGAAGATCAGATCGGCCCAGCGGGAGGCGAAGTCGCGCCCACGACCCGAGGAGCCGGCCTGCAGGATGACGGGTCGGCCCTGCGGGGTGCGGGGTACCGTCAGCGGTCCGCGCGCGGAGAAGTACTGGCCCACATGGTTGAGTTCGTGCACCTTGGTCGGGTCGGCGTAGATGCCGTTCTCGCGGTCGTGCAGGATCGCGTCGGCCTCCCAGGTGTCCCACAGACCGGCCACGACATCGAGGAATTCGTCGGCGCGGTCGTAGCGCTCGTCGTGACCGAGATGGGACTCCAGTCCGTAGTTCTGCGCCTCGCTGTCATTGACCGAGGTGACGACGTTCCAGGCGGCGCGGCCGCGGGACAGGTGGTCCAGCGAGGCGAAGGTCCGGGCGACGTGGAACGGCGCGTAATAGGTGGTGGAGTACGTCGCACCGAGACCGATGCGCGACGTCGCCTGGGCCAGCACCCCGAGCACCACGCTGAGGTCGAGCTTCACCGGTCGCGCCCCGTACTTGACGGCCTCGGCGACCGATCCCCCGTAGATGCCGGGCATGGCCAGCCGGTCGTCGAAGAACATCAGGTCGAAGCAGCCCTCCTCGAGCTGCCTGCCGATCTTCGCGTAGTAGGAGGCGTCGAGGTAGTTGTGTTCGGTCGCCGGGTGCCGCCACGACCCGGCGTACACCGAGGTGCTGCCGGCCTGCATGAAGGCGACGAGTGACATCTGATCGGTCCGCATTTCTGAAACCTAACATCTGATATATCAGATTTCAATGACGATCTCGGCTAGGCTGCAGCGATGACCCGACCGGTGGACGTCTCCGGCACCGTGCGCGAACGCGCCGCCCGCGAACTGCGTAACCGGATTCTGACCGGCGCGCTCGAACCGGGCACCCGCATCGACCTGGACGCCATCACCGAGGAGTTCGCGACCAGCCGAACCCCGGTCCGTGAGGCGCTGCTGGAACTGTCCTTCGAGGGTCTGGTGAAGGTGGCCCCGCGCAGCGGGATCACCGTCGTCGGGATCGACGCCGACGACATCATGGACAGCTTCACCCTGCTCGGCGTGCTCACCGGGCAGGCCGCCGCCTGGGCGGCCGAGCGCGTCACGCCCGAGGAGTTGGTGCGGCTGCGGGAACTGGCCGACGAGGTGTCCTCACGCTCCGGCGAGGACACCATCGGCGAGGCCAACTGGCTGTTCCATCAGGCGATCCACCGCGCCGCACATTCGGGCCGGGTGCTGGCGCAGATCAAGCAGGCGGCGCGGGTCGTCCCGACGAACTTCCTGACACTGTTCCCCGATCACGAGCGGCACTCGCTGGACGAGCATGAGGCGCTACTGGACGCCCTCGAAGCTCGTGATGCCGACCGTGCCCGCGATATCGCCGAACGACACGTCCTGGACGCCGGCCGGTTCCTCGCCGACTGGCTGTCTCAGCGTCAGCGGTAGTAGAGCTCGCCACCGGTCGGGTAGCCGCCACCGGTGGTGGTGACGTGCACATGGTCATAGTGGCCGTAGCCGCCGGAGCCCTGCGCACCGGTCGGGGTGTAGTACGTGCCGCGCCAGATCGCGTCCTGCATGCCGAAGCGTGCGGCGTTCTTCATCACGTACGCGACGATCTGATTGCCGAGAGCGATGCCCTGCGCACTGCCCGGGTTGGGAATCATGACGTCCAGCGCCAAGCCGTTGGGATGCCAGCGCAGTGCGTCGGGCCGGACACCGCCGATGCTGCGGATCTCGGGGAACACCGCGCTGATGGCGCGGGCCGCCAGAATGGTCTTGACCTGCAGGCCGTGCTCCGGGGCGACCCCGGGCGGCAGCAGCAGCGGACGGTTGTCCGGACGCCACCGCGAGGCGGCCACCAGCTGGGCCGACGGTGCGCCGTTGGCCGCTGCGGCCGTCGACACCACCGCGTTCGGGCTCCAGGCGAAGGCCGCCGGTGCCGCGATGACCTCGACGCCGCTGACCGTGGCCTCAGCGACGGGCGCGATGGCCGGGCTGGCCACGGTGACCGGGCCGGTGGGGGCAGGCGGCTGGACTTCGGAGCCGATCGAGAACAGGACGGCCGCCGGGGCCACGATCGCGGCAAGCGCCGCCGACGACCGATATCGGCCGCTCGCCGTTGCTGTTCGCGCCATCTCACCGCACCTTGGGTATTGGTTCAGCACCCGCCGAGACCGTGGCGTTTGCTTGCCGTTACATATTCGTGACTTTGACCTCGGGACTATAACCCGGCGTGTCGCGGCGGCTCAACTCTTCGAGAAATTGGTATGTGCAGGTGAGGGGCTACGGCTGGGCCGGCACGGCCTGATTGGGCACCTGGATCGGGATGGGCGGCAGCAACGGAATCTCCAGATACGTCGTCGTCATCGCCGGTTGGGTGCTGGTCACTTCGGGCGTCGTCGTGACCGGCGCGACCGTCGTGGTGGTGGTCGTGGTCGACGGTGTCGTGGTCGTCGTTGTGGTGGTCGGCGGGGTCGTCGTGGTGGTTGTCGTCGTGGTCGTCGTGGTCGTGGTCGTTGTCGTCGTGGTGGTTGTTGTCGTCGTGGTGGTCGGCGGGGTCGTCGTGGTGGTGTAGGTCGTCGGCACCACCGGCGCGACGGGCTCGGGCGGCGGCGCGACCGGTTGCGGCGGGGGCGGCGGCGCCTGGGTCACGGTGACCACACCCGGCGGCGGCTCGACAGGCTGCGGGGCCTGCGCCGGGGGCGGGGTGTACACCCCGGAAACCGGGGCGGTCGACGGGGTGGGCGTCGGGGTTTCCGACGTTCCCGTCAGCGCGATCGCGACACCACCGAGGGCGACCACCGACAGGATGCCCGCCGCGGCGAAGACCGCCATCGGCACCCGCGGCACGCCACGGGGCGCTTCCTGGTAGTCGGACGGAATCTGTTGGGAGACAACCCTGGTGGTGTCGTCCCCCAGGTAGGGGTTGACGGTTGGATAGTCGTCGGGACCGGTGTAAGGCACCGGCTCACCACCGGCATCGTCGTCCTGTGACCATGCCAGCGCCCGGAACGTCGACGAACCGGTCGGGTCGTGACTGATCGCCGATGCCGGCGCCAGGCTGGTAGGCGCGTCACCGCCGGCCGCCGGCGCCATCCCGGTCTGCGCACCGGTATCGGTGCCATACGCCGCCCGCAACGCGGCACCCAGCGCCGCGTCCAAGGCGGGCTGCGGGGTGTTCACCACCGGCGTCTGGGTGTGCTCGGACAGCTTCTGGGTGATCATCGGAATGCTGGCCCCACCACCCACGGTGGCGATCACCGACACATCTGACCAGCTGATCCTGTTGCGCTGCAACAGATTGTCCAGTTCGGAGAGCACCAGCGCGAACGGCTCGGCCAGCAGCGCCTCCAGTTCGGCGCGGGTCACCCGCACCACCGAACGCACACCGGGCAGGACGACCTCGACCTCGGTTGCCGTCGTACCCGACAACCGCTCCTTGGCCTTTCGGCATTCGTCGCGCAGCACGCCGAGTTGGCCGACCGCCGCGGTGACGTCGGAGTCGGTGTCGTTGACCCCGGCCAGCACGTGACCGAGCAACGCCTGATCGATGAGGTCACCGGAAAAGTCGGCGACGCGGGCGGTCTCGTCGAGTGGCTCGAAGCCCGAAGCGGCATCGGCGAGCGTGATGCTGGTACCGCCGCCACCCAGGTCGATCAACACCACCGGACCGGTCGCATTCAATCCCGGATTGGTGTTCAACGCGGTCAGCGAGGTGACGGCATCCGACACCAGCCGCGGGGCCGTCCCGCCGGGCGACAGCACCGGGTTGGCGCGGATGGCCGCCCGCAGCGTCCGCATGGTGGCCGGTGTCCAGTGCGCGGGCACCGCGATCACCGTCTGATCCGACACTGCCGGGCCGATCAACGCCTCCAGCGCCTCCACCAGCAGGTCGTCGGCCAGGTACGAGGATCCGTCAGGCGCCACCAGCGGCACCGGATCACCTACGCGTTCAACGAATCCGGTCAGCACCTGACCGGGCCGGGTGGACGGCACACCGACTTCCGGCGCGCCGTCGGTGGGTAGGGTCAGCACCGCGCGCCGGGTCACAGGTGAGTCGCCGACACGAGCCGCGACCAGATTGGTCGTCCCGATCGACAACCCCAACGGGTCGCTCATATCGAGCCCACCCTAGCCGCACGGTACGCAATCCGTGCAACAGACACTCCGCCACAGCCCGAAGACCAGGCGAAACACGTTCAGCCGCTGAACCTTTGAATCAGCTGTGCGACGGCGCCAGCCTGCGCACCACCGCCGACCCGGCCGCGCCGGCGATGATGCAGCCGATCCCGACCGGCGCGGACACCGAATCCGACACCAGCCCGGCGATCCCGGTGACCAGCACGAACGGTGGTAACCAGTCCACCACCGCGAGCAGCGAGGGCACCGGCTGACCTGGCTCGGGCGCGACCCGGGCCGTCGCACGGTCGGGATAGAACTCGGTGAAGGACACCGCGAAGATGATCGCGCCGATCGGCACGATCCAGGCCGTCCAGAAATTGTCGGCATCGCCGAGCAGCAGGCCGCCGATCGCGCCGGCGACCGCCGAGACGGTGAACGCGCAGGCCCAGACCGCCGAGATCCGCTGGTTGATCCGCAGGAACAGCGGTGATTCCCAGTGCTCGGGCGGTGTGGTGTCGCGGGCGTAGGGCAGGGTGAAGGGCCGCCCGATCAGCAGGGTGACGATCGCGAACACGGCCAGCGCGATATTGCTGATCTCACCCGCCCAGCGCTGCAGCCAGTCCAGGCCGTCCGGCGGCACGATCAGCCCGATGGCCGCGAGCACACCGAAGAACACCGCGGTGAAGGCCTCCAGCAGATGCACCGGGACGCCGCGACGCCGTCCCACCCACAGCGTCAGCAGGGTCAGACCCAACGCGGCGGCCGCGGCCTCCTCGAAGCGGCCCGGGCCGGCCACCAGCGCCATCAGGATCCACGGTGCGATACCCGCGAACGGGCTCTTGACGAAGGCGTCAACCAGAGGCATGACCGGACTTTAGGACACGACCGATACCGCTGTGTTGTGATGGCCGACATGACGGACACCGCACGTGAAATCGAAGAGATCAAACAGGTCAAGTACCGCTACCTGCGCGCGCTGGACACCAAGCACTGGGATGATTTCGCGGCGACGCTCACCGAGGACATCGACGGCGACTACGGCTCCAATCCGGACGGCAGCGGCACCCTGCGCTTCACCGACCGCGACACCCTCGTCGAATACATGCGCACCTCGCTGGGACCGGCCGTCATCACCGAACACCGGGTCGACCATCCGGAGATCACGCTAGAGAGCCCCGACACGGCGACCGGTCGCTGGTACCTGCAGGACCGGGTGATCGCGGCCGACTTCAACTTCATGCTGATCGGTGCGGCGTTCTACCGTGACCGCTACCGCCGCACCGCCGACGGCTGGAAGATCTGCGCCACAGGTTACGACCGCACCTACGAGGCAACCATGTCGACGGAGAATCTCGGGTTCCATCTGAAACCCGGTCCGGCGCTTGCTACTTAGATACCGCGATCAGGGCACCGGGCCGCAGCCACTTCATGATCTTCACCAGCATCGCATCCTCGATCGCGATGCACCCGGCCGTCGGGCCACCGTCGGTGGTGTGCAGGAAGAAGGCACTGCCCGCCCCGGGCACCCGCGCCTTGTTCACGCCCATCACCACCGCGTGTGCGTACTGCGGGATCTGCAGGTTCTCGGTGCCGGTACCACCGCCGATGCCGAACGGGCACTGCTCGCGTTTACACACCTGCATGGTGTTGTAGGTCGGACTGTCGACGTCACCGTCCCACCAGTGGTCAGGGCCGACCTGCACGTGCGGTAGCCCGCCGCCGGGGTTGGGCTCGGTGCCGAACGCGAAGTCCAGGGTGAAGATGCCCATCGGAGTCTTCATCGATCCCTCCCGGATGTCCTGGGCCATCCCGTTCGATCCGATCTGCGCCGAGATGCCGACCCCGATGGGCTGCCAGCCGGCCGCGGTGCGCTCCCAGACGTCCATCTTGGCGTTCGAACCGCCCACGCCCACAACCGAAATGACCTGGGTGGCGGAGCCGACGGATGAAGCGAACCACGGTGTTTCGGCGGCGGCCGCCGGCGGCGCCGTCGCGAGGATCAGCACGAGCGCGCCAAGCATCACGAGCAATCGGCGCATCGGTCCATGGTCGGCGGCGCGGCAGCTGTGGGTCAAGTCAAGTTTTGGACACGGTGATCTTGGTTAGTTTGGATGCCATGGGACTGGGAACGCTGGACCGCCGCATCTTCGACGCCGTCGCCGAATCCGACAGTCCGCTGCTGGACACCGTGATGCCGCGGCTCACCTCGGCCGCCGACCACTCCAAGCTGTGGCTGGCCATCGGCGCCGCCCTGGCCGCCACCGGTACGCCGTCGATGCGACGCGGTGCCGGACGCGGGGTGCTGACGCTGGCCGTGACCAGCCTGCTCACCAATCAGGGCGCCAAGCGAATCTGGAAGCGGCCCCGACCCGACCACATGGGTGTGCCGCTGATCCGGCGCTCCCGGCGGATGCCGACCTCGAACTCGCTGCCGTCCGGCCATTCGGCCAGCGCGGCGGCCTTCGCGGTCGGTGTCGGCCTGGAGAACCGCTCGCTCGGCGTCGGCCTCGGCGTGCTGGCCGGGCTGGTCGGGCTGTCCCGGGTGGCCACCGGCGCGCACTATCCAGGCGACGTGCTGGCCGGTTTCGGGATCGGGACCGCGGTGGCGCTCGTCGGGGCCCGCATCGTGCCGACCATTGCCGCACCACTGCCGACCACCAGCAGTCCGCTGCGTTATGACACCCCCGCCCGGCCCGACGGGGCCGGCGTGATTCTGGTCGTCAACCCGAACTCCGGCAGCGGGACGGGGGCGCGGATCATCGACGAGGTGCGGGAGGCATTGCCGGCCCTGGAGGTCGTCGAGGTCGGCGACGATCAGGACATCGAGCAGGAGCTCCGCGACGCGGCCGCGCGCGCCGAGGTGCTGGCGGTCGGCGGCGGTGACGGCACCGTGTCCTGCGCCGCGGGTGTCGCGCTGGAGGCCGGCGTACCGTTGGCCGTATTTCCCGGCGGCACGTTCAACCACTTCGCCAAGGACATCGGCTGCGATACCGTCGCCGCCACCATCGAGGCCATCCGGACCGGTTCGGCGGCCAACGTCGACGCCATCCGCTTCAACGACACCGATACCGTCGTCAACACCGCGAGCATCGGCGCGTACCCGCACTTCGTCCGGATCCGGGAAAAGCTGGAGCACAAGACCGGCAAGCCGCTGGCCGGTGCCTACGCGCTGTATCGCACGCTGCGCAGCGACCCGTCGGTGCGCATCCGTTATGACGGACGGACCGTGCAGACCTCGCTGTTCTTCCTGGGTAACTCGCTGTACTCACCGTCGGGTTTTGCACCGTCGCGGCGGGTGCGGATGGACGACGGCCTGATCGACGTCCGCATCCTGGAGACCGGCCGCCGGTTCAGCACGGTGCGCATCCTGACCGCGCTGGCCCTCGGGAGGCTGGAATTCAGCCCGCTGTACCACGAACTGCGGGTTCCCGAATTCAGCTTCACCGCCGTCGACGGGCCCACCCCGATCGCCCATGACGGCGAGGTCGAGATGGTCTGTCAGGACGCCGAATTCAAGGTGCTGTACCGGGCGCTACCGGTTTTTCGTCCACTGCCTCGGGAAGTATGAGCACCGGCAGCCAGATCAACACCCACAGATAACCCAGCGCCCAACCGGCCAGCACGTCCGAGGGGTGGTGCACATTGAGCACCACCCGGCCGAACCCCACCATCAGCACCGTCAGCACACCGAGCACCACAGTCGTTGTGCGCCAACGGCGCAGCCGGTCCCACGCGGCGATCGTCATCGCGATGACCGCAACCGTGATACCGAGCGCGTGGCCGGACGGAAACGACGACGAGAACTCGTCGACCAGGGCGGTGTCCGGGCGGGGCCGGTCCACAAGGGCTTTCACCAGCACCACCACCAGCCCCGAGGCCTCGACCGTGAGCGTCAGGAAGATCGCGACGCGGTACCGGCCACGCCAGAGCGCCCATCCGATCCAGATGAGTGCCAGCAGTCGGAACACCGCCGGGTGCAGCACATTGCACAGCAGGTTCCAGCTGTCCACCCACAGCGGGTGCGCCGCCCCGTAGCTGTGCAGCGGATCCAGCACCGCCCAGTCCGCGGCCGCCATCCACGACCAGCCCCACACCACCCCGCTCAGTGCGGTCAGGAACACCGCGATCGCCACGACCGCTGCGGCCAACTGCGCTGGACGGGACACCCCACCGAGGGTAGGCGACCGCCGATGCACCGCACGCAGGTGGCGTATCGTGCGGCCTATGGCTGTATTCCTGCGCAAGTTGCTGCGGATCGGCAGGCTCCCCGAGGAACTCCGCGCCGAGGTCGAGGCCGAGGGCATCATCCACCTCGCCGAGTACGTCGCCGTCACCCGGCGCTTCTCCGGCCAGGTCCCGGGCAAGCGGTCCGTGGGAAGTGTCTCCGGTTTCACCGGATCGCTGGTGCTCACCGACCAGCGGGTGCTGGGCACGCTGTCCACCATGCCGGGGCTGGCCGGACGCACCATCGACCAGCGTTGGGATGCAGTGCAATCCGGCACGGTCACCGCCGATCTGTCGTCGGCCGGGTTGGTGCTCAACGTCGATATCGCCCAGGTCGATGCGCGCTGCTCGGGGACGCTGTCCCTGCACTACAAGGAGCCGCTGTCCGATGAGATCCTGGCGCGGGTGCCACGCCGGTCGCTGGGCTATGACGTGCCGCCGGAATTCGTCTTCCGCGCCGTCGGGGTGCCATACCACCCGTGATCCTCGACTACGATGTTGCCCTGCGCGACCGGATCCGCGCCAACCTGGCCGGGCACACCCGCCGCACCGTGACCGACCCGGCCAAACGCCACGCCGCCGTCGCGATCACGCTGGTCGACTCGAGTATCGGGGAGGACCGGGTGGACCCCGCCCCGGTCGACGATTGGGTGGCAGGCAGGCCGATGCCCGACAATCTCGACGGGCGGATGGTCGACGTTTCCGGGGGTGCGTCATTCCTGTTGTGCCGCAGGGCATCGCGGCTCAGTTCGCATGCCGCACAGTGGGCCCTGCCGGGCGGCCGGCTCGACCCCGGCGAAACCGTCGTCGATGCCGCGCTGCGCGAACTGCACGAGGAAGTCGGCGTCGAACTCCCCGGTGATGCCGTACTCGGATTGCTCGACGACTACCCGACCCGCTCGGGTTATGTGATCACCCCGGTGGTGCTGTGGGGTGGCGGGCGGCTGGAGTTGCGCCCCTCACCCGATGAGGTGGTCGCCGTCTACCGGGTCGGCCTGCACCAGCTGCAGCGGACCGATTCGCCGCGGTTCATCACCATCCCGGAGAGCCCGCGGCCGGTGGTGCAGATCCCGCTGGGTGGCGATCTGATCCACGCCCCGACCGGCGCGGTCCTACTGCAGCTGCGCTGGCTCGGACTCGAAGGCCGCGGTGATGCCGTCGACGATCTGGAACAGCCGGTATTCGCCTGGAAATAGCCAGGTTCTGCAGACCGGTCGCACACTGTGGAATGGTGGCCTGATGCATAGCGCCGCTCCCAAAGAGAACGTGCTGATCGTGCACTGGCATGACCTGGGCCGCTACCTCGGCGCCTACGGCCGCCACGATGTGGACAGCCCGCGGCTGGATCGGTTGGCCGCCGAGGGCATCCTGCTGACCCGCGCACACGCCACCGCCCCGCTGTGCTCGCCGTCGCGCGGATCGCTGTTCACCGGACGCTATCCGCAGAGCAACGGATTGGTCGGGTTGGCCCACCACGGCTGGGAGTATCGCGCCGACGTCCGCACCCTGCCCGACATCCTGGCCGAGTCCGGTTGGTACACCGCCCTGTTCGGCATGCAGCACGAGACGTCGTACCCGACCCGCCTCGGTTTCGACGAGTACGACGTGTCGAACTCCTACTGCGAGTACGTGGTCGAGCAGGCCACCGCCTGGCTGCGGCGACCGCCCACCGAACCGTTCCTGCTGACCACGGGCTTCTTCGAGACCCACCGACCGTACCCGCACGACCGTTATGACCCGGCCGATCCCGACTCGGTGGAACTACCCGGCTATCTGCCGGACACCCCGGAGGTCCGCCAGGACCTGGCCGACTTCTACGGGTCCATCACCGTCGCCGACGCCGCGGTCGGTCAACTGCTCGACACCCTGGCCGACAACGGCCTGGACACGAACACGTGGGTGGTCTTCATGACCGATCACGGGCCGGCACTGCCCCGCGCCAAATCCACGCTGTATGACGCCGGAACCGGGATCGCGATGATCGTGCGCCCACCGACCGGAGCAGGCATCACACCGCAGGTGTACGAAGAATTGTTCAGCGGGGTGGATCTGGTGCCCACGCTGCTGGAACTGCTCGGGGTCGAGGCACCGGCAGAAATCCAAGGACTTTCGCACGCGCAGGCATTCACCGCGAAATCACCAGAACCGGTGCGCGGCGAGGTGTATTCGACAAAGACTTACCACGATTCTTTTGACCCCATCCGCGCCATTCGGACCAAGGACTTTTCGTATATCGAGAATTACGCGGCCCGACCGCTTTTGGACCTGCCGTGGGATATCGCCGACAGCGCTCCCGGCGCCGCCGTCGGACCCCATGTCCGCAGCCCCCGACCGGACCGGGAACTCTACGATCTGCGGGTCGACCCCGGCGAGACCCACAACTTGTTCGACGCGCCGCTTACTGCGGAAACGGAGAAGGTCGCGCGGGATCTGGCGTTGCTGCTCAACGACTGGCGACAGAAGACCAATGACGTCATTCCTTCGGAATTCGCCGGAACCCGAATCGCCGAACGCTATACGCAGACATATAAGACCATTCTGGAATGGCCGGCCCTGAGTCGCGCCGCCAAGGCCGCCGACAGAGGCATCGAACACCAATCCAAATCCGCGCAATAGTTAAACTCACGGTGACGTGAATAGCCCGTCTGCGGGCCAAAACAATTGCCGTTAGAGTCTCGCCCATGGCCCACCCGAAGGCGTATCTCGTCCTCGCTTCGCAACGCAGCGGAAGCACCCTGTTGGTGGAATCGCTGCGCGCGACGGGTGTCGCCGGTGAGCCGCAGGAGTTCTTCCAGTACCTGCCGTCGACCAGTCAGTCACCACAGCCGCGGCAGTGGTTCGCCGGGGTGCAGGACGAGTCCATCCTGCGACTGCTGGACCCACTCGACGAGGGCAAACCCGACCTCGCGCCGCCGGAGATCTGGCGTGACTACATCCAGACCGTCGGCCGGACGCCCAACGGGGTGTGGGGCGGCAAGCTGATGTGGAATCAGACACCGCTGCTGCTGGACCGGGCGGCCGGCCTGCCGGACCGTTCCGGTGACGGTCTGCTGTCGGCCATCCGCGATGTGGTGGGCAGCGACCCGGTGCTGGTGCACGTGTACCGGCCCGATGTGGTGTCCCAGGCCGTCTCGTTCTGGCGGGCCGTGCAGACCCGGGTGTGGCGTGGTCGGCCTGATCCGGTGCGCGACGCCCGCGCCGAGTACCACGCCGGTGCCATCGCGCACGTCATCACGATGCTGCGCGCACAGGAGGAAGGATGGCGAAACTGGTTCGCCCAGGAGGGAATCGAACCGATCGACATCTCCTACCCGTACCTGTGGCGCAACCTCACCACCGTCGTCGCCACCGTCCTGGAACAGCTCGGACTGGATCCGCGGCTCGCACCGCAACCGGTCTTGGAACGCCAGGCCGATCAGCGGTCCGACGACTGGGTCGACCGCTACCGCATCGACGCCCACCGAGAGGGACTGCCGACATGACCACTCTGACGCAGGTAGACGAGCTCCGGCTGTTGGAGGCTGAAGCGGTACACATCATCCGCGAGGTGGCCGCCGAGTTGCAGCGCCCGGTGCTGCTGTTCTCCGCGGGTAAAGACTCGATCGTGCTGCTCCGCTTGGCGGAGAAGGCCTTTCGCCCCAATCCGTTACCGTTCCCGGTGCTGCACGTCGACACCGGGCACAACTTCGACGAGGTCGTCGAGTTCCGTGATCGACGCACCACCGGTGTCGGGCACAAGCTGATCGTCGGGTCGGTGCAGGAGACCATCGACAGCGGCCGGGTCGCCGACCCGGGACCGGGTGCCTCCCGGAACCGGCAGCAGACCCGCACCTTGCTCGACGCGCTGGAGGCCGGCGGTTTCGACGCCGCGTTCGGCGGGGCACGTCGGGACGAGGAGCGGGCCCGGGCCAAGGAACGCATACTCAGTTTCCGCGACGAGTTCGGCCAGTGGGATCCACGCGCACAGCGCCCCGAGCCCTGGTCGCTGTACAACGGGCGGATCCGAAAGGGCGAGCAGGTGCGGGTTTTCCCACTGTCGAACTGGACCGAGATCGACATCTGGCGTTACATCGAGCTGGAAAACCTTGAGCTGCCCTCGATCTACTTCGCCCATGAGCGTGAGGTGTTCGAGCGGGACGGCATCCTGCTGGCGGTCTCGGAGTACGCACAGCCGACCGGCACGGAGCGGGCCGCCGTCGAGTGGGTGCGCTACCGCACCGTCGGAGATCTGACGATCACCGGTGCGGTCCGCTCAACCGCGACCACCATCGACGGTGTCATCACCGAAATCTCGGCGGCCACCGTCTCCGAGCGGGGCGAAACCCGCGCCGATGACCGGACTTCGGTCGCCGCAATGGAAGACCGCAAGCGGGAGGGTTATTTCTGATGAGCGAAGCGAAGAAGAACGCGGGCGAAAGCTGATGTCCACACGTCAGCTACTTCGCATCACCACCGCGGGCTCGGTCGACGACGGCAAGAGCACCCTGATCGGCCGACTGCTGCACGACACCGACAGCCTGCCGCTGGACCACCTGGAGGCGGTCACCGACTCCGACGGGGTGGCCGACCTGGCCGCGCTGTCGGACGGTCTGCGCGCCGAACGCGAGCAAGGCATCACGATCGATGTCGCCTACCGGTTCTTCTCCACCGAGACCCGCAGCTACATCCTGGCCGATACACCCGGTCACGAGCGCTACACCCGCAACATGTTCACCGGCGCCTCCAACGCGCATGTGGCGATCCTGCTCGTCGATGCCCGCGCCGGGGTGCTGCGCCAGACCCGTCGGCACGCCCGCATCGCAAAGTTGCTGGGCATCAAGCACTTTGTCGCCGCGGTCAACAAGATCGACCTGGTGGATTTCGACAAGGACCGGTTCGCCGAGGTGGAAGACGAGCTGCAGTTGGTGGCCGACCGACTCGGTGGTGCCGAACTGTCCGTCATCCCGATCGCCGCGAAGCTCGGCGACAATGTCGTACACCGCTCGGACAACACCGGTTGGTACACCGGCCCCACCCTGCTCGAATACCTGGAAGCCGTGGAGCTCTCGGCACCGCACCCGGAGCCGGCGAGCCTACGGTTGCCGGTGCAGTGGGTGTCGCGGCCTTCTGCTGAACAGCGTCGCCGCTACACCGGCCGGCTGTCCGCCGGAACCCTGAGCGTCGGCGACACCGTGGTCAGCCTGCCTGCCGGTACCCGTTCCACCGTCACGGTGGTCGACACACTCGACGATGACCGCACCACCGCCGTTGCCCCGCTGTCGGTATCGATCGAACTGGCCGACGATATCGACGTCGGGCGCGGCGATGTGTTCGTCAGCGCCGCCGAGAACGCGGAACTTCCGGTGCTCGCCCGCGAGCTGGACGCCACGGTGTGCTGGTTCCTGGACGACGCGCTGCGTGCCGGTGACCGCCTGGCGCTCAAGCAGGGCACCCGCACGGTGCGGGCCACCGTGCAGGAACTGCACACCAAACTCGACCCCGAGACCCTCGACGAGGTCGACGGTCCGGTCGAGTTGGCACTCAACGACATCGGGGCCATCACCCTGCGCACCAGCTCGGTAGTGGTGGCCGACTCGTATGCCGACAACCGCGACAGCGGCGCCTTCATCCTGATCGACGAGGTGTCCAACGACACCGTCGGCGCAGGCATCATCTCCGAGCCCCGTGAGGTCAAACCCAGCGGGCACAACCGCTCCGATATCAAGTGGCATCCGTCCTCGCTGGACCGCGAATACCGCTGGGGCAAAACGGGTCAGCGCGGGGCCACCATCTGGTTCACCGGGCTGCCGGCATCCGGCAAGTCGACGCTGGCCGTGGCGGTCGAGCGCGCGCTCGTCGAATCGGGCCGCGTCGCCTACCTGCTGGACGGGGACAACCTGCGCCACGGCCTGTCCGATGATCTGGGTTTCTCGGCCGGTGACCGCGCCGAGAACATCCGGCGCGTGGGGCATCTGACCCGCCTGCTCGCCGATTCCGGTGTGGTGGCGCTGGCCTCACTGGTGTCCCCGCTGAAATCCGATCGGGACCTGGCCCGCACACTCAACGACGCCGCGAAGCTGCCGTTCCTGGAGGTCCACGTCGCGACGCCGGTCGCCGAGTGTGAACGGCGCGACCCCAAGGGCCTCTATGCCCGGGCCCGCGCCGGTGAGCTCAAGGGGCTCACCGGGATCGACGCCCCGTACGAGGCCCCGGAGAACCCGGATCTGGTGGTCGACACCACCGACGCCGATATCGACGACCTCGTCGCCAAGGTCATCGCCCTACTCGACTGACTGCGATTTGTGGAGTCTTAGCCGTAACCCTTACGGCTAAGACTCCACAAATCACCGGGTCTGTGCGACGACGAACACCCGCCGGAACGGAAAGAACGTGGTTCCGTCGGGCCGCGCCGGGTAGGCCTGCGCCAGCATCGGGATGATGGCCTCGCGGTAGCGCTGCCAGTCCTGCTCGGACAGCCGTTCCCGGACCTGGGTCAACGCCGTGCCGGTGATCCAGTCCAATACTGGCTTGTCACCGCGTAACTCGTGCAGATACGTGGTCTCCCAGGCGTCGACGGCGCATCCCGCATCGGTCAGCAACCCGGCATATTCGGCAGGCGTGCCGACCACCTCGGCGTCCCGGAACGGCATGTCGCGCAACGCATCGGCGAACTCGGCGCTGCGCGCGACCTCGCGCACTGCCTCATGTGAGGGGGCGTAGAAGTTGCCCGGTACCTGGAAGGCGATGCAAGATCCCGGCGCCAGCTGCCCGGCCCAGCGCACCACCAGCTCGCGGTGCTCCGGGACCCACTGCAGGGCGGCGTTGGAGATCACCACATCGGTATCGGCCTCGGGCGCCCAGTCGGCGATACCGCCCAACCGCACATCGAGACCGCGTTCGGTGGCCGCGGCCACCATCTGCGGCGAGGAATCCCAGCCCTGCACCACCGCGTCCGGCCAGCGCTGGGTCAGGGTCTCGGTGAGGTTGCCGGGCCCGCAGCCCAGATCGGCCACCCGCCGCGGAGCACTCGCCGCGACCCGGTTCACCAGATCGAAGAACGGACGTCCCCGGTGGTCGGCGAAGGCGAGGTAGACATCCGGATTCCACATACCCCCAGTCTCCCCCACTGCCGCGGATGACAGGATCGTTCCCGATGGATGAGACAGCCGAGGTCCGCACGATCTGGGAGCAGCTGAGACTGCCCGGGATCATCGACGTGCACACACATTTCATGCCCAGGAACGTCATGGACAAGGTGTGGCGTTACTTCGACGATGCCGGGCCGTTGACCGGTCGGGCCTGGCCCATCACCTACCGCGATGACGAGAGCCGGCGGCTGGCCACCCTGCGCGGTTTCGGGGTGCGGGCGTTCACCTCGCTGGTCTACCCGCACAAACCGGATATGGCGGCGTGGTTGAACTCCTGGGCGGCCCAGTTCGCCGCCGCAACCCCGGACTGTCTGTCCACCGCCACCTTCTTCCCCGAACCCGGCGCCGCCCGGTATGTCGCCGCGGCCATCGACGGCGGCGCGCAGGTCTTCAAGGCGCACGTCCAGGTCGGCGCCTACGACCCCACCGACGCCCTGCTCGACGATGTCTGGGGTGTGCTGGCCGACGCCGGGATCCCGGTCGTCACGCACTGCGGGTCCGGGCCGACCCCCGGCGTGCACACCGGGCCGGACCCGATCCGGGCCGTGCTGGCCCGCCACCCGCGACTACGCCTGATCGTCGCCCACATGGGCATGCCGGAATACAGCGATTTCCTGGACATCTGCGCCGAGTACGCCGGGGTCCACCTCGACACCACCATGGCGTTCACCCCATTCGCCGAGGCGGCGATGCCGTTCCCGCCGCAGGACCATCCGCGGTTGCGCGAACTCGGCGATCGCATCCTGTTCGGCAGTGATTTCCCCAACATCCCGTACCGTTATGCCGAGGCCATGCGGGTCATCGGCGAACTGCCCGGTGTCGACGAGCAGTGGCTGCGCGGGGTGTTCCACGACAATGCCGCCGCCCTGTTCGGTTTACATCCGCACGTCTGACTGACACGCCCGCCCGGACCGGGCTACCATCGGCGGACCCACGGAAGGCCGGCCAGAAAGGGCAGCGCCGTGACCGAACCCGCACCCATCGATCCGCCGATTCCCGTCCCGGACGTTCCCGGTGCCGATGCCACCGCCCGCGGTCTACCCCGGCGGATCGACCTGACCCGCCGGCAGCGCCTGGTGGTCGATGCCTCGGCGATCGCCGATCTGGCTCTGCGCACCACGGTGGCCTCCATCGTCGGCGCCGCCATGGTGCCGCGACTGGCGGGTGCCGCCCTGCATCCCGGCTCCGTGCACGACGAGGACGAGGCGCTGCAGTTCTACATCGACCTGGCGGCCCGGCAGGATCCGGAACTGTCGTTTCCGGCCTCCACCACACCACCTCGGGTGTCCACCCGACCGGCGAACCTGTTGGCATCGTGGGTGGCGCACGGTGCGGTACACAACATCCGGTTTCAGAGCAGCTTCCAGTCGATCAATCCGGCCTTGCGCGCGCAGCGAGCCTCCTACGCCCGCAACAACGTGGTGCACGCCCAGCATTGGGTGCACGGTGACGGTCCGCGCCCGACATTGTGCCTCATCCACGGGTTCATGGGGTCGGCATACCTGTTCAACGGTTTGTTCTTCGCGCTGCCGTGGTTCTTCCGGTCCGGCTATGACGTGCTGCTCTACACCTTGCCGTTCCACGGTCAGCGGGCCGAACCGGGTTCGCCGTACAGCGGTTACGGCTACTTCGCCGACGGAATGGCCGGTTTCGCCGAGGCGATGGCCCAGGCCGTGCATGACTTCCGTTCGGTGATCGACCACCTGGAGTACACCGGCGTCGACCGGATCGCGCTGACCGGCATGTCGCTGGGTGGTTACACCTCGGCATTGATCGCCGCCGTCGACGACCGCATCCAGGCGGTCATCCCGAATGTCCCGGTGGTGACGCCGGAGGCCGCGTTCGACGATTGGTTCCCCGCCAATATGCTGGTGCGCCTGGGTAATCGGCTTACCCATGTCGACAAGGCTCGGTCCGACGCGGCGACACGGTTCCACTCACCGTTGAACTATGCGCCGCTGGTGCCCAAGGAGCGCCGGCTCATCATCGCCGGCCTCGGCGACAAGCTGGCGCCGCCGCAGCAGGCCGAACTGCTGTGGCGGCACTGGGACCGGTGCGCCTTCCACTGGTTCCCGGGCAACCACGTGTTGCACATCAGCCAGCCGGACTACCTGCGCCGGATGACCCGCTTCCTGCGGCCGTTCATGTTCTGACGGAGTGTCCGACCCAGCGGATCTCGTCGACCAGGGTGCCCACTGGCTCATGTCCGGGAAGCCGCTGCGGTGCAGCCGGATTCAACGCATCTAGCGTCGCGCGCTGCCGCCCGCCGAGTGTGGCCAGCCCCTCGACCGGGTGCGTGCCGGGCTTCTCAGCAGTGCGCACCGCCGCCACCGCGGCCACCGTGTCGGTGCCGAATTCCACCGCGGTCCAGCGTTCCTCGGCCGGCTGCGCCCAGATCGCCTGCAACGCATCGGGCAGTGCCGCCGCCGGAATGCGGTATGCGGTCAGCATCCCGGATTCGTCGGTCAGCGCCCGCCAGGTCTCCTTGGCCCCGTCGGACACCGGTCGGGGCGCGTCGTCGATCGGTGTCACGGTCCAGCCACCCTCGCGGAGGTGATCGGCCAGCCGGCGACCGATGACATCGACCGTGTCGTGCAACGGGATCCGCGCCGAACGTGCCTGCAGGGCCGACAGGTTCTGCGTCGCGTCCAACGTCAGGCTGACCCAGTTGCTGCGCACACCACCCAGGTCGCGGCTGGTGATCCGAACCTTGTCCAGTCGCAGTCCGTAACGGTCGGTGTACCCGGCGATCAGGCCGACCGGCAGTTCGTCATCCAGCGGGTCCTCGATGCGCAACACCACGGTGGCCCGCTGCCCGTTGTCGCGGTGCGTCGCCCCGCCGTGGTTTCCGCGCCAGATGGCCCACCGGCGCGCCAGCTTGGTGGTGGCGAATTCTCCACCCCACCAGGCGAACAGCACGATCACGGCAGCGATCGTCACACCGAGCACCCACTGCCCGGTGACAGTCTGGAACGGGTAGGCCAGGGCGGCTGCCACGATGAAGAGCGCCGCCAGGGCGAGTCGGGCCGTCATGCGGCGTTGTCCTTCCGTCGTTGGGCGGCGACCACTGCGGTCAACGCAGCCACCAGG
Organism: Mycobacterium sp. C31M; assembly: GCF_053345865.1. NCBI lineage: Bacteria > Bacillati > Actinomycetota > Actinomycetes > Mycobacteriales > Mycobacteriaceae > Mycobacterium > Mycobacterium sp. C31M. The sequence goes on along the minus strand of NZ_JBKFAX010000003.1, from coordinate 432,718 downwards.
GCCAACAGGCCCGCTCCGATATAGGCGATATTGCGTCCGGTGTGATCCGGCTGGACCGGATCAGGCGGGGCCGCAACCTCTCTCGTCGTGTCGGGAGCACTGCCCGGGCCGGGGACATCCCAGGTCAGGGCGGCCACCGGATCGATGGTGCCGGCGCCCACCAGCGACGACGGTGAGCGGTCCGCGCCACGGGCGGTCACCGTCAGACGGCGCACCACCTGGGTGGCCGACAGTTCGGGAAAGCGACTGCGCACCAGGGCCGCAACCCCGGACACGTAGGCGGCGGCGTAACTGGTCCCTGCCACCGGTGTCAGCTCACCCTTCTCGTTGGGTTGGCCGTTGGCCAGCCCACCGTCGGGACTGTTGCTCACCGAGGTGATGTTCTCCCCCGGCGCGGCCAGGCCCACCCACGGGCCGGACATGCTGAACGGTGCAGGCGAGCCGCCCGGGGTCAGTGCCCCCACCGACAGCACATAGGGCTGCCACCACGACGGGGTGGACACCGAGGTCACCCCCGCCCAGTTACGCGGATCGTCGGGCCGGTTCATGTCAACGGGCGGGTTTGCCGCACAGGCGGTCCCGCCCGCAATACCACCACCGGTGTTGCCCGCGGCGGCGACGATCACGACATCGCGTTCCACGGCGGCGTACCGCAGTGCCGCGCCGAGCGCACTCTGGTCGATCGAGGTGGTCGCCGGAACGCAGGCCACCGAGGAGATGTTGATGATGCGGGCGCCCAGGTCGGCGGCGCGCACCACGGCGCGGGCCAGTGTCGCGATGTCATTGTTGGCCTCGACGATCACCGGATCCTCACCCGGCTGGTTCGGCGAATACTTGCCGGAGGTCTGCCGGATCGAGAGCAGTTGCGCCCCAGGTGCGATACCGGAGAATCCGTCCGCTCCGGGTTGGCCGGCGATCAGACCGGCCACCATGGTGCCGTGGCCGTCGCAGTCGGTCAGGCCGTCGGTGTTGGCCACGAAGTCACCGCCGGATTCGACGTTGGGCAGCCGCGGCCCGGGTTGCACACCGGTGTCGATGACGGCGACAGTCTGGCCGTCACCTCGGCTGTACCGCCACGCATCGGCCAGGTTGAGCGACAACTGATTCGGACTCGCCACCGCGGGATCGGTACCCGGTATGACTCCGGTGACCGTGCACGCGCTGCGTTGCGCCATCGGCTGTACCGGGCCGGCGGTGCCCGGTGGGGGCGCAACGGCGGGGTCCACCTCGGGCGGGGTGACGGCCCCCGCGGCCGGGTTGGCCACCAGGGCGACCATGACCGCGGCGACGAGAGTCGCGCCCGTCCCCCTGCGATTTCGGCGCGTAAACGTACGCCTCGCGTACGAAAGCGCGCCGAAATCACAAGTCATCGGTTCAAAACCCATTCGAACAGTCCGAGCAGATAGGCGGCCACCGGGATCACCGAGGCGTCGACTGCGGCGGCCAGGAACCCGAACAGTCGGCGCATCGGCAGCGAGTAGGTCTCCGGGTCCGCGACCCGCGGGTTGAGCGCAGCGATGATCCAGAACGCCACCACCGCCACCAGCGCGCCGAGCGCCCACCAGGCGGCCGCATAACGGTCGGTCAGCGCGAACACCACCAGCAGCCCGGCGGGCAGCAGGAACGACTGGCTCAGCAGCCACGCCTTGCACGAGGTCGAGTCCCACACCCGGGCCCGAAGTGTCGTGCCCAGTGCGGCCACCACGACCAGCACCCAGGCCCACGGCGACACCGTCTCGGCGCCGGCCAGGATCAGCGAACCCGCCACCGACAGCAGCACTCCCGCGGCCAGGAACCCGGTCTGGTGGGCGTCGGTGACCCGGATGCGCCGCGGCAGGTCCTCCAACACGCGCAGCGGCTGCGCCGACGGCGTCGGGTCACCCGGTGCCGGGATGACCGGGACGGGCAGCCGCGCCCACAGCGCCGACAGCCGCGCGGCCTGCACGGTGATCAGCAGGGCGAAGACGATCAGACCGGTGCCGGTCCGGATATCGGTCATGTCCCAGATGGTGGCCAGCGCGGCGAACAGCGCCACCCCGACACCCAGCACGGTGGCCGCGGTGAAGGCGGCGATGGCGCGTTCGAAGACGACGATGCTGATCACCGACCAGGCGGCGACACCGGCAGCGGCTAGCAGGACCTGCGACGCCCCGAGATCACCGGGCACCGCCAGACCGAAGGCGGCTGCGATCGGGGCCAGGGCGGTCAGCGCCAGTGCGGTGCCGAGCCCGGGGTGCCGCACGCGCGCGGCGAACGATGCCACCACCGCGACCGCGGCCAGCCCGGCGACGGCGAACAGACCCGCGGCGTGCCCGGTGGCCAGCCGCACGGTGGTGGCCAGCACGGTGCCCAGCAGCAGCAGCGCGATACCGGCGATCGCGGCGGCCCGCTGGATCTGGGTGTGTCCCCACGGCCGTTCCCTGGCCGCGGAGAAGATGACAGCCGCGTCGGCGATGTCCTCGATGATGCGCGGAGCGGCCGGTCCGGCCGGCATCTCCTGCAGTGCCAGCAGATCGCCGTCGACGACGCCGACGGTGTCCAGGGTGGCGTCCAGGCTGAACGGGGCACCGCCGATGGGCGCCAGGCTGAGCCGCGCCGGGGCGTCGGTGCCGTCGCCGGCGGGCAGCACGGTGCGCTGCACGGCGGGGATGATCTCGCGCAGCGGCAACTCGGCGGGCAGCGCCATCTCGGTGAGCCGGCCACCTCCTGAGGCTGTGTCGCCGGAGGAGGCGGCCAGCACGGCCACCCGGACGATCGGCATCACAGTGTTGTCGGGCATCGGTCTTCCGTTCTCTGGTCGAAATCTCGGTTGTGCTTGTCCTGGAAACGATCGCCGCTCGCGTGCGTGGGGAACCACGATCCCGTCGGCAGGGTGGTGATGAGTCTGTCGACCGCGACGGCGATGGCCGATGCGGTTCCGGGAGTGAAGGTGGACACCCATTCACCGTCGAAGGCCTTCGACGGGTGGACCAGGATGCGGCCCGCTTCGGAGTCCAGCACGCTGACGCCGACATCGGTGCTGACCCGGTGGCCGTCGCGGTGTTCGCCGGCCACGATCTCGACGTAGCTGCGCGGCGCGGTGAAGACGGCCTCGACCACGGGCCGAGCCGAGGACGGAATCCCCAGATACTCAAGCACTTCGGTCAAGTCGGCTCCAGCTCTCAGTTTCTCGTCGGCGCGGGCACCGGCACGGACGGGTACGGTGAAATCAGGGAAGGTGGCGGGGCGGCGTCCGGTCAGTCCGGCCACCAGCACCGGCACGAGGTCGTGCGGGGCCAGCAGGTCCATTGCGGTGAACGTCACCAGCCCGCCGCTGCGCAGGGCGACGACGGTGGCGCCGTCGCGGCGCGCGACGATTCCACGCAGCATGTCGCCGCGCGCCGAGACGATCCGGAGCTCGAGCCATTGCCGCGCCTGGCAGGTCTGCTTGATCCACTGCACGACAGCAGGATTGATGACCCCGCTACCGGACATCACCCCCAGCGCCCTCAACTCGGCGACACGTTCGGCGGCGAACGATTCGGCGGCCGACGGCTCGCTGTAGGGCGGCGTGATCGCCAGCACCCACGGAAACGACCCGCAGCCAACCGATTCGGCGATGAACCAGGCCTGCTCTGCGGTCAGCTCGACCGCGTTAGCAGCCATCTATCCCCATTTGGCGCCTTCTGCCCGGTCCCGGGCGTTCATCGAGATGGTGTTGGTCTCGTGGGTACTGGCCATCGCCTGGTAGGCGCGCACCAACTCGGCCAGGCTGGCGTTCCACTGAGCCTGCCAGGCCTGATAGGTCATCCCGGTGTCACCCTGCCAGGCACCGGCGAGGGCGGCCTGCTCGGCGGCGATATCGGCGCCGACGGTGTTCAACGCGCCCGCGTAGCCGTTCATCTCGGCGGACAGGCCCATCATGGCCGGGTAGTTGTACATGATCTGAGACATAGGTTTTCTCCTTCTCGGCCGGGGTCGGTCAGATACCGGTGTAGGTGCTGGCGGCGGCCGCATCCTGCGCAACATAGGTGCCTGCGGCATCGGCCAGGTTGGCCTGGGCGATGTCCAGCAGTGCGTTCACCCGGGCCGAGACCTCGATGAACCGGGCGTGGGCGGCCTGGAATGCGGCGGCCGACTCACCCATGTGGAAGGCCTGCGAGGCCTGGGCGGCGGACTCGGCCTGCGCGATGGTGCTGCGCATCAGGGCGGCCTTGGCGGCGAACGCCGATTCCGAGGCGACCAGCTGCGGGATGTGTGCGTCGAGCATGCTCATGAATTTTCCTTCTCTAGCAATCTATTTCGTCGATCGGTCAAGGTGGACGGTGCGCTCAGCGGGGTCTACCCCCTTCCGGCGAAGGCGGGTCTTCGGGACTCCAGGACCCCGGCAGCATCGGGTTGGTCGGGCCACCACCGAAGGCGTCGTCGGACAGCTGCGTCATCCCGGCGGCCGTGTCCTGCTCACCGGTGACCGCACCGGTGAAGCCCATCTGACCGGCACCGCGCTCAGATGCCTGCACGCGGGGTTCGGGGCGCGGTTGCGGCGGTTCCGGATCCTCGTCGTAGTCCATGTATTCGTCGGCGTACGCACGATCCTTGATCTCGCCGCCCCGCTTGCGTCGACGCTTACGCCGCTCGGCCGCCGACAGGGCCGCCGCCGAGGCGACCGCCGCCGAGGATCCCGATGCGGGCGCCTTCGCCTGGGTGCCGTCACGCACGGTCGGGCTGAAACCGCCGCCGGGGTGACCGCCGTATACCGCGTAGGCCATCGCCGGTGCGGCCGCGGCCGGGGCTGCCGCCGGTGCGGTCGCCGGTGCGGCGGCCGGCGCCGCGGGAGCTGCCGGCGCCGCCGTGGGGGTGCCGGCCGGCGCGATGCTCGCCACCGGCAGGGTCGGTTCCCGTTGGGCCGCGGGGGCAACGGGATCGCTGAGCACCAGCGGCGGCAGATCGCCGAACTTCGGGATCAGCGCCAGGAAGGCCAGGGCCACCAGACCCAGGGACAGCAGCGGCAGTAGGAACGGGGCCAGCGCCGCACCGATCCAGGTGCCCCAGCCCACGGGTTGGAAGATTGCCTGGTAGACGAGCGCGAACAGCATCGGCCCCCAGGTGACCAGTGCCGCAGACGGATTGGTCAGGAAGTCGATGAACATCTGGCGCAGGATGCCGATCGGGTCGGAGAAGAACTCCAGGATCAGGTCGCCACCGGGCAGCGACTTGATGTACTGCTCCAGGAACTGCACGATGATGTTCGAATTATTCAGCGCGGACGCCGAATTGGTGGCCTGCGCGGCCGCCATGGTCTGTGTGCCGGTCGCCGCGGCCGCCCCCGCCTCACCGACACCGGGTGCCAGCAGCAGCGGCGCCGGCTCCAACGTCGGGGTGGCGGCCACCGTCGCCGCCGAGACCGCCTGATAGGTGCTCATCACGGTGGCGGCCTGGACCCACATGCGGACGTAGTCGGCCTCGTTGACCGCGATGGGAATCGTGTTGATACCGAAGAAGTTCGTGGCCACCAGCACCGCGCGGGTGGCATGGTTGAGCGCCAGTTCCGGCAGGGTCGGCATGGTCGCCAGGGCGGTGGTGTAGGCCGCGGCCGCGGTCTGGTGCTGCGCCGAGGCGATGGAACTCGTCACGCTGGCCTTGGCCAGCCAGGCGAGGTAAGGCTGATGGGTGGCGACGTACTGTTCGGCGCTGGGCCCCTCCCACACGCCGGCGGCCACCGCGCCCAGCGTGCCGGTGAGTTCGGCTGCGGCCGCGGCGTACTCGGCGCTCAGCGATTGCCAGGCTCCCGCGGCGGCAATCAGCGACCCGGGTCCCGGCCCGCTGCTCAGCAGCGCCGAATGAACCTCGGGTGGCAGCGCCATCCAGACGGGAGCGGTCATCTCAGCCGCCGCGCGCGATCAGGTAGCTCGATGCGGCCAGGGCATCACCGGTGGCATAGCTGGTGCCGGACTGCGCCACGCCCATCCCGGCGCGGCCCAGCTCCTCGACGGCCAACGCCGCGACGGCACTGTGCTCGTTGCCGTGCGCGCTGAAACCGGCAGCGGTCTGCAGCGACACCGGATCGGCGGCGGGCGGCAGCACCGCATTGACCAACGGGGCGGCCGCGGCATGTGCGGCGGCCAACCGGGCGGTCAGCGATTCCACCGCCGCACCCGCGGCGGCCATTCCTTCGGGAACCACACGCAGAGTCATCAGCTGTATTCCTTTCCGTTCGAACTCGCCGGTGCGATCCGCTCCGGGACGAGCGGGTTCACCAATTGCACAAAGGTCGCCTCTTCGCTGTCGCCGAGCAGCATTGCCCGGCCCGCCGGCAGCCTGCTGAAACGGTGCCCCCTCAGTTTGCCACCGTCGGCCGGACTACCCGACAACATCACGGTAGTCGCCTGCAGGTCGTTGAGGCGACGCAACAATGGCGCCGTCATCACCGCGTGTGCCGAACCGGAGGCCCGCGCCGTGACGATGACGCGCAGCCCGAGGTCGCCGGCCTCTGCGAGCAGGCCCAACAGCGGGCTCCACGGACGCTGCCCGGCGTACGGTCCGCTGACCGCGGGTCCGTCCGGGATCTGGTCGACATCGTCGATGATCAGGTAGTGGGTCTGCCCGGTGAACGTCCACCGCCGCAGATCCTCGGCACTCAGGCCGACCGGCGGGCGACGCTTCTCGATCAGTGCAGACAGGCCCAGCATGGCCGGGGTGACCCGGTCGATGTTCGGGGTGTACTCGTTGTCCGGGAACAGCGGTTCCTCGACCAGGTGCAGGCGTCGGTCGACGACGGTGAACGCCACATCCCGGTCGCTCGAGTTGTCCCGGATGGTGCGGATCAGGTGCCGCAGCAGGGTTGTCTTACCCGACCGGGTGTCACCGAACACCATCATCAGCGGATGCCGCGCGAAGTCGATGGCGACGGGCCGCAGGTCCTCCTCGCGCTGGCCGATGACCACCTGCTCGGGACCGGGGTACAGGTTGCCCAGCGCCGCAGGCGGCAGCTGGGTGGGCAGCAGCCGGACCGCCGGTGCGTGCTGTCCCGCGTAGCGCGCGTTCAGCACCGCGATATCGCGCAGATCGGGCGCGGCGAACAGGAAGTGCTCGGCGGCCATCGTCAGGCCGCGGCCCGGCTGATCCGCCGGGACACCGTCGGCGGGCCGACGAAGAGCATTGGGGCCGGCGGGTCCGTTCAGTCCGCCGACCACCCGGACATTGCTGTCGTGCGAGTCGCTGAGTTTGAGCTCCAGGCGCAGGCCCAGCCCGTCCCGCATGGCCAGCGGCACCTCCAGCCAGTTCGGCGTGGTGATGACGACGTGGATGCCGTAGGCCAGGCCGCTGTTGGCCAGTTCGGTGACGCGGGCCAGCAGCGGGTTGCGGGTGTTGAACGTGTCGGTGTTGTCCCGGCTGAACGCATACAGGTTGTCGATGACCAGGAAGACCTCGCCATAACCGTCCTGGTAACCGCCACCGGGGTTGGCGCCGTGTTGTTGCCGGGTGTGCAGCAGTGCTTCGAGCTCGGCGAAGGTGCGCCGGATCAGCTCGGGTTGCTGGGCGGTGGCCACCGCGCCGACGTGGGCCAGCTCGGCCATCGGGCGCAGCTGGCCGCCGCCGTAGTCCAGGCAGTAGAAGCTGATGTCGCCGGGCGCATGCAGCGCGGCCGCCGACAGCATGAAGGTCTGCAGCGCCGTCGACTTGCCCGACCGCGGCCCGCCGTGGATCAGCAGGTTGCCCGCCGCGGTGGCGGCGTCGAACACCAGTGGATCGCGCCGCATCTCGAAGGGCTTGTCGATCTCGCCGAGCGGCCAACGCCACTGCCGTTCGGCGATGTCGGTGCGGGCCAACAGATCCACCAGCGGGATGGTCTCTTCCAGCGGCGGCAGCCACAGCGCCGGCGCCTTGGGTCCGTAGTTGGCCAGCTGGTCACCGATGGTGGCGATCAGCTTGCGCGGCGGCGGGACGTCCTCGACCTCGCCGCTGATGATGACGGTGTCCGGGGCCGGTTCCACCCAGCCCGCGGTGAACAACTGCGGTTCGGGCACCGAATGCACCACGACGGCATGTCCGCTGCGCGGCGGGTCGTAGATACCATCGACGTAGGTGCTGCGGAACTTGATCGGGTTCGCGCCCGGTGCGGGCACCAGGAAGCCCTCACCCTTGTGCTCACGCCCGGACTCGATCTGGAAGGCGTCTTCCGAGCCGATGATCTGCCGGCTGATCGACGGGCTGGCCACCTTCAGACCGATGCGGTAGGAGGTGTTCTTGTCGATGTCCTTGATCCGGCCCACGTCCAGGGTCTGCGAGGCGAACAGGATGTGGATGCGGAACGAACGTCCCTTGCGGGCAACGTAATCGAACAGTTCGGCGTACTCGGGATGGTCGGCGAGCATCAGGGTGAACTCGTCGGCGACGACGAAAAGCGTCGGGATGGGCGCCAGATCGTGCCCGGCCGCGATGGCGGCCTCGTACTCGGTGACGGAGTTGAACGCGCTGCCTTGGACGCGGCGACCGGCGTCCTTGAGCAGCTGCTCGCGTCGGGCCACCTCGCCGCGCAGGGTGTCGGCGAACCGGTCTGCCAGCGAGCGCTTTTCGGCCATGTTCGAGATCACGGCCACCACCTGCGGGAAGTTACGGAAGATGTCCGCACCCGCCTCGCCCTTGAAATCGGCGTAGATGACGATCAGCCGGTCGGCCGAATGGGTGGTCAGCAGTGACAGCAGGATCGACATCAGGGTCTGGGACTTACCCGAGCCGGTCATACCGATCATCAGGCCGTGTGGGCCCATACCGCCCTCGGCCTCGTCCTTGAGGTCGAAGATCAGCGGTTCGCCGGTGGCGGTGACGCCGATGGGCACCCGAAGTTCCTCGTCGCGGTTGCGCGGCGCCCACAGGCTGGCGACTTCCAGCGCCGAGGCGTCCGAGATGCCGAACAGCGTGGTGAACGTGGTGGCACCGGTGGCGGCGGTGCGGGCCTGTTCGGGGTTGGTGTCCCAGCGCGCCAGGCGGCGGGCCAGGTGTGCGGTCTGCTCGGCGGACGACGCATCAGCCGTACTCACGAACGGTTGCCAGCCGCCGCTCTGCCAGCGTTCGATGCGGCCGTCGACGACCTTCAGGATGGGCCGTTCCGGATCCGAATACTGTTCGCGGTGTGGTTCTTTGGTGGATCGGTGGATCAGCGTCACCCCGGCGACACCGGCTCGGCCGACGACGGAATCGGGGTCGGCTTCGGGATCGTCGAGCAGCACCAGCAGATGCTTGCCCGCCTCCAGCGCGCCACCGCTGAAACCGTCGCGCTCGTCGAAGACCGGGGTCAGCAGCCCACGCAGCCCGTCGGCGGTGGTGGCCAGGTAGCGGGCCGGCCCGACCCCGTCGACGCGGCCGGGAACGTCGGTATGCGGCAACCACTTCAGCCACGACCAGTCGGGGCCCTCCAGGTCGGGGGTCGCCAGCGCGACGCCCAGCACCGCGGGGTCGTGCCAGGTGACAGCCTGAGAAACCCAGGCGCGCAGGGCATCGCGCACCTCATCGGCGTCACCGAGCACGGCGATCCGGGAGATCTTGCCCAGATCGATGCCTGTCGGCGCATTACGCACGGTGCGGTGCACGTCGAGCAGTCCGCGCAGGGTGGTGTGCGCCACCGGTTCGAGATCGATCTCGTCGGCGGCGTCCTTGACCCGCAGAGCGGTGTTCAGCGGGACGTCTGCCAGGCCGGTGCGTACCACCAGGAAGTCCGGATCGTGCGGGTCGCGCTCCCACTGCCGCCGCGTCCCCGGCACGGCGGCCAGCGAATCCGGTTGCGGGTGTGACCATTCCAGCGACGCGCGCTGGTCGTCGGCTTGAGCCCGGATGTTGTCGCGGACCACCGACAGGTAGCGCAGGTAGTCGGCGCGTTCGGCATCGACCTCCTCGGTGCGCAACTTGTTGTCAGACCCGCGGTACAGCGCGGTGGCCGCCAACAGCAGCACGAACGGGAAGAACAACATGGTCGGCGAGATCATCCGCATACCGGTGGCGAACAGCGCCACGATCATCCCGACGATCAGGATGACGATCAGGTACGGCAACACCCGACGCAGCAGCGACGGCGGCACCAGTCGCGGTAGCGACGGCGGGGCCTCGATGGTGATGGTTCCCTTGCGGGACTCCGGGATCGGCAGCCGGCGGCGAGCCTCGAAGATCAAGCGACTCATCAGTTGCCTCCCTCACGGCCGGACGCCACCGCGCCAACCGCATCGTGCGCCACCAGTGCGTCGGCCCGCGACAGCGTCGGACCGGGTGCGAACTGGGTGAGCACCGACCACGGAATGGCCAGCGGCGGCGGGGTCAAGCCCAGGGCGTCAACGGCTTTCGCATTGTCGGTGGTGTCCACGCCGTAGCGGACACCGGTATCGCTGATCCAGAACGCCGACCCGGCCGGCGGTGCACCGGCATCGGAGCCGACCGACTGGACGAAGTACCCACTTCCCGGGGTGAGTGCGACGCGTTCGGCCGTTGCGGCGCCGCCCGAGCCGACCAGGCCCACGGTGTGTAGTCCCTCCGGCAGCGGCAGCGCGGCCCCGGACAGCAGGGTGAGCCTGCCTTCGGTGGCATCGGCGGGCTTGGCCCAGAACGCGCAGGTGACCGGGGCGGGTCCGGCGTCGACGAGACCGACCTCCTCGGCCGGGTAGGCGGCCGTGTCGATTCCGCCCGCGACCGGCAACTGTGCCACCTCGTCGGCACCCAGTCGCGGCGGCTGCTGCAGCCCATAGGAATTGGTGTTGCGCATGATCGAGGCAAGCACCGGCGAGACCGGTTGCAGACCGTCGGCGTGCACCACGTAGTAGCGGATGGTGTTGTCGGCCTCGAAGGCCGCGACGACCGCACCGACGGGTGCGGGCACCGGCAGCGGGAAGCGCGGCGGTTCACCGGCACCCGGCAGGGCCGGGGCGACCAGCGGCGCGGACTCCGGGATGGCGTTGAACAAACCGGGGGCGATGATCCGGGGGTCGGGGATGTCCATGCCCAGCCCCAGCGCGGCAGTGACGGCACGGTTGCCCAGGTCGATGGGGCTGCGCTTGCCGTCCCACAGTAGCCAGGTGCCCGAGTGCACGCCCCCGACGTTCTGTACCAGCACGGCGCGGTCGGCCGGCAACGCGGTGGCGCGCTCACCGTCGGTGTCGGGTGCGCCCGCGATCAAGGTGACACCGGCGTCGTTATCGGACACCGCGTCGCACACGGTCCAGTCGGCATTTCGAGAGGTGTTCTGCACCATGCGTTCCGGCGCACCCGGGATCCCGATCAGATTGCCGCGGGCGAATCGGTCGATCTCGCTGCTCTTGACGGTGGTGGGGTTCTCGGCCTGCCCGGCGATCAGTCGTGCCGAGGTGAGGTTGAGCGCGGGGTGCACGACGTCGCCGATCCGGACGTAGAGCGCCGAGGTCTCCCGGTCCGCGAGAATCGCGGCGCTCCCGGCGTCGCCGCCGGGCCGGATCAAGGAGAAGACAAAGCAGCCGGCGACCACGGTGATCGAGACCAGGGCGCCGACCATTACCGCGCGGTTCTGTGTGCGCAGCGGGTCCACCAGCATCCGGGTGTCGTGCAGCGCGACACCGGATGCGATGCGGCGCATGACAAAACGCCAGCCCGACACCTGATGGCGGGTGACGAATCCGCGGCGGTATGCGACCCGGTCAGGGTTCTCGTTGACCGGTGTGCGCGAGGTGAATTCGCGCCGATCGTCCGAATTCTCGCTCATTCGGCCGCCTCGCAGGCTCGGCCGCCGAGTGGCAGCTCGTCGATTCGCTCGTAAACTTCGCTCATGCCTGCGGTGCCGCCAGTCCGAGACCACGCAGCAGCGGGGTGGCCGACCGGCTCACGTCCTCGGCGGTGATCGTCATCAATTCGTCATCGGTGAAGTCGTCGGAATCGGAGTGGTCCAATCGGTATTCGCGTTCCTCCTCGGAACGCTCGACAAGGTTGCGGACGAAGCGGCCGTTGCCGGCGATGTCCAGGCTGCGCCGCGCCGTACCGATGGCATCCGGAGTGGTGCTGGCCGCCAGATGGGCGAACAGCGTCTCCATCTCGTCGTGGGCGGCCGTCTCGAAGAGACTGTCCCGCTTCTCGGCCATCCGGGTCGCCATCTCGACCAGTTCCGGTGCACTGTAGGACGGGAAGTCGATGCTGCGGGTGAAGCGCGAGCGCAGACCCTCGTTGGTGTCCAGGAACCGATCCAGGTCGGCGCGGTACCCGGCGACGATGACGACCAACCGGTCGCGGTCGTTCTCCATCCGCGCCAGCAGCGTGTCGATGGCCACCAGACCAAAATCGTTCTTGGCGCCGGTGGATACCAGCGCGTACGCCTCATCGAGGAACAGCACACCGTCGAGCGCGCTGTCGATGATCGCGTTGGTCTTCGCCTCGGTCTCACCGATGTGCTGGCCGATCAGGTCGGCACGGTGCACCTCGCGGACGGTCTCCTTCTTCAGAAGACCCAGACCGCAATAGATCTTGGCGACCACGCGGGCGATGGTCGTCTTACCCGTTCCGGGCGGGCCGGCGAAGACCAGGTGGTTGGTACGTTGCGCGACGGTCAGTCCGCGTTCCTGGCGCCGAATCGACATGGCCACCGAGCTTTTCAGCCGGGCCACCTGATATTTGACCTCGTCCAGACCGATGAACTCGGCGAGTTCGGCCTCGGCTTCGATGAGCAGGTGCGCCTTGCGTTCCTTGGCACCCGGGTCGACGAAGTCCGACTCGCCGGGCTCGGTCTCCGGATCCCACGGATTGCTGCGCGCCTCGATGCGGGCCGCGGTGGTGGTGTGCAGACCGAAAGACGTGTCCAGCAAGGCTTCTTCGATACCGGCGTTCTCCGGGTTGGCGGCGTAGAGCTCGGCCAGCACATCCTCGGACTCGTCGTCCTCACCCTGGGCGCGCAGGCACAGACCCTTGACCAGACCGCCGTCGACCGCCGCTACCGGCACCGCTCCGGCCGGGTTCTCCAGATGCGACAGCGCCGGGGCGTACATGCCCAGATGCGCGAGGGCCACACCGAGAGTCACGCGCGCGGCATGGGCGTAGTGCTCGTCGAGCTTGGGATCGTTCACGATCGGTGTCAGCATCCGCACCACATCCGACCAGCGCCGGCTGCGGTGATAGAGCGCGACGCGGATCCAGCGGGCCTGCAGCCAGGCCGGTCGACGGCCGATGAGTTCCTCGACCAGCTGATCGGCGGCGACGAACTCGCCGGCGTCACCGAGGGCCGAGGCATAGGCGAGTGCGATCTCGTCGCGGTCGGTCGCCCGGAACTGGAGGTAGAGGCCGGTGTCGTAGACGAAGCCGAGGGTGTCGGCGCCCAGGTCGATCTCCCGGGTCAACACACCGAAGGTTCCCAGGGTGCGCCAGATGGTGCCGATGACACGGCCGGCGTTGTCGTCGGTGCCGGCGCCTGCCGCGGCCAGCCCGATCCAGGCGTCGCACTGCTCGCGGGCGATGCGGGTCAGTTCGGTGAAGCCCGCGCGCGCCGCAGCAAGGTCCGCCGGGCGTCGCCGGTCATTGACCGTGAGCCCCAGCGACCGACAACAGGTCGCAAACCTGTTCACCACGTCGCGGTCGACGCGTGTTCCCCCGACGCTCGACACGAGCGAGTCACTGACCGTATCCATATGTCATTCGCAGTGAAGCGCTCGCCCCCCTGCCGTCTCCTTAAGTATGCCTAGGCTAACTCCGCCGAAAGTAGCATCGCACGTACTACCTGTCGAGACGTTCGATGACGTCCACGTCAGTGACGGCAGTCACGCACAGGGCAAATGCTCATGGCGCGGCGACGGGCCGACGGTCAGCCGGTATGTCGGCGGTCAGCAAACTCGCGGTATGGACCGGATGTCAGACGAGCGGGCGTCCGGTGCGGATCCGCCAGTCGAGGTCCTTGAGCAACACATTGAAGGGGAATTGTCGGACGAATCCCGGGGCCACGTTGTTGGCGAAACGCAGCACGCCCATCAGCCGGTCGAAACGGCGTTGGCGCTGCGGGTCCCAGGGCAGCCGCATCTCCTCGCGGAACCGCTGGGGCAGGAATCCGGTGGTGATGAGCCCGGCCCAGTCCTCGGCGATCTGTTGCAGCGGGCCCGGGAACCGGACACCGCGCAACCGGCCGACCGCGATGGGATAGAGGTACTCGCGCGCGGTGTCGTCGATGTGGATCTGGTCGAGCTGCTCTTCCCAGTACTTGTCGAACGCCGCCCGGTCGGCGGGCCACATTTCCGGGGTGACCTGCAAGGTGGTGGCGAGTGTGATGCCGTTGCGGTAGTGCTCGTCGGCGGTGTCATCGTCGATCTCGCCGACGAAGATGCGCCGGATGTCCACCGAGCCCTTGTACAGGCAGGCGGCGACCCACAGCTGCAGGTCCTTGTCGAAGGCGTTGTACTTGACCGGGCTCTCCTCGGTGGAGTGCACCTGGGCGTGTGCGCGGTTGACCGCGCGGCGGAACGCCGCCTTCTGCTGATCGGTGCCCCGCCCCGCGACCGCGAGGTAGGTGAACGTCGTGCGGGCCCGTTTGACCGGGTGGCGGTCGATGCGCCCGCTCTCGACCCGGCTCTCCATGACCCCGTAGGCGACCCCGGGCCGGCCGAGCTGCATCACCACGTTGGCCGGTCCGGCCAGCAGCGCGACGCCCATCAACCCGTCGGCGGTCGAGGCGCCCCAGCGCCGCTCCCGCTGCCGCGGCGGCACGGGCGCGCAGGTGGTGTCGTGGACGGCGCGTTCGGCGATCGCCATGGAGTAACCCCTTGAACCAAAAGTGAGAACGAAAGTTTCCTGATATTGCCTTCTCTCTCGACAGGTGTCAATATTGACGCGTGACGCAGGTTCGGCCCTATCGCGGTGTCGCCGCCCCGCAGCGCCTGGCCGACCGTCGCAGTCGGTTCCTCGACACCGGATTGGACCTGCTGAGCAGCGAGTACGACGACCTGACGGTGCGGGCCATCTGCCGCGCCGCCGGTATCGCGACCCGGCACTTCTACGAGGCCTTCACCGACAAGGACGAGTTCGTCGGCGCGGTCTTCGACTCGGTGGTCGGCGCCATCGCCGCCACCACCCAGGCTGCGGTCGCCGCAGTCCCCCCGGCCGGGCAGAACCGGGCGGGTATCACCAATTTGGTCCGCACCATCGGCGAGGACGCCCGCGTCGGCCGACTGTTGTTCGACACCAAGCTGTCCAACACCGTGCTGGTGCGTAAGCGCGCCGAGTTGGGCGGCTTCTTCGCCGTGCTCGCCGCCCAGCACGCCCAGGATGTCCTCGGGCCGATCGGCACCGATCAGGTCAACGCCATCGCGCACTTCGTGGTCGGCGGGGTCAGCCAGACCATCAACGGTTGGCTCAGCGGCGCCATCGCACTCAGCGGCGACGAACTGATCGACCTGCTGACCAAGATGCTGGACAGCTTCCCGGACCCGCGCCGAGGTTAGACGCTCGCCCGCGGTTTGCGGTCGGCCGCGGTCCTGGGCACCGTCGTGGTGTCCGCATCGGTGAATTCCTTGATCCAGCAGGCGAATTCCAGCGTGATGCCATCGGGATCCTGGAAGTAGAACGACCGCACGTAGACACCCGGATGCAGGGTCTTCGAGGCCTGCCATTCACTGTCGTCGTGATTGAGCACCGGGCCGACCCGTACACCCTTGGCCTTGAGCTTCTCGCGGTACTCGTCGAATTTCTCCGCAGGCACGTGGAAGGCCAGGTGGTTCATGGTCGACACCGCGCTGGTGATCTCACCGAGGCCGGGCAGCGCGATGGGCGCCGATACCCCGGGCACGCCGTCGGGGGCGTCGGTGAACCAGAAGAACGCCACGCAGTCGCCGTTGCCGGCGTCGAAGAAGAAGTGCTGCCCCATGCCGCCGGGTAGGTCCAGCGATTTGATCAGCGGCATGCCGAGCACACCGGAGTAGAAGTCCACGGTCCGCTGCATGTCCGAGCAGACCAGGGCGACATGGTTGATCCCGCCGAGGGTGAACTCGGAGTTGGGATTGTCGGGCTTGATCATGACGGCCTCCCAGGTCTGGCGCAGAACCAGAACTGAATCTAACATCAGATTCAGATTCGATCAATGGAGGGCACTGTGACCACTCGGGTTGAACTGCCCACCGCGCGCGGCAGGCAGACCCAGGCCGCCATCGACGCCGCCGCGCGAACCGTCGTCGCGCGCAAGGGCATTCTGGCGACCACCATCGCCGATATCGCCGGCGAGGCCGGCCGGTCGACGGCGTCGTTCTACAACTACTACGACTCCAAGGAGGCAATGGTCCGTGAGTGGGCCGTCCGCTTCCGCGACGAGGCGCGCGACCGCGCCCGTGCGGCGGCCGAACCCGGCCTGGACAACACCGAACGCGCGCATGCCGCGGCGGCGGCCCACTGGAACACCTACCGGCACCGCCTGGCCGAGATCATCGCGGTATCCCAGTTGGCGATGGTCAGCGACGATTTCGCGCAGTACTGGGCCGAGATCTGCGAACTCCCCATCACGCTCATCACGGCGATGGTGAAACAGGCCCAGGCGCAAGGGTTGTGCGTGGGCGACGACGCCCACCTGATTGCGGTGGCCCTGGTGTCGATGCTCAATCAGTTCTGCTACACCCAGTTGTCCGGCACCGGGGCGCAGACCGCCGACGATCAGAAGTGCATCGCCACCCTGGCCGCCATCTTCTATCGCACCATCTATCACGAGGAGACGGCGCAGTCATGACGTCGAAGAGCGCGACACCCGGGGTGATCCGGGAGTTCGTCGGGTCCGACTCC
Organism: Mycobacterium sp. C31M; assembly: GCF_053345865.1. Lineage (NCBI taxonomy): Bacteria > Bacillati > Actinomycetota > Actinomycetes > Mycobacteriales > Mycobacteriaceae > Mycobacterium > Mycobacterium sp. C31M. Next base: position 415,990 of record NZ_JBKFAX010000003.1, on the reverse strand, counting down.
CCCACCGCCCGGCGCGCCGGGGCGGGCGGTCACCCGTGCCAGGGTCTGTATCACCGTGGCGTCGGCCGCAAACCGAAGGTGGCGGTGATCGCCACCCACTATCAGATCGACTTCTCCGAGCACTATCTCGCCGACTACCTGGCCACCCGCGGCATCGGGTTCCTGGGCTGGAACACCCGCTTCCGCGGTTTCGAGAGCAGCTTTCTGCTTGACCACGCGTTGGTCGACATCGGTGTCGGGGTGCGCTGGCTGCGTGAGGTCCAGAACATCGAAACCGTGATCCTGCTCGGCAATTCCGGTGGCGGGTCGTTGATGTCGGCGTACCAGGCCCAGGCCCGGCACCACCACGTCACGCCCCTGGACGGTATGCGGCCGGCCGCCGGCCTCACCGATCTGCTGCCCGCCGACGGCTATGTGGCCAGCGCGGCCCACCCGGGTCGCCCGGATGTGCTGACCAACTGGATGGATGCCGCCGTCGTCGACGAGAACGACGCCATCACAAGCAATCCCGAGCTCGATCTGTTCGACAAGCGCAACGGGCCCGCCTACTCCCCGGAGTTCATCGAGCGCTACCGCGCCGCCCAGGTCGCGCGCAACGAGGCGATCACCGATTGGGCCGAGGCCGAGTTGAAACGGGTGCAGGCCGCCGGGTTCTCCGACCGGCCGTTCACCGTGCTGCGCACCTGGGCGGACCCACGGATGGTCGACCCCACGCTGGAACCGACCAGACGCCAAGGCAATCTGTGCTACGCGGGCACCCCCGTCAACGCCAACCGATCCGCACGTGGCATCGCCGCGGCGTGCACGCTGCGCAACTGGATCGGTATGTGGAGCCTGCGGCACGCCCAGACCCGGGCCGAACCACACCTGGCGCTGATCGACTGCCCCGCACTGGTGATCAATGCCGACCAGGACACCGGGGTCTATCCGTCCGATGCCCGGCGCATCCATGACGCGCTGGCCAGCCCGGACAAGGGCCTCGTCTCGATCGACACCGACCACTACTTCACCACCCCGGGAGCCCGCAGCGAGCAGGCCGATACGATTGCCAAGTGGATAGCCAAGCGCTGGCGGTAAAGGTCCTGGCCCATTTCACCCCGGGCGAGAAGGTGCTGAACCTCGTTGCACCGGAATCGGATTGGTTGACCATTCGGTGGTGCGCCGAGGATGACGACGAGACGTTCTACCGCGAGCTACCCGACGCCCAGGTGATCTGGCATGTGCTGCGTCCGCTGTCGGGCGCCGATCTGGAGCAGGCGGGCAATTGCCGGCTGGTGCACAAGCTGGGCGCGGGGGTGAACACCATCGACGTCGCAACCGCGACGCAGCGCGGTATCGCGGTCGCGAACATGCCGGGCGCCAACGCGCCGTCGGTCACCGAGGGCACGCTGCTGCTGATGCTCGCGGCGTTGCGTCGGCTGCCGGTACTGGATCGGGCGACCCGCAAGGGCCGGGGCTGGCCCTCGGATCCGATGTTCGGCGAGACGGTGCGCGATATCGGCGGGTGCACCGTGGGCCTGGTCGGCTATGGGAACATCGCCAAACAGGTCGAGACGGTGCTGCGAACACTCGGCGCGCGCGTCCTGCACACCAGCACCCGCGATGACGGGCATCCGGATTGGCGGCCGCTGCCCGATCTGCTGGCCACCGCCGATATCGTCTCGCTGCATCTGCCGCTGACCGAGGCGACGCACCACCTGCTCGACCGCGACGCAATCGGGCTGATGAAACCCGATGCCGTGTTGGTCAACACCGCCCGCGGCCCGATCGTCGACGAGGACGCACTGGCCGACGCGCTGCGCAGTGGCCGGCTGGCCGCGGCCGGACTCGATGTGTTCTCGGTCGAACCGGTGACCGCCGACAATCCGCTGCTCGGGCTGGACAACGTGGTGTTGACCCCGCATGTCACCTGGTACACCGCCGACACCATGCGCCGCTATCTGGAGGTGGCGGTGGACAACTGTCGACGGATCCGGGACGGCCGTGAACTGGCGAACGTGGTGAACCAAGTGCAATAGGGGCGGGGCGTGAGTGCCATCACCCCGGGGGTACCCTCGGTTACCAACCGACCGGTTATTAGGGAAGTTGCCCCCATGGAGGTAAAGCGTGCCCATCGCGATCAACTCTGAACACAACGACCTGGCCGATTCGGTCCGGTCTCTGGTGGCCAAGGTCGCCCCGTCCGACGTGCTGCACGCGGCACTGGAAACGCCGATCTCGAATCCGCCGCCGTACTGGAGGGCCGCCGCCGAGCAGGGCCTGCAGGGTGTTCACCTGTCCGAGGAGGTCGGCGGACAGGGATTCGGCATCCTGGAACTGGCCATCACACTGGCCGAGTTCGGCTACGGCGCGGTGCCCGGCCCGTTCGTCCCGTCGGCCATCGCCAGCGCGCTGATCGCGGCCCACGACGCCTCGTCTCCGCTGCTGAGCGGCCTGGCATCCGGTGAGACCATCGCCGCCTACGCCATCGACTCCGGCCTGACCGCCACCCGCCAGGGCGACAACCTCGTCATCCGCGGCGAGGTGCGGGCCGTCCCGGCGGCGGCTCAGGCGTCGCTGCTCGTGCTGCCGGTATCGATCGACAGCAGCGAAGAGTGGGTCGTCCTGGACGCCGCGTCTGTGGAACTCGAAGAGGTCAAGAGCCTCGACCCGCTGCGCCCGCTGGCCCATGTGCGCGTCAGCGCGGTGGAGGTCGCGAGCGACCGGGTGCTGTCGAACCTGACCCGCGGTCACGCCCGCGCCTTGATCTCGACGCTGCTGTCGGCTGAGTGTGTCGGCGTTTCGCGCTGGGCCACCGACACCGCCACCGAGTACGCCAAGATCCGCGAGCAGTTCGGCCGGCCCATCGGGCAGTTCCAGGCCGTCAAGCACAAGTGCTCCGGGATGATCGCCGAGACCGAGCGGGCCACCGCCGCAGTCTGGGACGCCGCCCGCGCGATCGACGAGTTCCACGGTGGCACAGAGGATTCCCGGTACGAGTTCGCCGCTGCGGTGGCGGGCACCCTGGCACCGGAGGCGGTGCAGCACTGCGCCCAGGAATGCATCCAGGTGCACGGTGGCATCGGCTTCACCTGGGAGCATGACGTCAACGTCTACTACCGCCGCGCGCTGGTGCTGGTGGCCTCGTTCGGCCGCGCCGCCGACTACCCACAGCAGGTTGTCGACACCGCCACCGGTACGGGTCTGCGCAAGCTCGACATCGACCTGGATCCCGACACCGAGAAGCTGCGTGCGGATATCCGCGACGAGGTGGCCGCGCTGAAAGCCATTGCCCGCGAAGAGCGCAACACCGCGATCGCCGAGGGCGGCTGGGTGCAGCCGCATCTGCCGAAGCCGTGGGGCCGGGACGCGACGCCCATCGAGCAGATCATCATCGCCCAGGAGTTCTCGACCGGACGGGTCGCGCGGCCGCAGATGGGCATCGCGGCCTGGATCATCCCGTCGATCGTGGCCTACGGCACTGACGAACAGCAGCAACAGTTCCTGCCGCCGACGTTCCGCGGCGAGATGATCTGGTGCCAGCTGTTCTCCGAGCCGGGTGCCGGGTCGGACCTGGCGAGCCTGACCACCAAGGCCACCAAGGTCGACGGCGGCTGGCGGATCACCGGGCAGAAGATCTGGACCACCGGCGCGCAGTTCTCCCAGTGGGGCGCACTGCTGGCCAGAACGGACCCAAGCGCTCCCAAACACAGTGGCATCACCTACTTCCTGGTTGACATGAAATCGCCTGGGGTGGAGGTGAAGCCGCTGCGCGAGCTCACCGGCGACGCCATGTTCAACACGGTGTTCATCGATGATGTGTTCGTGCCCGACTCCATGGTGCTCGGCGAGGTCGACCGCGGCTGGGAGGTCAGCCGCAACACGCTGACCAACGAGCGGGTGTCCATCGGCAGCGCCGAACCGCCGTTCCTGGCCAGCCTGGAGCAGTTCGTGGAGTTCATCCGTGACGGCCAGTTCGACCAGATCGAGCAGAACCACGCCGGCAAGCTGATCGCCGAGGGGTACGCCGCCAAGGTGCTCAACCTGCGGTCCACACTCCTCACGCTGGCTGGTGGCGATCCGATGCCGGCCGCGGCCATCTCCAAGCTGCTGTCGATGAAGACCGGTCAGGGCTACGCCGAGTTCGGGGTGTCCTCGTTCGGCACCGACGGTGCGGTCGGTGACAAGGAGCTGGATCCGGGCAAGTGGTCGGAGCGGCTGCTGTTCAGCCGGGCCACCACGATCTACGGCGGCACCACCGAGGTGCAGCTCAACATCATCGCCGAGCGGCTGCTGGGCCTGCCCCGCGACCCGTAGCCCTCCCGCGAGCTGGGGGCACCTCCCGCTTGCGAGGGAACGCAAAACCCCCTTTTTCCAACGAAATTGGGGGTTTTTGCGTCTGCTCGTCAGGGCAGGATGGCATCGACGTACCCGCCGTCGACGCGCAGCGCACCACCGGTGGTGGCCGAGGCCAACGGCGAGGACAGGTAGACCACCATGTTGGCGATCTCCTCGGGTTCGATGAGCCGCTGGATCAGCGACTGCGGCCGGTGCAACCGCATGAACTCACGCTGCGCCTCGTCCCACGGAAGATTCTTGTCCACCAGCTGGTAGACGAAGTCCTCGACACCCGCGGTGTGTGTCGGGCCGGCGATCACCGAGTTCACCGTCACGCCGGTGCCGGCGGCGTCCTTGGCGAACCCGCGCGTCACCGCCAGCAGCGCGGTCTTGGACACCCCGTAGTGGATCATCTCCGCCGGGGTGACGATCGCCGAGTCACTCGCGATCTGAAGTGCTCTGCCCCAACCCTTTTCGATCATCCCGGGTAGGTAGGCGCGGATCAGCCGGACCGCCGAGAGTACGTTGACGTCGAAGTAGGTGCGCCACTGCTCGTCGGTCACCTCGCGGGCCGGAACCGCCTCGAAGATGCCGAGATTGTTGACCAGCACGTCGACCGCGGGGAACGCGGCGAACAGGGCGTCGGCACCCTTGGCGGTGGCCACGTCACCGGCGAAGCCGACGGCGTCGACACCCACCTCGGCGACGGCGGAGTCCACCCGCGACTGGGTGCGGCCGTTGACGATCACGCGGGCACCGGCCGCAGCCAGGCCTTGTGCGATGGCCAACCCGATGCCCTGGGTCGAGCCGGTCACGAGTGCGGTCTTACCGGAGAGATCGATATTCACGAAGAGGTATTACCCCGGCACGCACCGCGGTATTCCCGGGCCGATATCAGTCGAGTTCGAGCTCGCGCAGTTCGCGCTTGAGGATCTTGCCGGTGGGGTTACGCGGCAATTCCTCGATGAAGACCACCTCACGCGGCACCTTGTAGCGGGCCAGGTTGTCGCGGACGTAGGCCTTGATCGTGTCCTCGTCGACGCTCGATCCCTCGACCCGGACGACGAAGCAGCGCAGCCGGTGGCCCCACTCCTTGTCCTCGACACCGAGCGCGGTGGCCTCGACCACCTCGGGGTGGCCGCTGACCAGATCCTCGATCTCGGCCGGGAAGACGTTCTCGCCACCGGAGACGATCATCTCGTCATCGCGCCCGCTGACGTACAGCAGATCATCCTCGTCGAAGTAGCCGACGTCGCCGGAGGACAGCAGGCCGTCGATGATCTGCTTGCCACCGCCACCGGTGTAGCCCTGGAACGGGAAGAAGTTGCCGACGAAGATCCGGCCCACCTCCCCCTTGGGAACGTCGTTGCCGTTGTCGTCGAGGATGCGCACCTTCATGCCGCGGACCACCGGGCCGACGGTCGCCGGGTTCTTCGAAAGATGCTGCGGCCCAGCGATGGTCGCAAAGGCCACCTCGGTGGAGCCGTACAGGTTGTAGATCACCGGGCCCAGATCCTTCATCGCCCGGGTGGCCAGTTCGGCACCCAGCTGCGAGCCGGAGACGAACACGATGCGCAACGAGGACAGGTTGGGCTTGGGTGAGGTCTTCTCCAGCTCGTCGAGCATCCGCGACAGCATCACCGGGACGACGACGATCGCGGTCGCCTTGTGCTTCTCGATATCGGCCAACACGGTGGCCGGCTTGAACCGCCGCCGCAGCACCAGCGTAGTGCCCAGCATCATGGCGATGGTCGCGTGCAGGAAGCCCAGCGCGTGGAACATCGGCGCCGGCAGCGAGGTGACCTCGTTCGATTTGAACGGCACCGAGGACAGCACGCCGCCGACCGGGGCCAGCGACGGCGGGGCACTGCGGTTGGCGCCCTTCGGGGTCCCGGTGGTGCCACTGGTGAGGATGATGATCGACGATTTTTTGGTCGCCTTCGGCGGCGGCGTCGAACCGGTGCGGGCGATCAGCTCCTCGAGCGTCTCGTCGGTGCTGCCCGACGGCTCGTCGCCGTCGGCGGCAGCCGAAGATTCAGCACGGTCGGGGTTGACGCCGAGGGCCCGCAGCTTGCCCAACTCGGGCGAGGCCTGTGACACCGCCGCGGTGTATTCGTCGTCGTGGATGATGATCCGGCTGCCCTCGCGTTCGGACACCTCTTTGATCTGCGGGCCGGAGAATTCGCTGTTGAGCAGGATGATGCGGGCACCGATCTTGGCGGTGGCATACACCGACACCAGGAACCACCGGTGGTTGCGGGCCAGGATCGCGACCCCGTCGCCGCCCTTGATGCCGCGCGCGAGCAATCCGTTGGCGACGGCGTTCACCGCATCGTCGAGTTCCTTGAACGTCATGGTCCCGAAGTCGTCGATCACCGCGTTGCGGGTCGGGTAGCGGCGGGCGTTGAGCGCCGGGATCATCCCGATCTCGCCCCACTGCTTCATATCGCCTGCGAACGCCGCGATGTCCTTCGGCGCCTCCAGCTTGAGGGCACCGGCCTGGAACATCTTGCGGGCGTAGTGCAGCTCGGCGGACCCCCGATCGAGGTACTTGCCGACCGATTGCTGGACCTTGGCGAGCGCGTCCGCCGGGATGAGCTTCGACATGTGTCAACCTTATGTGACATCGGTCGCTGTCCGACGCCGAACCTACGATGAACACATGGCCGCTCGCCAGCATCTGGAGATCGCGGGCCTACAGGTGCCCATCACCAACCCGGACAAGGTCGTCTTCGGTGATATCGGACTGACCAAAGGCGACCTGTTCGACTACTACACGGCGGTCTGCGACGGCGCGCTGCACGGGGTGCGGGACCGACCGATGATCCTGAAACGGTTCGTCAAGGGCATCGGGGTGGAGGCCATCTTCCAGAAGCGGGCGCCGGAGAAACGGCCCGACTTCATCGATGTGGCGGAGTTGAAGTACCGCTCGGGCACGTCGGCCAAGGAGGCGGTGTTCACCGAGCCGGCGGGTCTGATCTGGGCGGTCAACCTCGGCTGCGTGGACCTCAATCCGCATCCGGTGCGGTCCGGCGACCTGGAGCATCCCGACGAGCTGCGGGTCGACCTGGATCCGATGCCCGGCGTCGACTGGCAGCAGATCCTCGACGTCGCGGCGGTCGCCCGCGCGGTCCTGGAGGAGTACGGCCTGACCGCCTGGCCGAAGACCTCGGGATCGCGGGGTTTCCACATCTACGCGCGCATCCACCCACAGTGGCCGTTCGCCAAGGTGCGGCTGGCCGCCGAGACGGTAGCCCGGGAAGTCGAGAACCGGGTACCGGACCTGGCGACCGCCCGCTGGTGGAAAGAGGAACGCGGCGTGCGGGTGTTCGTGGACTTCAATCAGAACGCCAAGGACCGGACCGTCGCCTCGGCGTATTCGGTGCGGGCCACCCCCGACGCGCGGGTCTCCACCCCGCTGCAATGGGACGAGGTCGCCGACTGCCGACCGGAGAATTTCACGGTGGCGACCGTGCCCGGCCGCTTCGCCACCATCGGCGATCCGTGGGCAGAGATGGACAGTGCTGCGGGCACGCTCGATGGGCTGTTGGAACTCGCCGAAACACTGGGGCCTGCGGAGAAGCCACCCAGGGGGCAGGGCCACCGGGTCCAGCAGATGCCGCTCATCGAGGTCGCCAGGACCAAGACCAAGGACGAGGCGATGGCCGCGCTGGATGTCTGGCGGGAGCGCCATCCCGCGGTGGCCGAACTGCTCCAACCCATCGACATTCTGGTCGACGGAATGCGCGGCCCGAGCTCGATCTGGTACCGGGTGCGGCTGAACCTGCAGCACGTGCCGAAGGGGCAGCGCCCGCCGCAGGAAGAACTCATCGCCGACTACTCACCGTGGGACGGATATTCGGGTAATCAGTGGCGACACTGACATCGCGAATTCAGGCTACTCAGCAGTAAGGTGTACCCGGTACTCCGGCGTCCCAAACGGGTTATTGAAATCCATTGTGGGACAACGACTTACATTTTGCTCAGCGATCCCTTACCCGGCTCTCAGACTATCTTCTTAGCAAAGTCTCAATCACTACTCCCAAGTACCTTAGAGTCCGCCGATAACTTCGATGGCAGTTGATAACCACGAAGGGAGGCAGTACATGACAATCGCATTCCGGTACGGGAATCCTGCAGTCGAGTGCGAGGGTGCCGAACTGCGGGCGCAGTGCCGCCATCTCGCCTTGGTGGTGACCGTGTCCGGCATCATCGACGACGACAACGTCGAGCGCCTGACCGAGCAGGTACGCCGCCTGGTGCTGACGGAGAAGCCGTTCGTCCTCGACCTCAGCGACGTGACCTTCCTGTCCGCCCGCGGTGTCTCACTGCTTTACGCCCTCGATGACGAATGCGATATGGCCGGAGTCGAGTGGGCGCTGGTCGCCGGCGCTCCCGTCCTCGACGTCCTGCACATGCTCGACGACGCATTCCCCATCACGGTCTCCGTCCCGGAGGCGCTGCACCACTTCGCCGAGGGCACTCTCGCCCGGCGGCGTCTGCTCCCCCTGCTGCACAAGACCGCATAAGAAAGGCGGAACCGATATGTTGCTCGACGTTCGCTGGCTGACCGCCCTGATCGGTCGGCACCGCAAGCCGGCCCACTAGGGCCCCACTTCGACACCGAATCGGCCCTCCCACCACCAGCGTGGGAGGGCCGATTCGTGTCAGGACGGCCGCCAGCGCAGACTCCGGCGCTGCTCCAGTTCGGCCGCATCGACCAGTTCGAGCATCGGCCGTCCCGGAACGCACATCATCGTCACGGTGAACTTGCTCGGAATGTCGGTGCGGTTGTTGCCGTCGCTGTAATGGATGACGTCACCGCCCGGCTCCCAGAACGCCTCGCCGGCGCGGATCACCCGTGGTGGCTGACCCTCCAGTTCGAACAACATCTCACCGGAGATCACATAGCCGAACGCCGGCCCCGGATGCCGATGCGGCGGGGTGCCCGCATCACCGGGCGGGAACTCGACCACGACCGTCATCACGTGGGCGCCCGCCGGGATCTCGGGCTTGGCCTCCTGCAGAACGGTGAGTGCCGTCCGCCATGCTTCGGACATTTTGTGACCTCCTGATCAGATGGCGGCGCCGCCGCCGGGGCTTAAATGGCGGCACCGCCGCCGTCGGCGTGCAGCGTCAGTCCGGTGACAAAGCTCGACGAGGGTGAGGCCAGGAACAGCACGGCCTGCGCGATCTCCGCCGGTGCGGCGGTGCGTCCCATCGGCAGCGCCCGGCCCAGTTCGGCATTCGTGTCGCCCCATTCGGCGTACACACCCTCGGTATCGGTCGGTCCGGGGGCCACCGTGTTGACCCGCACACCGCGCGGACCGAACTCCGCCGCCCAGGTCCGGGTCAGCGATTCGACGGCAGCTTTGGACGCGCTGTAGACCGACGCCCCGGGCACACCCTTGGACGCCACCAGCGAGGTGACGTTGATGATACTGCCCGCACCGCGTGCCAACATGCTCGGCACCAGACCCGCGACCAGGAAGTACAGCCCGCGCACGTTGGTGTCGAACGTGGACTCGAACGACGCCACGTCCTGATCGACCGTCGCGGCGCCGGGGAAGCGGGCGGCATTGTTGACGAGGATGTCGACGTCGCCACTGGCGCGCACCAACTCGGCCACCGACTCCAGATCACCCATGTCAACCGGGAGGAATCGGACGTCACCGCCGATATCCGCCGCCGCGGACTCACCGCGAATTCTGTCCCGCCCCGCGATCAGCACCGTGGCACCCGCTTCGGCGAACAGTCGCGCGGTGGCCAGACCGATACCCGCCGTCCCGCCCGTGATCAATGCGGTCTTGTTCTTCAAATCCATTGCTATTCCTAGCCTTTCGTGTCTTCAATGACCTTATGCGGAACGCTTTTCGAGTCGTCCCATTCCCCGTTCCTGGGCCAGCCCGGCCAACGCGGCGCGCAGTTGTGTGCGGGCACGGAAAACTCTGGACATCACGGTCCCGATCGGCGTGCCCATCACATCGGCGGTCTCGGCATAGGTCAGCCCCTGCACGTCGGCGTAGTAGAGCGCGGTCCGAAAACCTTCGGGCAGTTGTTCCAGAGCGGCCTTGATCTCGGCATCGGGCACGCAGTCCAGAGCCGTCGCCTCCGCCGAACACGCATGCACGGTGCGGGCCGGCAGATCGAGTTCGGCGATCGACTCGACCGCGTATTCGGCGGGGCGCCGCTGCTTCATCCGATAGCCGCTGATCCACCGGTTGTGCAGGATGCGGAACAGCCAGGCGTTCAGGTTGGTGCCCGGCTCGAAACGGTGAAATCCCATGAACGCGTGCATCAACGCGTCCTGCAACAGGTCCTCGGCGTCGGCCTCGATGCGGGTCAGGCGGCGGGCGCCACGCATCAGTACCGGATGCAGCGGCCGGGTCTCGCGCTCGAACCGCGCGGCCAGCTCGGTCCGGGTCTCGCCGGTCGCACTGACCTCTTGGTCCTCATCCATCACAACGTTCATGTGCACGCTCCGCTCTCCTGGCCCGAATCTGTTCTGTTGAGATCCACACTCGGCCTGCGCGACCGGGAAAGAACCCTTGGAAACCCGTAGTCGGAATCCGTAGTCACCGGCCACGGATGACTACGCGCTGCTCACGCCGTTCTGGTCGGTGGGTGTGACACAGATCGCCCGCCATCGAGCAGGAGGTTCATCATGAAGATCGTTGTCATCGGCGGTACCGGGCTGATCGGCTCGCAGGTGGTCCGCGGGTTGTCGGAGACCGGCCACGACGCGGTGGCCGCGGCCCCGCAGACCGGGGTCAACACCATCACCGGGGAGGGGCTGGCGCTGGCGCTCGACGGTGCCGACGCCGTCGTCGACGTCTCGAACTCACCCTCGTTCTCCGATGACGCGGCGATGCAGTTCTTCCGCACCGCCACCACCAACCTGCTGGCCGCCGAGTCCGCCGCCGGCGTCGGGCACCACATCGCGCTGTCGGTGGTGGGCACCGAGCGGCTGGCGCCGCAGAGTGGTTACTTCCGCGCCAAGCTCGCACAGGAGACGCTCATCAGGGAGTCGCCGGTGCCGTACACGATCGTGCGGGCCACGCAGTTCTTCGAGTTCGTCAACGGGATCGCCGATGCCGCGACCGACGGGACCACCGTGCGGCTGGCCCCGGTGGCCTTTCAGCCGATGGCTTCAGCCGATGTTGCCCGGGCCGTGGCGATCGCCGCGGCGGGCGCCCCGGTCGCCGGTCACCGGGATGTCGCAGGACCGCAGCGCTACCGGCTCGACGAGCTCATCCGGACCGCGCTGACCGCACACGGCGATGCCCGCAGCGTGGTCGCGGATCTGACGGCCCGGTACTGGGGCGCCGAACTGGAGGATGACACCCTGGTGCCCGCAGCGGGTGCGACGCTGTTCGGCACGACGTTCGAGGAGTGGCTGCTGGCCTCGCGCGTTCAGCCCTTGAAGTAGACGATCTGGTGGCTGGTGGCAAGCAATGTGCCACCAGCGCCCCAGATCTGGGCCGATTGATCAAAATGGCCCGTCGCGAACTGCTGTGCTCGCGCCCGGGCCAGCACATACCCGTCGGCCTGGGCCGCGAGGTCGGCGGGGCCGGCGTGGAAGTAGACGGTGATCGATATCGTCCCGGCCGGAGTCAGTTGGGCCCGGCGCAGGTACACCCGCGGGTAGAAGATATCGCAGATGGCAGCCAGCGAGGCGAAATCCATTGGCCGCATCGGATTGTCGCGGACCCAGAGCAGGGTTTCGGAACTGTCCGCCGGTGCATCGCCGGGACTGGGAATGGCGCCGGCGACATAGCGCATATCGTAGTTCGACATCCACTTCGGCCCATTGTCGTTCGGGGGCAACTGATCCGGTGCCGGAACCTGTGGCGCCACGTATTCGGTGCCACCCCAGGTATCCCGGCGGATGCCGAACACGGCCGTCGCCGTCGTCTTGGTCTGGCCGTCCTGACTCAGTTCGACGATCCAGTGCTGATTGGACCGGTTTGTGCGGACCGCACGGGCGTGGATATCGAAGTCCCCGTCGACGATCGGCGCAAGATAGTTCACCGTGAGCGCGAGCGGGAAGCCGTGCACATCGGGTTGCAGCTCGATCGCCCGCACCAGCACCGCGGCCGTGATTCCACCGAACGGGCCCACCATGTTCGCCCACTCCGGCACCGTGCGACCATGCACGTTCCCGTCAGCGCCGAGTGTCAGCGCTGTTCCGTTGTCGAAGGCGGTCATCGGTTCTCCTGTACTGGCCGGTTCTGCTGGACGATGGCGGAGTCGACGAGGGTCAGCAGCACTACGTCGGGTGGGACGTCGCTGAGCCACATCGAGGGGGCGTCGGCGCGGTTGAGCATGGCGATCCCGTGCAGTCCGGTGGACAGCGCCGCGGCGATCCGGGCCGCCTCGGGATGCACCTCCGGTCGGGTCTGGCACGCGGCCAGCGCACGGGTGAGCACCCCGAGCGCCTCCAGGGCCGCCGGGGTCGGACCGGCGGTCTCGGCCATCAGCGCGTAGCGCCCCGGGTGACGTTGCGCGAAGTCCAGATAAGCGCGGCAGCCGCGCAGCAACCGCTCCCGCGGGGCGGACTCCGGCGCCGCGGCCGCCTTGATGTCCGCGACCACCTGGTGCCAGCACTGATCCACCAGCGCGGCCAGGATTGCATCGCGGTCGGCGAAATGCCCGTAGATCGCGGGCGCGGAGATGCCCGCGGCCATGGCGATCTGGCGCAAGGTGACATCGGATCGACGGTCGGCTTGGTCGAGCAATTCACCCGCGGCGGCCAGGATCTCCGCGCGCAACAGGGCACCACTTCCCCTGGCGTTGCGCTTGCGGACCTGCATGCCCACTGACTTTACATATGTTAATTAATGACTGTAAAGCTAGCGGTGTTCGACAAGCGCCCGGCGATGGCCTGACACTGCCGCGCCCCCGGCAGCGGCGACGCACAGCGCGGCGACCACCAGGCACACGGTCGCGTAGAGCAGGCTGCCGGTCGGCGTGCCATCGGCGGTGACACCGTCGACCGCGCCGAAGTACGCGGTTAGTGCGATCACCCATAGAACCGTGAGCACACCGAGATAGGCCGAGCCGAACACCGCGATGTAAAGATTGCCGTCGGATCGACCAGGTCGCCGGACACGCCATTGCCGCCACAGCACCGGCACCGCGATGACGGCGATCAGTACCAGCTCCACGGAAAACACCACAGCCTGCGCGGTGGTGTTCGGATCGGCACCGCCGAATATCGAGTACGGGATGCTCAGAATGACCAGGCCGAGCGGGACCAGCATTCCCGCCACCAGCGCACGCCACGTGAGTGCCAACCGACGGTAGGTGCGATCTTCGCGCACCAACCACCGAACCAGCAGCACCAGGACACCGGGCCCGAGTGCCGCGAAGATCACCACACTGGTCATCGGCACCGAGGCCAGCATCGGATGATTCATCGGATTGTCGGTGTTCCAGGCCCACCAACGTAATTGGGGTCCGAGCTGATCGAACACCTCGTAGAAGCAGTGGTGCACAAATCCGACACAGACCGCCCCGATCACCAATCCGCGGTCCCGGAACACGCCGAGGGCCCGCACGATCTCATGGGCGAGCACCGCCAGTGCCGGGTACAGCGACACGATGTAGAGCGGTAGTCGGTCATACATGAACTGCACACCGAACACGTTGTGCGCGAACACCACTCCGACGTGGTCCTGCACCCCGAAGCCATCCGGGAAGTACAGCGGGATCTCGACGGTCAACAGATAGACGACGGCGGCGAACCACAGCACGAGGTTGGTGGGGTCACCCGCGCGATGCGCGCGGCGCACCGCCCACCAGAGTGCGAAGCCCGCCCCGGCGACCATCAGCAGTTCCAGCACGGGCATGGTCGCGTTCGACAACCCGAGGGGATTACGCAGATTGACGATCGCCGGCGCGTCGACACAGGTGAATCCGCCGAGCTGATGGGCGAGACCGTCGAACGTCGTGTTGCACTGCGCCATCAGCGGACCGCCTCGGCGGTGTACCAGCGGGTGACGTCGACCCCGTCGTCCCAGCGCCGGAACCAGCGGTCGGCAAGTTCCGGCAGCGGCTCACGGTCCGGATCGTGGAAGGGGGTCTGGCTCAACAGCACCCGCGCACCCGCGATCATCCGCTGCCTCCGTGGCACCGAGGCGAAGGCCGCCCCGGGCCCGCCACGGTCGCGCCCGAGTTTCTGCCATAGCGTCTGCCGTAGGCCGAAGGCCGGCAGCAGCGTTCGGGCGTCGACCTGCCGTTCCCGTTCCGGCACATGCGCATTGGCACCCTCGGCGATGAACGCCAGGACGCTGATCATGTGTTTGACCACCGCGGGAAGCACTCGCATCCGGTACCAGGTTCGGCCCACCGCGGCGTCGTAGATGACCAGCGCCGAACTGCGGTGTTCGACCTCCTCGACGAAGTGCCACACCAACAGCGAAGCGACACGTTCGTCACCGGGCCGGAACAAGGTGTCCTCGTTGTCCAGCATCATCTTGAAGCTGGGGGTGAACGTCGCCTCCAGATCGGCGATGTAGGCGAGCCGGAACTGCACGGGGGTGGTCGCGGTGACCTGCTCGAAGCTCGCCGTCACCGCATCGAAGGTCTGCTGCAGCCCGGGGTGGGCCTTGATCAGGGCGGTGACGTGCTTGCGGTGGGTGCTGGAGTGCTGGGCCTCCTGCCGCAGAAACGCGGTGGCCTCGTCGGCGATCCGCGGATCGGTGATCAGCGGCCTGGCCTCGTTGACGGCGGCAACGATCATCTGCTCGAAACCGACGGCCAGCATCGACGTCGCGTTCATGAAGAACGAGAACGCGGGGTTGGCCGGGTTCCAGTTCCAGGGCACCGGATCGGAGAAATCGAACTTCGGCCGACGCACCACAAGATCGGTCATGGGTCCTCCACAAGTCATTACACACATTAGCGTTTCGTGTTACATGTGAATTGTTAGCCGCCCGATCTGGAAGAGTCAAGGGCATGGGACGTAAGGGCTGGGCGGGTGCGCCGCCGACCGATGACGCCGAGGCACGCAAGCGCATCGTCGATGCCACGCGCACCATGATCGATGCCCGCGGCGCCGCCCAGACCACCCTCTCGGAGGTGGCAGACTCGCTCGGCGTCACCCGCCGCACCATCTACCGATACTTCGCCAGCACCGAGGAGTTGTTCGCCACCGTCGCCGAGCTCACGCTGGAAGGCTTTGTCGCACAGATCAGCGCGATGACCGCGTCGCTGGATGCCACCGGACAGCTGGTCGAGGTGGTGGCGCATATCATCGAGCGCCTGCCCGACGAGCCGCTGCTGGAACTGCTGCTGGCCAATGACCGGTCCAACGTCTTCAGTCGCAACATGCTGGCGCCCGAGATCATCGACCACTGCCGGGTCACCCTGCAGCACACCCATATCGACTGGGCCGCACTCGGTTACGACGATCGGTCCCTCGACGAACTCGTGGAGTTCCTGTTGCGCAACATCCAGTCGATGGTGATCGCGCCGGCCGACCCACCCCGCTCACCCGCCCAACTTCGGGCGTATCTGCGACGCTGGGTCGGGCCGGCGCTGGAGGCTACTTGAACCGTCCGGCGAAACCGCGCAGCGGGATGTCGGCACTGGTGCGCAGCCCCGGTGGGGCGGCGACCACCGACCGGATCGCATTGAGCGCGGGCAGGCCGGTCACCGTCATGCCGATCGAGGCGAAACTGGTCGGGTCGGACAGATCCACCCCGGGCTTGGGGAAGATCATGTGCTTGTTGTACACACACGGATCACCCTTGATCTGGGTGATGTAGCAGCCCTTGATATCCCAGCTCGGGTCGGTGTGCGGGGTCATCTGCCATTCAAGATGCGTCTCGACGCGGGACACCCCGTCGACCATGCCCTGATACTTGATGTAGTTGCCGCCCAGCGAGCCCTTGGGTAGCACGTACCAGCCCAGGTCGACATCCTTGGTGCAGGCGCCGAGTTCGTAGCTGAAGGTCACCTCGTCCAGATCCAGGTCGAAGCAGTCCGCCATCAGCCGGACACTGTCGGCGAACACCTCGGTGTATTTGCGCAGCTTGCCCGGGATACTCGGATCATCAACGGGCATACCGTATCCGACCTCGATCCAGGTATCGCGACTGTGATGGCAGGACACGTCAACCGATTCGATGGTGGTGACGTTCTCGATCTCGGCGACATCCGCCGAACACACCACACCCAGGATCTGGTTCAGTCCCGGGTTCATCCCGGTGCCGTAGAAGGTGGATCCGCCACGTTCGCACGCCTGGGCCAGCACCTCCGATACCGGTCGACCGGAGTGGTGTGGATGGTTGTTGTCGCGGTGCCATCCGGTGATCCAGTCCGCGGTGGTGACGATATTGATGCCTGCCTCAAGAACTTTGACGTAGAGGTCCTCGTCCGGGAACACGCCGTGGAAGGTCAGTACGTCGGGCTTCGCCGCGATGATCTCGTCTACCGTGCCGGTGGCGATCACGCCATTGGGTTCCACGCCCACGATCTCGCCGGCGTCCCGGCCGATCTTCTCCGGCGTATAACAGTGCAGGCCGACGAGTTCGAGGTCGGAGCGGGCGGCGATGCGCTTGATCATCTCACTGCCCAGGTTGCCGGTGGCGACCTGGAAGACGCGGATCGGTTCGGTCATAGCGTGTCCACTTTCCTCACTTTTGCCAGATCCGCGGCGGAGCCGCCGAGACCGTCGGGATAGAACTGCATGGCCCACTTGCGAATGGCGGTGAACCCTTCGAACTCCGCGGCGGCCAGCGCGGGTGGGTCCGAATAGCGTTGGTAGCGCCAGATATCGATGTCCTGCGCGAACTGTCGGATCACCTCGTCGCCGAACATCCGCGCCTTGTCCTCGGCGCGCTGATCGTCACGGCCGGGCGTGCGCCCGATGTAGACCATGAACCGCACGTCGGAGGTACGGTCGTCGACCGGGGTGACCGCCGAGATGGTGCGATTGTCGACCATGCCCCAGCTCTTGGTGACGGCGATCCCGAGACCGCCGTTGATGGCCTCCACACCGCTGTTGACGTCTTCGATCCGCTGTCCGTCATCACCCTCGAAGGTGATGGTGAAGTCCACATAGGACACCGGTTCGGCGAAATCGTGCCGGGTGAACACCGGCACGATCGGCGTCTTGTGCACGAACTTGAAATGTGCAAAATCGACGCCGTTCTCCAGGACGTACTGCGGGTGGATCTCCAGGCCCTGCCGGAACAGCCGCTGCTGCGGGTAGTAGTCCTGCTCGGTCCGGTCCCCGAAATCGGCGAAGATGTCGGGCGGGTCGAAGTACGGTTCACGGCCCTCGGTGTCATGCCAGATGTACACCGATGCATTCCGTTCCACCGCCGGATAGGTGCGCACCCGACGGCCCCGGTTGGGCCGGTCCTGGTAGGGGATGCAGACGTTGCGGCCCTGGTGATTCCACTGCCAGCCGTGAAACGGACACTCGATGACCTCGCCCTCGACGTGTCCACCGTGCCCCAGATGCGCGCCGAGATGTTCGCAGTAGGCGTCCATCACCGTCAACCGCCCGGATTGCGCCCGCCAGGCGATCATCTCGCGGTCGAAGTAGGTCATCCGGTGCACCGCGCCGATACCGATCTCGTCGCACCAGGCCACCTGGAACCAACCCGTCGGCTTCATCGAAAGCGGGGGCTTCGCCATGATGCGAGAATCACAGAGGGTTCTATGAAAGTCAATACTCGCGTAGCATCGCCCGGGTGACCGAACCGGCGACCACCGAGCGCCGCGCCAACAGGCGCGGTCAGGCCACCCGGGAGACCATGCTGAAGGCCGCGTTGCATGCCCTGGCATCCGGTGAGCCCGGATCGGTGTCGGGCAACCGGATCGCCAAGGACGCGGGCGCCACCTGGGGCACCGTGAAGTACCAGTTCGGCGATATCGACGGCCTGTGGGCAGCGGTGTTGCAGTACACCGCGCAGCGCCGCGGTGAACTGCCGTCACGTGCCGCGCCGCACGGCACCCTGGCCGAGCGCGTCACCGCCATCCTGGATCTGCTCTACGACGGTTTGACGGCCACCGATTCCCGCGCCATCGAGAACCTGCGGGCGGCGCTGCCCCGCGACAGCGCCGAATTGGAACGCCTGTTCCCGCAGACCGCGGCCGAACTGGCATCCTGGCAACTGACGTGGATCGTGTCCTGCCAGAAGGCCTTTGCCGATCTGGATGTCGACACCGCCCGGGTCCGCGAGGTTGCGCTGTTCATCCCCGGGGCGATGCGCGGTATCACCTCGGAACGGCAGCTGGGTAGTTATATCGACCTCGACGAGGCCCGTCGCGGGCTGGCCGGGGCGATCGTCGCCTACCTTGAGTCCTCGGCCCGCAGTTAGGGACTTCCGACCCTATCCGGATTACGGGCGCGGTCGCAGACTGAGGGCATGGCAGCAACACCGCACACAAAGTCTCCCGTGGCGCCCGTGGCCCTCATCGAGGATGCGGTGCATCTTGCCTGCCGTGCGCCGTCGTATCACAACAGCCAACCGTGGCGGTGGGTCATCACCGCCGACGGCGTGCAGTTGTTCCTGGATCCCGACCGTCTGGTCGCCACCGATGCCAGCGGCCGCCAGGCCGTCATCAGTTGTGGCGCGGCACTGGATCATTTCCGGGTGGCCACGGCCGCCGCAGGCCTGACGGCACATATCTCGCGATACCCGGTTGCCGGGGACCACCATCACCTGGCCACCGTGACGTTCACCGCGGCGGCCGAAGTCAGTGCCGAGCAACACCGGCGAGCCGACGCGATCCTGCAGCGCCGCACCGATCGCCTGCCGCTGGTGGCACCGGTCGACTGTGCGGCCTACCAGCTGATGCTGCAGGCGTCCTTCGATCCGGAGATCGCCGCCGTCGACGTCATCGATCCCGCCGACCGGGCCACCGTCGCCGACGCATCCCAGCTGACCGATGCCCTGCGCCTCTACGATTCTGCCTACCATCACGAGATGGACTGGTGGACATCGCCGTTCGAGGTCGCCGACGGCATCCCGCACAGCTCCCTGGTATCGGCCGCCGAGGCCGACCGGGTCGATGTCGGGCGCAGCTTCCCGGTCACCCAGCATCCGGAGCGCCGACGGAGCGTCACCGAGGACCAGGCTCAGCTGGTCGTGATCTCCGCGCCGGCGGACACCCGGCTCGACATCCTGCGGTGCGGTGAGGCGCTCTCGGCGCTGCTGCTGGATGCGACCGCGGCCGGGCTCGCCTCCTGCACGCTGAGCCACCTGACCGAGGTTCCGGCCAGCCGGGGCGTCGTCGGCGCCCTGGTGAACCGGGAACATCCCCAGGTGGTGGTCCGTGTCGGTGTCGCACCGGAACTGGACGAGATCGCCCCGCCGACGCCCCGGCGTCCTTTGTCTGATGTATTGCGGGTCAAGGTGTGAGCAGCTTCTCCAGCTGAACGCCCACGACGTCGAGGGGCTGCACACTGCGCTCGGCGCGGCACATCGCGACGGCACCTTCGGCGGCGGCGACGATCAACGTGGCCAGATCGGCGGCCTCGGGTCGGGCCATTCCGCGCTCGTGCAGCGCCGCGGCCAGCAGCGCCGTCCAGTTGCTGAAGGCGAACACCGCCGCATCCCGCGCCGCATCGTCGGCGTCCTGGTGCACCGCAACGGCCAGCACCGGGCATCCCCGTTGATAGTCGCTGTCGAGCAGAGCCGTCCGCCACATCCCCAGCACGGCGCGCAAACCGGCCTGCGGACCGGCCGCCATCGCCGCGCGCAGCACGGCCGCCGTCTGGCCATCGGCCCACCGGACGGCCTCAGTGGCAAGTTGGGATTTCCCACCCGGAAAGTGGTGGTACGTGGAGCCCAGCGGCGCATCGGCGTGCCGGGCGAGCTCGCGCACACTCATCGCCGTCAGGCCGCGGCGGGCCAGCAGGTCCGCCGCACCCGCCACCATCCGATCCCGGGAACTCGTCTGGGGTGTCATGCTGCTCATCGTTCTATGTCGTCTGTCATATATCGCCTTGAAGGGGGAGTATTACAGTCGACATAGCCGCGGATCGAGACCTGGGCCACATCCGCGTGTCGGCCGTGTCAATGCCGCTCGGGACGGGTAGCCGAATGAGCGAGGTGCATCCGCACCGACCCATCCGGTCTATCCACAGGGGAGGATTCATGACCGACATCGTTACTACGCCCACGCTCATCACCAACCTGCGCACCCTGCTCGAACTCACGAGCACCGAGATCCAGATCGCCGAGTTCCGCACCACTCAGGCCCGCACCGATGCGGTGCACGAGGAGCTGTCCAAGAACGCCGCCAACGCACGTGAACGCGCCGCCCTCATCGAGGCGACGATTCGGGACCTCGGCGGCTCACCCAGCATTCTGGGACCGATCGTGGGGCGGGCCGCCGCGGCGGTCAAGGCCCTCACCGAGCAGGCCGAACCGTTCGCCGAAGCGCTCCTGGGCGATCTGGCCCTGGAACACGTTCTGGTCGATCGCTCGCGCTACCTGAAGTCGCTGGCGGTCGCCGCCGGGGACACCCAGGTCACCGAACTGGCCGACTCGCTGATCACCGCGCACAGTGCCACCGTGACCTGGCTGACCACCGTCCTCGCCGAGGATGCACTCGGCGGCCCGGCAGCGTTGCGCCGCACGCCCTTTCAGGCCGCCGCCGGCGCCGCGGTGAAGCTGGCCAATCTGCCCGGCCTGCTCGCCGGGCAGGCGATCGACCGTGTGCTGCGTACTGTTCGCGCGACGCGACCGGCCGTGGACGATGCGCTGGCCCGCGGCGGCCATGCCGGCGAGGTCGCGGTGAAGACGATCGCCGCATCACGCGATGCCGCGCTGTCGGCTGCCGAGAAGATCAGCCGTCGCGAGGGTGCCGACGAGATCGCCGACGCCCTGCACACGCTGCGCGGCAAAGCCGGTGTGCTGGAAGCCGCCGAGCTCCCGATCACCGGATATGACGAGCTGAATGTCGCCGACGCGGTGTCTGCGGTCAAGGATCTGACCGAGCCCGCCGACATCCGCGAGATCGTCGCCTACGAGGAGGTCCACAAGGACCGTCAGCGTGTGGTGTCCGCAGCACAGTCACGGCTGAGCACCATTGCCGCGGAGATCGTCGGCATCGACTGATCCCTCGACTCCCGCAGCAACCTACGGTACCGTAACTTACGCAACCGTAGGTTACTGCTTTCAAGGGACGGAGAGGCGCCATGTCGGATCTGCAGACCACCCTGTTGCACGAGCTGGAACCGGTCGTCGCACAGAACCTGGACCGTCATCTATCCCTCGTAAAGCCTTGGGATCCACATGATTACGTGCCGTGGAGCCGCGGCCGGGACTTCGCCTTCCTGGGCGGGCAGGACTGGGCACCCGAAGATTCCCCGCTGGACCCGGTGGCCAAGGCCGCCCTCACCGTCAACCTGCTGACCGAGGACAATCTGCCGTCCTACCACCGCGAGATCGCCACCCGTTTCGGGCGCGACGGCGCCTGGGGCACCTGGGTCGGCCAGTGGACAGCAGAGGAGGGACGGCACAGCATCGCCCTACGTGATTACCTGGTGGTGACCCGCGGGGTGGACCCGTCGCGACTGGAGGCCTTGCGGATGGAGCACACCATCGCCGGCTACGACTCCGGAGACAAGACGCCGCTGGCAGCGCTGGCCTACGTGTCGTTCCAGGAACTGGCCACCCGGGTGTCGCACCGCAACACCGGGCGTGCCTCGGGCTGCCCGATCGCCGATCAACTGCTGGCCCGAATCGCCGCCGACGAGAACCTGCACATGGTCTTCTACCGCAACCTGATGTCCGCGGCGCTCGACATCGCGCCCGATGCCGCGGTGGCCGCCATCCGCGACGAAGTCATCGGTTTCACCATGCCCGGTGCGGGAATGACGGATTTCGCTGAGAATTCGATCCTGATCGCCAAGGCCGGCATCTACGACCTGCGGATCCACCACGACGAGGTGCTGGCTCCGGTGCTGCGGTTCTGGCGCGTCTTCGAACGTACCGATCTGGGGCCCGAGGGTGAGCGGGCGCGCACCGAGCTCGCCGACTTCCTGGCCCTGTTGGACCAGCGGGCGCGCTACTACGAGGAGAAGGCGCTGGCCCGCGCGGCGTCAGCTACGTCATCGACGGCGTAGCGTCCCCGCCGCCGATGTGACCGCGGTGCTGATCGAGCCGACCAGCGCGCTGTCGAGCTTCCAGCACTGCCAGTACAGCGGTACGTCCAGATAGACGTCGGTGACCTGGACGAAATCAGCGCCGACGAGTTGTTCGGGGTACATGCCCCACCCCAGCCCCGCCCGTACCGCTGCGCCGAACCCCTCGGCGGTCGGCACATAGTGCACGGGACGGTGCACATCACGCCGGAATGCCTTGCGGATCAACTTGTCCTGCAGTGCATCATCGCGGTTCCAGGCCAGCGACGGGGCGTCGGCCACCGCCGCCGCGGTGAATCCCTCGGACAGGTACTGCGCCGCGTAATCCACCGAGGCGACCGGTACGTAGCGCATCACCCCGAGTGACTGGACCCGGCAGCCCGGTACCGCGGTGCGTTCGGTGGTGACCGCTCCCATCACCGCGCCCTCCCGCAACAACCGTGCCGAGTGATCCTGATCCTCGATCCGGACATCGAAGAGCACCTCGGGCAGCAGCCCGAACACCGCGGTGAACCAGGTCGCCATCGAGTCCGCATTGACCGCCACCGATATCCGGGTACGGGCCGCCGAACCACCGGCGGTCTCTGCCAACGCCTCCGACTCCAGGATCGCCACCTGGGCGGCCAGCCGCAGGATGGGGACACCGGACGCGGTCGGGCGGCAGGGTTTCTCCCGGACCACCAGCACCTGGCCCACCCGCTGCTCAAGCGCCTTGATCCGCTGACTGACCGCGGACGGCGTGACATGCAGACGCTCGGCCGCCGCATCGAAGCTACCCAGCTCCAGCACAGCGGCGAAGGCCGCCAGTTGTTGGCTGTCCAGCTTCACACCATCAGGCTAGCCCCCACCGCCGCGCCGACGGGTCGAATCCGAACTATATGGCCCACTAATCAATGGTGTACTATCTATTTTTGAACCGCTGCCTGCAGCCCGGACGTTCCACGTCTGGGCTATTTTTCGTTGTGGCACAGAACAATTCATGTTTCATCCAGGTTTCCGGAGTGAGCCGACGGCAATGTATTCGTATTCCAGCGCTAACCACCGCGCAACACCCGGCGCCTTGAATGGGAACCAGCCGAGAACGGCAACAGGCATCGCCGCCACCGCGCTCGTCGAGACCCACCGATCACCAAAAATGGAGTTCCTCATGTCTTTTGACACCGCCATCACCGAGAACATCGCCACCTCGCTGGCCGAGATCCCGCACCCGTCACTGTCCAAGGGCACCAGCATCTACGGCGGCACCAAGATCTTCCCCGACTACCAGGCCGAAGAGGGCGAGAGCTACTTCACCCTGGTCCACGGCATCGCCCACGAGTCGTCGGTCTCCTTCGTCGCCGTCCTGCAAGCCACCCGCGCACTGCGCAAAGGCTTCGAATCGGCGCTCTACTTCTACGGCCCGGGTGCCATCAACTGCCTTGCCACCCGGGGCTTTCCGACCACCGGCGATTCCGGATTCCCGGGCGAGCAGAACATCAACGACGCGCTGGCCACCTTCATCAAGGAGGGCGGCACGGTGTTCTGCTGCCGCTTCGGGCTCGGCCTGCACGGCGGGCGTGAGGAGGATCTGATCGAGGGTGTCATCCCCGCCCACCCGCTCGATGTCCAGGACGCGCTGATCTACTACGCACGCAAGGGCGCGATCATCAACTCCACCTACATGGTCTAGAGAATCGACGTGACCACCCTTGCCGCCGTCTCGGCGAACTTCACCCGGGACCTCGAACAGAACTACGCACTCATCGCCTCGCTCACCGAGCAGGCTCGCACCGCCGGCGTGGACTTCCTGGTGCTGCCCGAGGCTGCGATCGGCGGCTATCTGTCCTCGCTGGGCAACCACGGCGACACCGTCAAGACCACCAAACGGGCTCTGCCACCGGCCATTCGGCTGGACGGCCCGGAAATCGCCCGGGTGCAGCAGATCATCGGCGAACTGACCATTGCGATCGGCTTCTGCGAGCTGGCCGAAGATGGTGAGACCCGGTACAACACCGCCGCGGTGCTCGACGGCACGCAGGTGTACGGCGCCTACCGCAAGGTGCACCAACCCCTGGGTGAGGGCATGTCCTATTCCGCCGGTTCCCGGTACGGGGTGTTCGACACCCCGGTCGGCCGGGTGGGGCTGCAGATCTGTTATGACAAGGCCTTTCCCGAGGCGGCCCGGTTGATGGCCCTGGACGGTGCTCAGATCATCGCCAGCCTGTCGGCCTGGCCGGCAGCCCGCACCGCCACGGCGCAGAATCTGCAGGACGATCGCTGGACCTACCGGTTCAACCTGTTCGATACCGCGCGCGCCCTGGACAACCAGGTGTTCTGGATCGCCTCCAACCAGAGCGGCACTTTCGGTTCGCTGCGCTACGTCGGTAACGCCAAGGTGGTCGATCCGGGTGGCAACATCCTGGCCACCACACTGCTGGACAGCGGGATGGCCATCGCCGACGTCGACCTGGACGCCACCTTCCGCACCACCCGGGCCGGGATGTTCCACCTGCGGGACCGCAGGCCCGACGTGTACGGTCCGCTCACTCAACCCACCGCCGTCCACGAGGCCAACTGGCAGGCGCCGGCCCATGCCTGAGATGACTTTCGAGGTGCGCTGGCCCGACGGCAGCACCCAACGCTGTTACTCCCCCAGCCTGGTGGTGCACGACTACCTGAGCATCGGCACCCAGTACACCGTCGGGGATCTGGTCGACCGCACCGGGCGCGCCATGGGCGAGGCCAGCGACCGGGTCCGGACCAAGTTCGGGTTCGCCTGCACTTCGGCCGCCGAGACCAATGCGCGGATCAGCAGCGCCGCAGCGAATTTCCCGTCAGACTCCCTGATCGAGATCACCGCGATGCATCCGCCCCTGGAGCAGAAATGACCACCACACATATCCCGGTCGCCGTCATCGGCGGCGGCCAGGCCGGACTGTCGGTCAGCTGGTACCTGGGCCGTGCCGGGATCGAGCACGTGGTCCTGGAGGCCGCGACCCCGACACATGCCTGGGCCGCCACCCGTTGGGACAACTTCACCCTGGTCACCCCCAACTGGCACTGCCGGCTGCCGGGTTACAGCTACGACGGACCCGACCCGGATGGCTTCATGACCCGCGACGAGGTGGTCGAGTGGTTGGCGGGCTGGCTGCGGACCTTCGATCCGCCGGTCCGCACCCACACCCGTGTCACCCGGCTGTCCAACCATCCCGACGGCGGGTTCGAGTTGACCGTGCGCTCGCCGACCGGCACCGAGACCATCATCTGCGAGCACGCCGTCATCGCCACCGGCGGCTATCCGCTACCGGTCATCCCCGGCTGGGCGGGATCACTGGATCCCGGTGTGCAGCAGCTGCATTCCGAGCAGTACCGCAATGCCGACCAGCTGCCCGACGGGGCCGTGCTGGTCGTCGGCACCGGCCAGTCCGGTGCTCAGATCGCCGAGGATCTGCACCTGGCCGGCCGCACCGTGCATCTTGCGGTGGGCGGCGCGCCCCGAGTCGCCCGTAGCTATCGCGGCCGTGACTGCATGACCTGGCTGTCCGATATGGGACTCTACGACCGGTCCGCCGCCCAGTACCCAGGCGGCAAGGCCGCGATCGAGAAGACCAACCACTATGTCACCGGCCGCGACGGCGGCCGCGATGTCGACCTGCGCCAGTTTGCGCGTGAGGGTATGCGCTTGTACGGCACGCTGTCCGACGGTAAGGACAGCACCCTGCGCTTCGCGCCGACCCTGACCGCGGCTCTGGATCACGCCGACTCGGTGTACAACTCGATCTGCGCCGATATCGACGCCCACATCGACAGGGAAGGCATCCAGGCGCCACCCCCATCACGGTACGAGCCGGTGTGGGTGCCCGAAACCGAGACCACCACAATGGATATGGTAGCCGAGGGCATCACCAGTGTGGTGTGGG
Source organism: Mycobacterium sp. C31M (assembly GCF_053345865.1). Classification (NCBI taxonomy): domain Bacteria; kingdom Bacillati; phylum Actinomycetota; class Actinomycetes; order Mycobacteriales; family Mycobacteriaceae; genus Mycobacterium; species Mycobacterium sp. C31M. The sequence continues at coordinate 389,662 of NZ_JBKFAX010000003.1, read as the reverse complement.
CCATCGGCTATCACCCGGACTACCGCTGGATCGAGGCCAGCGCCTTCGACGGTGCCGGCAGGCCCATGCAGACCCGCGGTATCACGGCGGTGCCCGGCCTGAGCTTCGTCGGTCTGCCATGGATGCACACCTGGGGCTCCGGACGGTTCCTCGGCGTCGATCGTGATGCCCGGCACATCGCCGACGCGGTCATCGTGGCGCAGCGCAGCTTCCATCCGATCGCCTCGGCCAGTTAGGGGTCAGCTGATGTCCGTTTCCACCAGAGTCGACCTGGCCCTGCTCGGTTTCCGCGGCCAACCACCGGTCAGCCGCACCGCCGGCGCGGGCCCCAGCGCCGACGGCCATCTCGTGATCGACGGGCTCAATGCGGCGATCCCACGGAACGCCACCAGCCCCTTCGTCTTCGACGGGACCCGGGTACTGCTCGACGGCGAGGACACCGGTCTGGACGTCGAGGTCATCGACCGGCCCCAGTTCTACGACCTGAAGACCGCCGAGGGTGTGCCCTACGAAAAGCTCGCACGGTTGCACGGCCGCAATGTGCTGGCCACCACGGTCGTACAGACCTGCATCCGTTACACCGAGGACCAGCGCTGCCGGTTCTGCACCATCGAGGAGTCGCTGCGTTCCGGCGCGACCACCGCGGTCAAACGACCAGCCGAGCTCGCCGAGGCCGCGGCGGCCGCGGTGCGGTTGGACGGAGTGACACAGATGGTGATGACCACCGGAACCTCGGCCGGAACCGACCGCGGTGCAAAACACCTTGCGCGTTGTGTGCGTGCGGTCAAGGAGGCCGTTCCCGGGCTACCCATCCAGGTCCAGTGCGAGCCGCCCGCTGATCTGTCGGTGATCAGCGATCTGCGGGCCGCCGGCGCCGACGCGATCGGCATCCACGTCGAGTCCCTCGACGACGCGGTACGGGGTCGTTGGATGCCCGGCAAGGCCACCGTGCCGCTGGAGCAGTACCGCGCGGCGTGGCGGGAGGCGGTGCGGGTTTTCGGCCGCAACCAGGTGTCCACCTATCTGTTGGTCGGCCTCGGCGAGGATCCGGATGAATTGGTCTCCGGTGCAGCGGAACTGATCGAGATGGGCGTCTATCCGTTCGTCGTGCCCTACCGCCCGCAGGCCGGATCGCTGGCGGTCGAGGTCGACGGGGCGCCGGCCCCCGAGGCGGCGGTGGTCGAAAAGGTGTCCCGTGAGGTGGCCGCACTGCTGTCCATGGCGGGCATGGCCGGTGCCGACCAGCGCGCGGGGTGCGCGGCCTGTGGGGCGTGTTCGGTGCTGCAGGGGCTGGGCGCCTGATGATCCACTTCGACGCCAGTACGACCGGTTCCCCCGCGGACCTGTCCATCCTGGCCGGGTCCCGACCGAAGGCGCTATTTTTCATCCGCCGCGCCGAAGGCGCCGATCTGGCCGGGTACCACCGGTTGCGCCGCGCCGAGTTCGTCGAGCAGCAGGGTCTTTTCGCAGGTTCGGACACCGACGATATCGATGCCGATCCCCGGACCGTGGTACTGGTGGCCAAGGCAAACGACGGTTCGGTGCTCGGCGGTGTCCGGTTGGCGCCGGTGGGCGAGGTCGACCTGGGCTGGTGGACCGGCAGCCGGTTGGTGGCCTCCCCGGCCGCCCGGTCCGCCGGGGTCGGGCCGGCGCTCGTCCGGGCCGCATGCGCCCATGTCGAGTCGGCCGGTGTGCTGAGGTTCGAGGCCTGCGTGCAGACCCGCTACCAGCCGATGTTCACCGCGCTGGGTTGGCACCGCCTCGGTGACGATTCGGTCGCCGATCGGCCCCACACCCGGATGCGCTTCCCGCTCAATCCTTTCCAACGCCTGACCGCAGCCACCAAATCGTTCCTCGGCGATACCCTGGCACCACTGCGCGCCATCCGTGGTGGTCTGGGCCCGGCCGGATTCGTCGGCGACGACGGCGCCCCGGTGCCCGGCACCGACCTGATCGCGGCCTGCGACGCCATCATCCCGTCCATGGTCGAACGCGACCCGGAATGGGCCGGCTGGTGCTCGGTGCTGGTCAATGTCAACGATCTCACCGCGATGGGGGCCACCCCGACCGGTCTGCTCGACGCGGTCGGGGCACCGACCCGACAACTGCTGGACCGCATCATCGGCGGGATCACCGCCGCCTCCGCGGCCTGGCGGGTCCCCGTGCTGGGTGGGCACACCCAAGTCGGGGTGCCTGCAGCACTCGCGGTCACCGCGCTCGGGCGCACCTCCGATCCGGTGCCCGCCGGCGGTGGGCGGGTCGGTGACCGCGTCCGGCTGACCGCCGACCTGAGCGGTACCTGGCGGCCGGGATACACCGGCAAACAGTGGGATTCGACCAGCGCTCGGTCGGCGACGGACCTGGCGGCGATGACGCGTCTGGTCGACGAGATGCGGCCGCGGGCGGCCAAGGACGTCAGCATGGCCGGCATCGTCGGCACACTGGGCATGCTCGCCGAAGCCTGCGGGACGGGAGCCGAACTGGACGTGGCGACGGTACCGCGACCGCACAGTGCGGCGGTCGGCGCGTGGCTGACCTGCTTCCCGGGTTACGCCATGTTGACCGCCGGAGCTCAGCAGCCGGTGCCCTTGCCCGATGGTGTGGTCGGCGCGGACTGCGGGTCGTTGACCGCGGGCCACGGTGTGCGCCTACGCTGGCCGGACGAGGTGACCACGACCGTGCTGACGTCGCCGGTCACCGGTATCGGACCGGCCTGAGGGGAGCGTATGGCAGCGGTCACCTTGGGTGCGGTCGCAGCACATTTCGGACGCGACGTCGACCGAGGCGTGTCCAAGGTCGTCGGGATCATCGAATCGGCGGCCCGCGACGGTGTCGACCTGCTCGTGCTGCCCGACGCTTGCTTGGGCGGTTACATCGGTGACTTCACCGCACCCGACCCCGATGATCCGCCGCCGGCGCTGGACCCCGACGGTCCGGAGATCGCCGCCGTGATCGCCGCCGCCGGACCGATGACGGTGTGTGTCGGGTACGCCGAGGCCGCGGCCGGGGGGACCCGGTACAACGCCGCGATGTGTGTGTCCGGCGACGGTGTGTTGGGCAGCTACCGCAAGGTGCATCAACCGGCCGGTGAGGCGCTGACCTATCTGGCCGGCGACCGGTTCGGCAGTTTCGACACCCCGGTGGGGCGGGTGGGGATGCTCATCGACTACGACAAGACGTTCCCGGAGGCCGCCCGGACGCTGGCGCTCGACGGCGCGCACATCATCGCCGCGCTGTCGGCCTGGCCGGCCAGCATCACCGACCGGGCCTCCCGACTGCCCGCCGACCGGCAGTCGCGACTGTTCGACCTGTACGACTGCGCACGCGCCGCCGAGAACCAGGTGGTGTTGGTGTCCTCCAACCAGACCGGGGTGATGGGGAATCTGCGTTTCCTGGGCCAGGCCAAGATCGTCGGACCCGGCGGCGATATCCTGGCCACCACCCGGTCCAAGGGCGGGCTGGCCAAGATCGAGATCGACGTCGAGCAAGAGATCACCCGGGCCCGAAAGGTGTTGAACCACCTGGCCGAACTGCGACCGGCCGTCTATCGGGGCTGAGATGCGCATCGCTCTGCTGACCTATTCGACGAAACCGCGCGGTGGGGTCGTGCACACACTGAACCTGGCCGAGGCGTTGGCCCGCCGCGGTGCCGACGTGACGGTGTGGTCGTTGGCCCGTGCCGGCGACGTCGGCTTCTTCCGGACGGTGGACCCGGCAGTGACGGTCCGACTGGTGGAGTTCACCGACCTGCCGGGTGACACCGTGACCGACCGCATCGTCCGCTCGATCGATGTGCTGCGCCGGGCGTTCACACCGGCCGACTACGACATCGTGCACGCCCAGGATTGCATCAGCGCCAACGCGGTGGGTAGATGTATCCGCACCATCCACCACCTCGACGAGTTCACCACGCCCATCCTCGCCGAATGCCACGAGAAGGCCATCGTGGAACCCTATGCCCGGATCTGTGTGTCGGCGGCCGTCGCCGCCGAAGTGTACGAAGGCTGGGGCTTGGAGCCGACGGTGATCCCGAATGGTGTTGACGCACAACGCTTCATCGACGTGGTGCCGGCGCGCGACCTGAGCCCGTACCTGCTGACGGTCGGCGGCATCGAACCACGCAAGGGCACGCTGGATCTGGTCGAGGCGTACGCCCTGCTGCGCCGCGACCATCCGGAGCTGCGCCTGGTCATCGCCGGCGGCGAGACGTTGTTCGACTACCGCGACTATCGGCATGCCTTCGAATCCCGTTGCACGGCCTTGGGTATCGAACCTGTCATCCTCGGTGCCATCGCCGATCACGAACTGCCGGGGCTGGTGGCCGGCTGCGAGGTGTTCGCATTCCCGTCGACCAAGGAGGGCTTCGGGTTGGCCGCGCTGGAGGCGCTGGCCGCCGGTCGGCCGGTGGTGACCCGCGACCTTCCGGTGTTGCGCGAGGTGTTCGGTGACACCGTGCGCTACGCCGCGGACGCCGCCGGATTCGCGGCGCAATTCGCCGCGGCGCTGACCGAACCCGGTGACCCGCGTCCCGGTCGTGCGCTGGCCCAGTCGATGACCTGGGACGCGGCCGCGCGGGCGCATCTGGACTTCTATGCCGGCCTCACTTCGGCGGCGGGAAACCTCCGGTAGCCACCGGACCCCACCGCCGAGGGGTGATGCGCAGCAGGCACTTTCCCTGATCGACCATGGCCTGGCGGTATTCGTCCCAGTCCGGGTGTTCGCCGGCGACGGCGCGGAAGTAGTCGACCAGTGGTTCGACGGCCTCGGGCAGGTCGATGCGTTCGGCGTCGCCGTCGATCTGCACGTACGCGCCGTGGAACTCGTCGGAGAGCACCAGCACACTGGCCCGTGGGATCCGACCGATGTTCACCGACTTGGCCCGCTGCGGGTAGCTGGCCACCACGATGCGGCCCTGCTCGTCGACCCCGCCGGTGACCGGGGAACTCTGCACCGAACCGTCCGAACGGTAGGTCGTCAGGATCATGTTGTGCCGGGGCCGGACGAAATCCAGCAGCGTGTCGCGGGATACCTGGTCGGCGGTGGCGTAGGTACGGGCCATGGGGCAACTCTACCCACGCGTTTTGTGGCGTCTTACCCGTAATGGTTACGGGTAAGACGCCACAAATCGCGAGTTACTTGACGATCAGCTTGCGCTGTGAGGCCATCGTGAACACCGCGGCCACGATGATCACCAGACCCTTGATGATGGTCTGGGTGTAGTCGGCCGCGCCGATCTGGTTGAGTCCGTTGGACAGCACCGTCAGGATCAGCACGCCGAGCACCGTGCGCCCCACACCGCCGACACCACCGGACAGGGCAGTGCCGCCGATGACGATGGCCGCGATCGAGTCCAGCAGAATGGTCGAGCCCAGCGTCGGCCCGGCCGCGCCCAGTTGCGCGGTGAGCAGCAACCCGGCCAATCCAGCGGTGATGCCCGAGACCACCAGGATCAGCACCTTGACCCGGGCGGTCCGCACGCCGGCGAGTTCCACGACGCGCTCGTTGCCGCCGATGGCATAGACGTACAGCCCGAACCGGGTGCGCCGGGCCAGGAACCACACCACGCCGAGGGTCACCAGCGCGATCAGGGCGGCGTTCTGGATATTGGGGATGAACTGCCCGATGGCCAGATCGCGGACGGCCTGGTTGGTGAAGTTGATGGTGCTGCCCTGCAGGACAGTCAGCCCGATACCGGCGAACAGCGACAACGTGCCGAGGGTGGCGATGAACGACGGCACCCGGCCGTAGGCGAACACCACCCCGTTGATCAGACCGATGGCCGCCCCCACCACGATGGCGATGAGCAGCACCACGATGGGGCTGCCGAACCCGCTGTTGATCAGCGAAGCGACCACCGCGCCGGTGAGCAGCGCGATCGAGCCGACCGACAGGTCGACACTGCCCGCCACGATCACCAGGGTGGCGCCTAGCGACGCCAACAGCAGGATGCCGGCCTGGCCGCTGATCAGGGTCAGGTTGGCTGCCGACAGGAACGCCTCGGCGCGCACCGAGAAGAACACCACGAGTGCGAGCAGCGCGGCCAGCGGCAGCACATCGCGCACCACGTTGAGCCTGCTCAATGGCGACCCTTCGGGTTTGTCATCCGGTATGAACGTGGGATCACTTGCGGGACGGGTCAGTTCAGTGGTCATGGTCTCATCCGGTGGTAGTAGGAACGGGAGTCGCGCCCGGGATCATCAGCGCGACGAGGTCGTGTTCGTCGGGTTTGGCATCTGGTGGCGCGTCGACGACGGCCACCAGACGTCCCTCGGTGATGACGGCCACCCGGTTGGACAGGCCGATCAGTTCGGGCAGATCGTCACTGACCAGCACCACCGCGGTGCCCTCGGCCGCCACCTGCCGCAGGAGGTCGTAAATGCCCTCGCGGGCTCCGGTGTCGACCCCCTGGGTGGGTTCGTCGAGCACCAGCACATCGGGTTTGCGCAGCAGCCATTTGGCGATCAGGACCTTCTGGGCGTTGCCCCCGGACAGCGAGGACACCGGGGCGTCGATGCTCTCGGCCACGATGCCCAGTTCCTCGACGTACTGTGCGGCCACCTTGCGGGCTCGTCCCACCGCCCACAAGCCGACGCGTTTGGTCGCGAAATGGTCATGCAGTGACGCCAATTGGATGTTGTCGACGATGGAGGACGAGGTCACCAGGCCCTTCTCGGACCGATCCGGGGGTACGTACGCGATGCCGGCCCGCACGTGATCGCCGATGCCGCCGGACACCTCGCGCCCGTTGACCACCACCCTGCCCGCAGTGGGACGCACTGCGCCGGCGATGATCTCGCCGAGAACCCGTTTACCCGAACCCTCCGTGCCGGCCAGACCCAGAATCTCACCGGGTGCCACCTGCAGGGTCGCGTCACGTAACACGCCGGCACCGGCCACCGCCTCGACGGTCAATCGGGGTTCGACAGACGTGATCTCGGTCTGCAGGTTCTCGCGGTAGTAGTTCTCGGTGCGCAGCCGACCCACCATCAGCCGGTGTAACTCGTTCTCGTCGATACCGGCGGTCGGCCGGTCCGCCACCGACTCACCGTCCTTGAACACCGTGATGCGATCGGTGGTTTCAATGATCTCCGGCAGTCGATGCGAGACGAAGACCACCGCGGCGACCCCGCGCAACCGTTGGAGCAGCAGCAGGAAGTTGTCCTCGTGCTCGGAATCCAGCGCGGTGGTCGGCTCGTCGAACAGCACCACGGGTCGTTGGACTTCGAGCAGCTCAGCCAATGCGGTGACCCGCGCGATGTCCAGACTCTGCTTCTGCCCGGGGGCCAACAGACCGGTCGGCGCATCGATGTCGACACCGTCGACATCGGCCTTGCCCAGGGCCTCGGCGGCCGCCCGGCGCAACGCCCGGTGATCCAGACCGCCGAGCCGGGTGCGGAACAGCTGCTCCCAACCGAAGAACACGTTCTGGTACACCGGCAGCGAGTCGATCAGCGCTGCCTCCTGGAACACCCGGAAGATGCCGAGCCGGTTGGCTTCCTGATAGCTCTTGGGTGCGATATCGCGACCGTCGAGTTGCAGGGTGCCCGAGTCGAACGGCAGTACACCGGACACGATGTTGAGGATGGTGCTCTTGCCTGCGCCGTTCTCCCCGATCAGCCCGACCACCTCACCGTCACCCACGGTCAGGTCGACACCCTTGAGCGCCCGGTTGGCACCGAAGGTCTTGACGATGTCGTGGGCCAGCAGCCGGGGTGTGTTCTCCTTGACGGTCACATCACACCTTCTTGTATGGGGACGGACCGAGAACCGGTGTGCGGTAGTGGTCCTTGTAGAGGGCACGGATCCGGTCGAAATCACCGTTGCGCTGGGCGTCGAGGTAGGACTGCGGGTACTCGAATCCGTCGGGTTTGGGAACACCGGGCCAGATGGTCTCGAGATCCTCGACCGGGTATCCGTCGAACTGCAGGTCAAAATCCTTGGGGTGTTCGGTCCGGGACAGCAGCCGGACGTCGAACGATTCGGCGATGGGGCCGTCGACGTAGCGGGACTTGAACTGTTGCACGTTGTCGGCGGTGATGATCTCGGCGTGCCATCCGTAAAAGCGTTCAGCAGCTTCGGGTTTCCAGCCGTTGAGCCGGTCGTGGAACTGGGCCAGGGTGACAAACGACGGGTAGGCGGGCACATTGCCGGTGGTCACCAGCTGGGTGCCCTTGACGATCCGGTCGATTCCTGCGGTGGATCCGTTGGCGCCGACGACGAACACATCCTTGCCGGGGACCTTGCCTGCGGCCTCGATTCCGGCGACCACACCGGTGGCCGCGTCGTCGTTGACGGCGACGATGCCGACTGTGTCGGGGTAGCGGGCCAGCAGGGACGCGGCGGCCCGCTGGGACAAATCGGCATCGTATTTGGCGTGCAGTTCACCGGCGAACTTGATCTTCGGGTACTTCTTCAGAGTGTCGTGCACCGCCAGCCGACGCTGCACCTCGCAGCCGTCGATCGACGGGTAATAGCCGCCCACCCGGACGACGGTGCCTTCCTCGTTGATCTGTTTGGCCAGCACGTCGACGGCCTTGCCGACCGAGATGTACTCGTCGGGCATCAGGAAACTGTTGTACTTGTCGCCGTAGACATCGCTGTGCCACGGGGTGTACCAGGCCGGCGAGTTCCAGGCCGCCTGGAACAGCACACCGCGGTCGTTGGCATCGTGGGCCAGCGTCGGCAGTGACCCGGGGTCGTTGAGGCCGACGAAGACTGCCGTCGTCTTCTGGGTGAGCAACTGGTTGAACTGGTTGGACTGGACCGCGGCGTCACTCTTGCCGTCGAGCACCACCGGTTTGTAGCCGAGCTGGGTGGCGGCGTCCTGGAATGCCTTGGCCCACTGCACCTGATAGTCACCCGTGGACGACCAGTTCAGCAGTGCGAACTGGCCATCGGTGTAGGCCACGGCTCCACCGCGGGCGGCATCGCGGCGCCCGACAGCGGTCAACGCGCCCGCGGCGGCCAGCGCGGCGGTGCTCCCCGCCAACAGTTTGACGAACTGCCGGCGGCCCAGCCCGTAGGTGTCGAGGCGCTCCAGCACGGAGTCGATGGCGCGCCGATCATCGGAAGTCATTCGGCAGAAGCTAGCCGCGTCAGCCGATTTCGCCGAGCATCTGGCGCAGCATAAGAATTACCGTGACTCGAACGCAGGATGAGCGAAAGTCTTGCCGCAGACGTGTTCAGCGGCGACGTTCTCTCGGATGGGCACCTCCGCACTGCATTTCTCGGCCTTCGTCATGAATACCACCTCGCATATCCTGCAGGGACTGTGGCGTCAACCCGACGCGGGCCAGACCAACTTCAACTCGCTGGACCACTGGGTCGAACTGGGCAAGCTCCTGGAACACGGGCGTTTCGACTTCATCTTCTTCGCCGATGTTGTCGGGTTGTACGGCGATTACGGGGGCTCGTACGAGAAGTACGTGCAGACCGGGCTGCAGATCCCGAGCAACGATCCCAGCGTCATCGCCTCGGCGATCGCCTACAACACCACCGATCTCGGCATCGCCGTCACCAGCTCGGTGATCCAGGACCATCCGTTCAACTTCGCCCGCAAGATCTCCACCCTCGATCATGCCTCCGACGGCCGCATCGCCTGGAACATCGTGACCAGTGGTCTGGAGAACGCCGCCCGCAACTTCGGCTACGACGGGTTGGAGGAGCACGACGAGCGCTACCGGTGGGCCGACGAATACGTCGACGTGACCTACAAACTGTGGGAGGGCTCCTGGGATGACGGCGCGCTGCTGCAGGACCGCGAACGCGGCCTGCACGGCGACTTCAGCAAGATCCACAAGATCCATCACGTCGGCAAGCGTTACCGGGTCGAGGGCCCGCACCTGGTCGCACCGTCCCCGCAGCGCACACCCATCCTTTTCCAGGCCGGATCATCCTCGGCCGGGCGTGATTTCGCGGCCAAACATGCCGAGGCACAGTTCATCATCAGTCCCGGACCCGAGCAGGCCCGTGACCTGATCGAGGACACCCGCCGCCGCGTGGTGGCGGCCGGCCGCAAGCGTGACGACCTGAAGTTCTTCCAGGGCCTGCATTTTGTGATCGGCAGCACCGAGGCCGAGGCCCGGCGCAAGGAGGCCGAGCTGGACGAGGCGATCGATCTCGACGGAATGGTCGCCCACCTGTCCGGTGCGGTCGGTGTCGATTTCGGCGGGCACGACCTGGACACCCCGCTCGGCGATATCGGCCGTACCGATGGCACCCGCAGCATCGTCGAGTGGGTGCAGCAATCCGTCACGGGCCGCGACGCCACGGTCCGCGATCTCGGTCTGCTGCAGGGCCGGAACTCGCGGGTGGTCGGCACCCCGGAGTCGATCGCCGACCAGCTGCAGCGCTGGCGTGACGCCGGTGTGAACGGGATCAACGTCGTCAACGCCACCATCCCGGGCAGTTACGCGGAGTTCGTCGAGCATGTGACCCCGGTGCTGCAGGCCCGCGGGCTGGCGCAGCGCGAGTACTCCCCCGGCACCGTGCGGGCCAAGCTGTTCGGTGCGGACCTGATCAACGAGCGACACCCGGCGGCGCGCTACCGCGGCGCGTTCACCCCGGCCTGAGCCCGCGATTTGCGCACACTTTGGTAACGGTGAGCGTTACAGAGTGTGCGCAAACCGCCGATCAGAAGTAGCCGCTGCCAGGCAGTTTGGTCCCGCGGGTGTGGTAAGCACCGATGGCCTGCGCCTTGTACGACGTCGGGTTGTGCGAGGCCAGGGTGCGGATGTTGCGCCAGTGCCGGTCCAACAGATGCGCCTGCCGCACCACCGAGGCACCGCCGACATCGAAGATCTGCGAGGCCGCCTTCTGCGCGAGTGCGTCGATGACCACCTTCGCGTTCGCCGCCTGCAGCGACGCCTCATGGGCCAGTTCGAGATTCGGATCGGTGCCGGCCACATCGGCCTCGTATGCCGCGGCCAGCGCATCCGCGGCGGCCAGTACGGTGGCCTCACCGACATAGGCCGCGGCCGCGATCTCACCGATCTCACGCTGCAGCAGCGGATCGTCGGGCGCCGACGGGTGCGGCGCCCAGGTGAAGCTGCGCGCCCGCTGATGCACATGGGTCACCGCATCGTCCCGAAGCGCTTGCAGTACACCGACTTCCAGCGCCGTGACGTACAGCTGGAAGAACGCCCCGGAGTTATACAGCGGGGGCCGTTCGGCATCGGTCTCCGGTGGTGCCCACTGCAGCAGTTCGTCGGCGGCCACCGCGACATCGGTGAAGATGGCGGTACCGGTGCCGGTGGCGCGCTGTCCGAATCCATCCCAATCGTCGAGCACCGTGACACCGGCCCGGTCGGTGGGCACCAGGGCGATCACCGAGGCATCGTCGGGATCACTGGCCAGCACCTCGGCGTAATCGGCATACAGCGTGCCGGTGGTGAAGAACTTCTTCCCATTCAGCCGGAACGCATCTCCATCCGGCGTGATCTTGGTCTGCCAGACGAAACCGCCTGCCGGGTCGGACCCGAGTTCGGTGGACGCGTTGCCCACGATGGCCCCCGAGAGCGCCAGGTCGATGGCACGTCGGCGCACATCACCGGACAGCCGCAGCCGTTCCTCGACATGGGCGAAGTGCCCACGCAGGATGTGCGCGACATTGACATCCACCGCAGCCAAGGCGATCACCGTCGCGAAGAGCTCGCGCAGGCTCGCACCGCCGCCGCCCTCCGCGGTCGGCACCCGTAGTGCACCGAGGCGCTCCTGGCGGATCAGGTCGATCACCCCGAACGGCCGTTCATTCTTGCGTTCCCGCTCCAGTGTGCCCGCGCCGATCGCCGTCAGCAGATCGGCCAGCCGCTGCGATCCGTAGGTGAGCGGCTCGGTGGTGACGGTCATCGGTGTGCCTCCTGGGGTACGCGGCGGTATCCCGCCGCTCGGTGGGTTTCGGGTAGGCGGGGTCCACGCCGAAAAAGTTTGTGCCGCAGCGATCCCTGGGTGTACTCGGTCTTGTACAGCCCGCGCCGCTGCAGTTCCGGGACCACGTGTTCGATGAAATCGGCGAACGACCCCGGGGTGATGACGTTGGTGATGTTGAAGCCGTCGACATCGGTTTCCTGGACCCAGGACTGCAGGTCGTCGGCGACCTGGCGGCCGGAGCCGACGCTGAAGCCGCCTTCGGCGTCGATGGCGTGCGCGTCGACGAAGTCGCGCAGTGTCCACTGGCCCTGCCCGAACATCTGGACCGAGGATTTCAGGTACTCGTTGTCGGTCACCGCCACCGGGTCGTCGAGGTCGAACCGGGACAGATCGCTGCCCAGCCAGCCCGACCACAACGCCAGGGCACCCTCGGGGTCGATATAACGCCGGAAGTCGTCATGCCGCGCCCGCGCTTCGGCATCCGTCGCTCCGGTCACCACCACATGCCCGTTGACGATCTTGACGTCATAGGGGTCGCGGCCGGCGTTCGACGCACGGGTCCGGATATCGGTCACGGCCTCACGCAGCAGTTCCTTGGTCGGCGCGCCGATGAAGATCACCTCGGCGTTCTCGGCACCGAAGGTCCGCCCGCGATCGGAGGCACCGGCCTGGTACAGCACCGGGGTGCGCTGCACCGACGGTTCGCAGAGATGGATACCGGGAACCCGGAAGTGCCTGCCTTCGTGGGCGATCGGGTGCACCTTCGCCGGGTTGGCATAGTGCGCCCGCCCCGATTCGGACCCCACGGCATCGTCCTCCCAGGAGCCCTCCCACAGTTTGTAGAGGACTTCGGTGTACTCGTCGGCGATGTCGTAACGGTCGGCGTGCGGGGTGATGGTGTCCAGGCCGTGATTGCGTGCCGCACTCTCCAGGTAGCCGGTGACGATGTTCCAGCCGATCCGCCCCTTGGACAGGTGATCGAGCGTGGACATCCGGCGGGCGAACGAATACGGATGCTCGAATGAGGTCGCCGCGGTGATCCCGAACCCCAGGTGCCGGGTCGCGGCGGCCATTGCCGATACCAGCAGGACCGGATCATTGACCGGCACTTGGGTTCCGGCGCGCAACGCGGCTTCGGGCCCACCACCGTAGACGTCGTACACACCGAGCACATCGGCGATGAACAGCCCGTCGAACAGGCCACGCTCCAGCAGCGCCGCCAGGTCGGTCCAGTACTCCAGGTCCTTGTACCGGGCCGCCTGTGACTCGGGATGGCGCCACGTGCCTGCGACGATGTGCGCGACACAGTTCATGTCGAAGGCGTTGAGGATGATCTGCTTGCCCACCGCGCCACTCTGGCCGACCGGCCGCCGGCTGACCAGGTATCCGATCTGGCCGATTCTGGGCCGTAACCTGCCGTCACAGAACCCGCCCTCGGCTACCGTGACAGCCATGCCCAAGGCCCGGATCGCGCCGCTGGAGTACGCGCTGGCGTACCTGGCCCAGCAGACCGCGCCGCTGATGTTCCGAGCGCCCGGTGTCCCGACGCCCGCCCAGCCGGTCGAGCCACCAGCGGTGCTGCAGGTGCCCACGCGACACGGACCGGTGCGGTGTTTCGTCTACCGACCGCATACCGCGTCGCCGCTCTGCGGGCCGGCCACCCCGCCGCTGCACATCGACATCCACGGCGGCGGGTTCGTGTTGCGCAACACCGCCGAGGATGACCACATCTGCCGGTTTCTGGCCTCCGATGTCGGATGCGTCGTGCTCGGTATCGACTACCACGCCGCACCGCAGGTGACTTTCCTGTCGCAGAACAGGAATGCACCGATGTCCTGCAGTGGGCGCTCGACCACGCCGACGAGTACGGCTGGGATGGCGACCGGGTCAGCGTCGGCGGGGCCAGTGCCGGCGGCAAGCTCAGCATGAATCTCGTGCAGTACGCCCACGACTCCGGTATTGCGCTGCGGGCGGCGGTGCTGTCCTATGCGGTCGCCGACTGCACCCGCACCGGTCGCACCTCACCCAAGGCCAACCCGATCATCTCGCCGACCTTGCAGAAGTTCTCGGCCAGAATGTATTTCGTGGATCCGGCCTGCCATGGCGATCCGGTGGCCTCGCCGTACTACGACGACGACCTTCCGAAGAAGATGCCGCCGACGCTGATCCAGACCGGTGACCTGGACACCCTCGGTCCCGAGATGATCGAGGTCGCCGCACGGCTGCGCGACGCCGGGGTCGACGTCACCCACACCGCCTATCCCACCGATCATGCGTTCAACACCCAGGGCGACCGCGCGATCATGGACTCGTCGATCCGCGAGATCGCCGCCTTCCTGCTGGAGCGGCTGGCATGAGCGACGCTTGCGGAGCGAAACGACGGGCGGCATGCGGGAGCCGAGCTTGCGAGGCAACCGCATGAGTACCGAGCCGCCCGTCGAACATGTGGTGGCCGCGCTGCGTGAACGGCTCTACGGCGCGATCTCCTGCCTGGCCACCCTGGCCGCACTGGCCCGCTACACCGAGGCCGACACCAACGCCTGGTACCGGGTGCTCGACGTCGCGGTGGCGGCCGGCGGGCTGTGGGCGGCGGCGCTGCTGGCCGAGTTCGTCGCCCGGCTCAGCGTCGAGGGCGCCGCACCGCGTGGACGGGCCGCCTGGGGAATGCTGGTGGCCTCCGGCCAGATCATGCAGGCGGCCGCCGCGCCCGCGTTCATCCTGGCGCTGGCCGGGTTCGGTCTGCTGGACACCTCGACCGCGGTGTGGATCGCGATGTGGTTCCTGGTCGGTGAGATGGCGCTGATCGCCTACCTGGCGGTCCGCCGCGCCGGGTTGGTGTGGTGGCAGCAGATGCTGGCCGTGCTGTTGCTGACCGGGGCGGGTGCCGCGGTGGTGGCGGTCAAGATGATTGCGCACCACTAGCGGCCGCGCGGCCCTCCCCGGACCACTGTGACCACGATCCCGGGAACAGGGCGGCGTCCACCCCCGCGGCCGACAGCGCCGCGATCAGCACCGCCGCAGTGACCCCCGACCCGCAGTACACCCCGACCTGGTCGGTGCCCCCGAACGACCAGCCCAGGGCCGCCAGCTCCGCCGGCGCCAACACGGTGCCGTCCGCGGTCAGCACCGCGGTGCTCGGGACGTTGCGGGCACCGGGAACGTGGCCGGCCACCGGGTCCATCGGCTCGACGTCACCGCGGAATCGTTCCGGCGCGCGAGCGTCCAACAGGTTCGGGTGTTCGGCGGCCTGATCGGCGGTCAGCGTCGGCATGGCCCCGGCGTACAGATCGTCATGCGTCATCACCACATCGCCGGGCACCGCGCCGACCGCGCCGGTCTGCAGCGGGTGCCCGGCTGACGTCCAGGCCCGCAGGCCGCCGTCGAGAATCCGCACATCGGTGACACCGGCGGCGCGCAGCACCCACCAGGCCCGCGCCGATCCGGCCAGGTTCCAGTCGTCGTAGACGACCACCGGGACGTCCTGGCGCACACCCCACCGACGGGCCGCGGCCTGCAGCTGCGTGCCCGACGGCAGCGGGTGCCGGCCCCGGCCGGTGACCGCATGATCGGTGAGATCGTCATCGAGGGACACGTACACCGCGCCGGGCACATGCCCCCGCTCGTGGTCGGCGAGGCCGTCGGGCCTGGTCAGCTCCCAGCGCACGTCGAGCACGGTGACCGGATCGCCGGAATCCAGCAGTTCGGCCAGGGCGGGCACGGTGATGAAGACGTCGGTCATGGAGTTCAGCGTCCCAGATAGTGGTCAGTTGCCGAAGTCGGAAACAATCCGGCGATCTGTGGCGTTCTAGTCGCCATGTCCAACACCCCCGAGCTGAGCCCCACCGACTGGGTCCGCGATCAGACCGCCAAGATTCTCGAGCAGGGCACCACCGACGGGGTCGAGGTACTCGACCGCCCGGTCGTGCTGTTCACCACCACCGGGGCCAAGTCCGGCAAGAAGCGCTACGTGCCGTTGATGCGCGTCGAAGAGAACGGCAAGTACGCCATGGTCGCCTCCAAGGGCGGCGACCCGCAGCACCCGGCGTGGTACCACAACGTCCTGGCGCACCCACAGATCACCGCGCAGGACGGGGAGAAAGTCGTCGAACTCACCGCACGTGAGGTCGACGGTGACGAGCGGGCGCACTGGTGGGACCTGGCCGTCGCCGCGTACCCCCCGTACGCCGAGTACCAGACCAAGACCGACCGACTGATCCCGGTGTTCGTCCTGGAGTGATCCCGCTTCGCGAGCGACCGCGAAATGTGCCCAGGCACGGCGTGTCGATGGCACGACACGGTCGCTCGCGTGGACCGAAAATTCACATCCGGCTGACATCGACCACCGCGGCGGCGAAGGCGGTCGGCGCCTCCTGCGGGACGTTGTGCCCGATTCCGTCCAGCACCTGATGCTGATACGGCCCGCTGTATTGCATGCGGTAGCCGGCCCCGTCCCTGGCGGCGCCGTCGAAGTCACTGCCAATCGTGATGGTCGGCACCGTGATCACCGGACGGGCCGCGAGCCGTTGTTCGTCGGCGTCATAACGGGTTTCACCCTCGGCCAGACTCTGCCGCCACCGGTAGTTGTGGATGACGATTTCGACGTGCTCCGGGTTGTCGAACGATGCGGCGGACAGGTCGTAGGTGCTGTCGGCGAACCGCCACAGCGGTGATGCGTTCTGCCAGATGAGCCTGTTGAAGTCCCGGGTGTTACGCCGGTAGCCGAGTTCGCCACGCGCAGTGGCGAAATAGTACTGGTACCACCAGCCGTACTCGGCCGGCGGTGGCAGCGGTTGCAGGTTCGCGGCGAGGTTCACCACGATGTACCCGCTGACCGCGACCAGTCCCGAGACGCGCTGCGGCCACAGCGCGGCAACAACATTGGCGGTCCGGCTGCCCCAGTCGTAGCCGCCGAGGATGGCGCTGCGAATACCGAGCGCATCCATCAGGTCGATCACATCGTGACCGAGCGCCGCCTGCTGTCCGTTGCGAACCGTATCGGCCGATCTAAACCGGGTCGAACCGAAACCGCGGATGAACGGCACGATGACCCGGAATCCCCGGGCGGCGAGGTCGGCGCTGACATCGGCATAACTGTGGATGTCGTAGGGCCAGCCGTGCAGCAGGATCACCGGGCGCCCATCCGCCGGGCCCGCCTCGGTGTAGCCGACGTTCAGCAGGCCCGCGTCGATCTGCTTGATCGGGCCGAGGCGGTGCGCCGGGACGGGCGGTGGGCCGGGCGGCTCGGCGGCCGCCGTTCCGGTACCGCCGCGCGCAGCCACCGTCAGCGCGCCCGCCGCGGCGGTGGTGATCAGGCCGAAGTTGCGTCTGCTGAGTTCCACGTCACCGGATAACGCCGAACGTCGGCGGGCTAATCCTGGGCTAATCCGGCTCAGCGGGGCGGCGGCGGGACGATGTAGCAGTTCGTGCCACCGATGCCCAGGACGAACACCGTGGTGCAGCGTTGAAAGCTGCCGTCGGGGTAGAACGGCCCATCGCACTGCCCGCCGCCGTTGCCCTGGAAGTAGAAGTTGCCGCAGGGTTCAGCGCTCGCCGGCGGCGCGGCCGCAAGACCGGCGATTCCCACTGTCACCAGCGCCGCGGCGATGGCCGATGAGGCTCGCATTGTCGATCAACTCGCTCTGCGCTGATTGTCCTCCGCCGCCGTCCGAGCGGCAATGGACCGTCACCCGCGTCACTCGCGACACATGTCTGGTGAAATGGGCTGGTGGTGAGCATCCGGGAAGTCGCCGCGGCCGCCGCGGTATCGGTCGGCACGGTCTCCAACGTGCTCAATTCACCCGAGAAGGTCTCCCCCACCACCGTGGCGCGCGTGCAGGCCGCTATCGACGAACTCGGATTCGTCCGCAACGATGCGGCCCGCCAGTTGCGGGCCGGGCGGTCGCGCAGCGTCGGCCTGGTGGTGCTCGACGTCGGCAACCCGTTCTTCACCGATATCGCCCGCGGCGCCGGCACCCGGGCCGGCGATCACAACCTGACACTGTTGCTGGGCACCTCGGACGACGACCCGCATCGGGAACGCTCGTACGTGGATGCGTTCGACGAGCAGCGGGTGTACGGACTGCTCGTCTCCCCAGTCGGCGACGACTTCGGCCGGCTCGAGACGCTGCGTCAGCGCGGCACACCGGTGGTGCTGGTGGACCGCGACGGGAGCGGCACACCGTTCGACTCGGTGGCCGTCGACGATGTCGCGGGCGGAACCTTGGCCGTCGAACACCTGACCGCGATCGGTCGGCGCCGGATCGCGTTTGTCGGCGGGCCCGCCGAGTTGCGCCAGGTCCGCGACCGTTTGCACGGCGCACGCCTGGCGCTGGAGGGCGTGCCCGACGCCGACCTGGAGGCCATCTACACACCGACTCTCACGGTGCTCGCCGGTCGCGCCATCGGCGAGCAGATCCGCGACCGGCCCGCCGCGCAGCGCCCCGACGGTATCTTCTGCGCCAACGACCTGGTGGCCATCGGCGTCCTGCAGGCGCTGGCACTGATGGGCGATCAGATGGTGCCCGACCAGATCGCCCTGGTGGGTTACGACGATATCGAGTTCGCCCGGTCCGCCGTCGTCCCGTTGACCTCGGTGCGCCAGCCGAGTATCGAAATCGGCAGCACCGCAATCGATCTCCTCATCGAGGCGACAGAATCCCAGGATCGTCGTCCCCGCCATGTGCTCTTCCAACCCGAATTGGTGACCAGGCTCAGCACACAGGTCTGACACCCGTGACACCGACACCGACGGAACGGGGCGCTTGACGTTCGCGGCCATCGAGTCCTATTGTTGCCCCGATCACAAATTGAAACGTTTCAATCAGGGAGTGGCGAATGGACGACATCCAACGCGTGTGCTTCGTCATGTACCTCAAGCCCGACCGCGTCGAGGACTACCTGGAAGCGCACACTGAGGTCTGGCCCGAGATGCTCGATGCCCTGCGGGCGGCCGGCTGGCACAACTACTCGCTGTTCCTGCGCCACGACGAGGGCATGGTCGTGGGCTACCTGGAAACCGACGACTTCGCCCGCGCCACCGCCGAGATGAACCGGACCGCCGTCAACGAGAAGTGGCAGGAGCAGATGGCGCAGTACTTCCGCACCGAGGCCCACCCCGACAGCGACCTCGAGTTGCTCACCCAATACTTCCATCTGGCCTGACTCCGCGGCCCACACACTCCACACCCACCTGACCCTCTAGGACCACCATGAAAATCGGAGCGCGCTCCACCACCGGCTGGCGGGCCACCATCGCGGTCGCCATGTCCAACTACATCGAGGCCGGCTCGATCATCGCGATCGCCACCAGCCTCGGTTTCTGGCAGGCCGAGTTCGGCATCAGCAACTTCGCGGTCGGCCTGCTGGCCGCGTTGAGCGCCAACGCCTTCGGCGCCGCCATCGGTGCCGCGATCGGAGGCCCGCTGTGTGACCGGTACGGCCGCAAGGCGATCTACACCTACGACCTGCTGGTGTACATGGCCGGTGTGCTGCTGGCCGCGTTCGCGATGAACTTCACCATGTTGCTCGCCGCGTTCATCGTCACCGGCATCGCCGTCGGCGCCGGTGTGCCGGCCTCGTGGACCTATATCGCCGAGCAGGCACCGTCCAACGAGCGCGCCAAGCATGTCGGCACCGCCCAGTTGGCCTGGTCGGTCGGCCCGTTCATCGGTTTCGCCCTGGCGGCCGCGCTAGCGCCGCTGGAGCTGCTGGGCTCACGGATCATCTTCGTGCACCTGTTTGTCGTCGCCGCCATCGTCTGGTGGATCCGCCAAGGGCTCGCCGAATCCGCCATCTGGAAAGAGGAAGCCGTCGACGAGAGCCGCGAACTCCAGTCCTCGGTCGGCACCCGCGGCGTGCGCGGACTGTTCTCCCGCAAGGTCAACATCACCGCCCTGCTGTTCCTCGGCGGCATCTACCTGTTCTGGAACACCGTCGCCGGCCAGGCCGGCATCTTCATGCCCCGCGTCTATGAGACCGCCGGTCTGCACAGCCCGGTTCAGCAGAACCTGCTGCAGGTGCTGGTGTGGGGCTGCACGGTCGCGGCCACCTACTTCGGCTTCATGCGCTACGCCGACCGGGTGTCCCAGCGTGGGCTCTACGTCTTCGGTGCCGCCCTGGGCATCGCCGGCTGGATTGTGCTGGTCGCCTTCACCGACGGTGGCATCACCACCATGCTGATCTTCGCGGTGCTGTGGGGCATCTCGGCAGGCATCGGCTGCCAGGCCTTCTACAGCCTGTGGGCCAGCGAGATGTTCGCCACCCCGTACCGGGCCAGCGCACAGGGCGTCATGTTCTTCGTGGTGCGCACCGCCACCGGTCTGCTGAGCTACTTCTTCCCGACGATGCTCGCCGCAACCGGGCTGACCACCGTCGGCATCCTGCTGGTCGGCCTGCTCACCGTTGCCCTGATCATCGGCGCCGTCTGGGCACCCAAGACCCAGGGCAAGTCGCTTCAGCAGATCGAGGCCGAACGCTACGGCGCACCGGTCGGAGCTGCCGCCCGCATCCCCACCACCGCAGTCTGAGGATCAGATGACTTCCCTTCTGGACAATCTCGCCATCGAACTGCCCTCCTGGGCCTTCGGCAACTCCGGCACCCGCTTCAAGGTCTTCGGCACCCCGGGCACACCGCGCACCATCGAGGAGAAGCTCGCCGACGCTGCCACCGTGCACCGGCTCACCGGACTGGCACCCGCTGTCGCCCTGCACATCCCGTGGGACACCGTCGACGACTACGCCGCGCTCGCCCGCTACGCCGAGGATCTCGGGGTCCGGCTGGGCACCGTCAACTCGAACACCTTCCAGGACGACGACTACAAGTTCGGCAGCCTCACCCACACTGACAAGGCGGTACGGCAGAAGGCCATCGACCATCACCTGGCCTGCATCGAGGTGATGAACCAGACCGGCTCGCGTGATCTGAAGATCTGGCTGGCCGACGGCACCAACTACCCCGGCCAGGGCGATATCCGCGGCCGGCAGGACCGGCTCGCCGAATCCCTGTCCGCCATCTACCAGCACATCGGCGCGCAGCAGCGACTTGTGTTGGAGTACAAGTTCTTCGAGCCCGCCATGTACGCCACCGACGTGCCCGACTGGGGAACCTCTTACGCGCATGTGACGGCGCTGGGCGAACGGGCCAAGGTCTGCCTGGACACCGGGCATCACGCACCGGGAACCAACATCGAGTTCATCGTCGCGCAGTTGCTGCGCTTGGGGAAGCTCGGTTCCTTCGACTTCAACTCGCGCTTCTACGCCGATGACGATCTGATCGTGGGCGCGGCCGATCCGTTCCAGTTGTTCCGCATCATGTTCGAGGTGATCCGCGGCGGCGGCCTGGAGGCCGCCGGGGGCGAGCGAAGCGACGGGGAAAGTTCCAGCGATCTGGCACTGATGCTTGATCAGTGCCACAACGTCGAGGAGAAGATCCCCGGCCAGATCCGCTCGGTCCTCAACGTCGAGGCGATGACTGCCCGCGCCGAACTGGTCGACACCGATGCGCTGACCGTCGCCCAGGAGGCCGGGGATGTGCTGGGCGCCAACGAGATCTTCATGGACGCCTTCTACACCGATGTCCGCCCGATGCTGGCGCAGCGCCGGGAGCAACGCGGCCTGCCCGCCGATCCGATGGCGGCCTTCCGCGACAGCGGCTACCAGGACACCATCAACGCCGAACGTGTCGGCGGAACCCAATCCTCGTGGGGAGCATGAGCATGAATCCGACTGTCTCCGAACTGATCGCGCGCTCCAATGCGCTGGGCTCGGATCCGAAGAACACCAACTACGCCGGCGGCAACACCTCCGCCAAGGGTGTCGAGGTTGACCCGGTGACCAACACCGAGGTCGAGCTGCTGTGGGTCAAGGGTTCCGGCGGTGACCTGGGCACCCTCACCGAATCCGGTCTGGCGGTGCTGCGACTGGACCGGATGCGCGCCCTGGTCGATGTGTACCCCGGTGTGGACCGCGAGGACGAGATGGTCGCCGCGTTCGACTACTGCCTGCACGGCAAGGGCGGTGCGGCACCGTCCATCGATACCGCCATGCACGGCCTGGTCGACGCCGCCCACGTCGATCATCTGCATCCGGACTCCGGAATCGCCGTCGCGACCGCGGCCGACGGTGAAGCGCTGACCAACAAGATCTACGGCGACCGTGTCGTGTGGGTGCCGTGGCGCCGCCCCGGTTTCCAACTGGGCCTGGATATCTCGGCCATCAAGAAGGCCAACCCACAGGCCATCGGATGCATCCTCGGCGGCCACGGCATCACCGCCTGGGGTGACACCTCGGCACAAGCCCAGGCCAACTCGCTGGAGATCATCCGGCTGGCCGAGGAATACCTGGCCGCCAACGGCAAGGATCAGCCCTTCGGCGCGCCCGTCGACGGCTACGGAGCGCTGCCCGAGGCCGATCGCCGTGCCAAGGCCGCTGCGCTGGCCCCGTTCATCCGCGGACTGGCCTCGGCCGACCGGCCACAGGTCGGACACTTCACCGATGTCGCGCCGGTGCTCGAATTCCTCGGCGCCGCAGAGTATCCCCGGCTGGCCGCCCTCGGCACCAGCTGCCCGGACCACTTCCTGCGCACCAAGGTCAAGCCGCTGGTGCTCGACCTTCCCGCGGACACCTCGGTCGAGGACTGCAAGGCCCGGTTGGCCGAACTGCACGAGGCCTACCGCGCCGACTACCGCGCCTACTACGAGCGTCACGCCACCGCCGACAGTCCCGCCATGCGTGGTGCCGACCCTGCCATCGTGCTGATCCCCGGTGTCGGGATGTTCAGCTACGGCAAGGACAAGCAGACCGCCCGAGTGGCCGGTGAGTTCTACCTCAACGCCATCAACGTGATGCGCGGAGCCGAATCGGTGTCCAGTTACGCCCCCATCGACGAGTCGGAGAAATTCCGCATCGAGTACTGGGCGCTGGAAGAGGCCAAGCTGGCCCGGATGCCCAAGCCCAAGCCGCTGGCCACCCGCATCGCGCTGGTGACCGGCGCCGCGTCGGGCATCGGCAAGGCCATCGCCACCCGACTGGCCGCCGAGGGAGCGTGTGTCGTCATCGCCGACCTGGATGCCGAGAAGGCTAAAGCCGCCGCCTCAGAGATCAACGGGGCGATCGGCAACAGCGATGTGGCGATCGGGATTGCTGCCGATGTCACCGACGAGGCCGCGGTGCAGGCCGCCATCGACGCCGCAGCCCTGGCGTTCGGCGGTATCGACATCGTGGTCAACAATGCCGGCCTGTCGTTGTCGAAGTCGTTGCTGGACACCACTGCCGCCGACTGGGACCTGCAGCACAACGTCATGGCCCGCGGATCGTTCCTGGTGTCCAAGGCCGCCGCGCGCGCCCTGATCGACCAGAAGCTGGGCGGCGACATCATCTACATCTCGAGCAAGAACTCGGTCTTCGCCGGCCCGAACAACATCGCCTACTCGGCCACCAAGGCCGATCAGGCGCACCAGGTTCGGTTGCTGGCAGCCGAACTCGGCGAGCACGGAGTCAAGGTCAACGGCATCAACCCCGACGGGGTCGTCCGTGGCTCCGGCATCTTCGCCGGCGGCTGGGGCGCCAAGCGCGCCGCGGTGTACGGGGTCCCCGAGGAGGAACTCGGCGCCTACTACGCCCAGCGCACCCTACTCAAGCGTGAGGTGCTGCCGGAGAACATCGCCAATGCCGCATTCGCGTTGTGCACCAGCGATTTCTCGCACACCACGGGGTTGCACGTACCGGTGGACGCCGGTGTGGCCGCAGCCTTCCTGCGGTGATGAGCGCTCGCGCGAAGAACAAGCAGCCGATGACCCACTCCGGCCAGGTCGCCGCGATCGACCTGGGCGCCACCAGTGGGCGGGTGATGCTCGCCGATATCGGCCCGGGCCGGCTCGAACTCGAGCAGGTGGCCCGGTTCGCCAACGATCCGGTGCAACTGTGGAACGGTCACCGGTCCGCCCTGCACTGGGACATCCCGGGGCTGTTCCGCGAGGCCTGCGCCGGATTGGCCGAGGCGGGACGGCGGTCGGAGCGCCTGGTCACCGTCGGGGTGGACTCCTGGGCGGTCGACTACGGCCTGCTGCGTGACGGTGCGCTGCTGTCCCTTCCCCACCACTACCGTGACAACCGGTCCGAGGCGGGTGTGCGCGCCGTGCACCACAAGGTCGACCAGGCCGAGCTGTACTCCCGTAACGGCCTGCAGTTCCTGCCGTTCAACACGATCTACCAACTCTCGGCCGAACGGCGACTCGACCTCGCCGATACCGCGCTGCTCATCCCCGACCTGATCGGCTACTGGCTGACCGGGCGGTCCCGCACCGAACGCACCAACGCCTCGACCACGGGGCTGCTCAGCACCGAGGGCACCTGGGACCACGAGCTCGGCGAGCGGTTGGGGCTGCCCACCGGGCTGTTTCCCCGGCTGAGCGAGCCCGGTACCGAATTGGGCCCGCTGCTGCGCGAGGTCGCCGAACAGTTGGGGCTGCCCGCCGGTACAGGCGTCACCACGGTCGCCTCCCATGACACCGCCTCGGCGGTCGTCGCCGTCCCGATGGACGCCACCGAGGCCGCCTATATCTCCTGTGGCACCTGGGGTTTGGTAGGTGTCGAGCTGGACCGTCCGGTGCTCACCGAGGCCGGACGCCAGGCCAACTTCACCAATGAGGTCGGCGCTGACGGTCGGATCCGCTACCTGCACAACGTGATGGGGCTGTGGCTGCTCAGTGAGACAGTCCGGCAGTATCAGCGCGAGGGTTACCGGGCAGACCTGTCCGAACTACTGGCGCAGGCCGCCGAGGTGCGACCGGTCTTCGACGTCTTCGACACTGCCGATCCGCGGTTCCTGGCCCCCGGCGATATGCCCGGCCGCATCCGGGACTGGTACGACGAGCACGGTCTGCAGGTGCCCATGACGCGGCCCGAGGTCGTCCGCGCCATCGTCGAGAGTCTGGCCGCCGCGTTCGCCGACGGTGTCCAGCGGGCCGCCGAACTGTCCGGCACCCCGGTAAGCACCGTGCACATCGTCGGCGGTGGCTCACAGAACCGGCTGCTGTGCCAGCTCACCGCCGACCGTGCCGGCCTGCCGGTCCTCGCCGGTCCCGTCGAGGCCACCGCGCTCGGTAATGTGTTGATCAGTGCTCGAGCACACCGACTGATAGACGGCGATCTCGCAGCGCTACGCCACGTCGTCGCCACCCGGTTCCCACCCCAGCAGTACGTACCCCGCACACAACGGACCCGCACACCGCGTCCGGTCGGGGCAGGAAAGGCACTCTCATGAAACGCCGCATCCCCAAGGTCGCGGATCTGGCTCCGCTGATGCAGTTCAAGAAGCCGGAGTTCAATGCCAAGACCCGCCGGCTGGCCGCGGCTCTGACCATCGAGGATCTGCGCACGATCGCCAAGCGCCGCACCCCGAAGGCCGCCTTCGACTACACCGATGGGTCCGCCGAGGCCGAGCTGTCGCTGTCCCGGGCCCGGCAGGCGTTCCAGGACATCGAGTTCCACCCGGCGATCCTGCGCGATGTGTCCAAGGTCGACACCAGTTGCACCGTCCTTGGCGGCCGCTCCGAGCTGCCCTTCGGTATCGCGCCGACCGGTTTCACCCGGATGATGCAGACCGAGGGCGAATACGCCGGCGCCCGTGCCGCGGCCCGCGCCGGAATCCCGTTCTCGTTGTCCACCATGGGCACCGCCTCCATCGAGGATGTCACGGCCGCCAATCCGCACGGGCGCAACTGGTTTCAGTTGTACATGTGGAAGGACCGGGACCGGTCGATGGCGCTGGTCGAACGCGCCGCCGCCGCCGGATACGACACCCTGCTGGTGACCGTCGACGTCCCGGTGGCCGGGGCCCGGCTGCGCGACAAGCGCAACGGGATGTCGATACCGCCGGCGCTGACCGCCAAGACGGTACTCAACGCCATCCCGCGCCCGCAGTGGTGGATCGACTTCCTGACCACCGAACCGCTTGCCTTCGCCTCGCTGGATCGCTGGTCGGGCACCGTCGCCGAGTTGCTGGACAGCATGTTCGACCCCACCGTCACCTTCGAGGATCTGGCCTGGATCAAATCGCAGTGGCCGGGCAAGCTGGTGGTCAAGGGCATCCAGACCGTCGCCGACGCCCGCGCCGTCACCGAACTCGGTGCGGACGGCATCGTGCTCTCCAATCACGGTGGCCGCCAACTGGATCGGGCGCCCATCCCGTTCCACCTGCTGCCCGATGTGGCCGCCGCCGTCGGCGGTGACACCGAGATCCTGCTCGACACCGGCATCATGTCCGGTGCCGATATCGTCGCCTCGATCGCACTCGGCGCCCGGTTCACCCTCGTCGGGCGGGCCTACCTGTACGGGCTGATGGCCGGTGGCGAGGCGGGCGTGGACCGTGCCATCGAGATCCTGTCCGAGCAGATCACCCGCACCATGCGCCTGCTCGGGGTGGCCACCCTCGACGAGCTGGAACCTGCGCACGTCACTCAACTGCAGCGGCTGGTGCCCCGGCAGACCTAGCGAGCCCACCGCGTTGCGACGAGTATGGTCGGATGGACCACCTCACCTTCATCCCGTCGCCCGAGCAGTTCGCCTTCACCTTCGGCGGGGCCGAACCGGTGCTGCGGATCAAGCCGCGGACCGCGTTGCGGTTGTGGACCGAGGATGCCTATGGAGGGCGGATCACCAGTACCGATTCGGTGGCCAGCACCGCGCTGGACACCGAGGACCTCAATCCGCAGACCGGCCCGTTCTGGATCGAGGGTGCCGAACCCGGGGACACCCTCGCGGTGCACCTGGTCGATCTGACGCCGGCCCGCGGCTGGGGTGCGTCCACGCTGATCCCGTTCTTCGGCGGGCTGACCAGCGTTCCGGTGAGTCCGACCCTGCAGGAGCCGTTGCCCGAACGCACCTGGATCTACGAATACGATTCGGCGGCAAAGACTGTGGGCTTCGCCGCGCGCGGCAGCGATTTCGAGGTGGCGCTGCCGGCCAATCCGATGTTGGGCACCGTCGGTGTGGCACCGGCGCGCCGGGAGGTGCGTACCTCGCTGGTCCCCGACGTGTTCGGCGGCAATATGGATACCCCCGAGATGACCGCTGGCGCCACCTGCTACCTGCGGGTGAACGTGCCCGGGGCGCTGTTCTCGCTCGGCGACGGGCATTACCGGCAGGGTGAGGGCGAGTCGTGCGGCACCGCGGTGGAGGGCGCGATGAACGTCACCGCGATCGTCGAGTTGATCAAGGGCGGCGGGCCGGCCTGGCCGCGACTGGAGACCGACACCCACCTGATGTGCATCGGGTCCGGGAGGCCGCTGGAGGAGGCGTGGCGAGCCGGCCAGGTCGAGATGATCACCTGGCTGGGCGAGCTGCACGGCCTCGACCGGTTCGACGCCTATCAGCTGCTCACCCAGATCTCCCTGGCACCGATCGCCAATGTGGTGGATACCAACTACAGCGCGGTGACGAAGATCGACAAGCGGCTGCTGCCCAGCGTGGCCGCCTACCACGGGGTGCATGGTGAACTGCGCACAGCGGCAAGGTCACTCGGTACCATCACCTATTGATGCTCGAGGTCCGACGATACGGCGCGCACGGGGGCTTCCCGGTCCTGCTGCACCATGGCCTGGTCGGCTGCGCACGGGCGAGCGCCGAAGCAGCCGAGGCCGCCGCGGTGGGCGGTATCGAACTGCTGGCCGTCGCACGTCCGGGGTACGGACGGTCCGCCCCCGTGGCCATGACATCGGTGTCCGACTGGAACGACCTGGTGGCGCCGGTGCTCGACGGTATCGGGCGCTACGGCGTGTGGGCGGTATCCGCGGGCGCTCCGTACGCTTATGCGCTGGCCGCCGCCGACCCGGAACGGGTGTCCGCGGTGGCCGTGACCAGTGGGTTGGGGCATGTCGCCGACGAACAGGTGCGCAACCTGTACGGTCCGGAGTCGCAGGCCCTGTTCACGTTCTTCCGGACCGGTGATCCCGGTGAGGTGTGCCGCTACTGGTACGAGGCGCTGCAGACGACGCTGGCCGATGCGCCGCCCGATGGCGACTGGGCCGGCGCACTGCGGGACTCCGTGCTCCACAATGGTGCGGGCCCCGGCCGCGAAGCCATTCTGCAACAACATCCGTGGGGCTTTGACTTCGTCAATATCACTGCACCGGTGCGACTTTGGCATTCCGGCGCGGACTCCATGGTGCCGGTGGCCACGGCCCGGGCGATATGCGAGCTGATACCCGGCGCGGTACTGTCCATCCAGGACTCGGCCGAGCATGTGCCCACCCCCGCAGTGGTGACCGAGGCCTTGGGCTTCCTCGCCGCTACCGCATGAGGGTGCACACCACGATCTCCTGAGGAGGACTGTCATGGATCTGGGACTCAAGGGCAAACGCTTCGCCGTCACCGGCGGCACCCGCGGTATCGGCCGCGCTGTCGTCGAGGGCCTGCTCGCCGAGGGCGCCAAGGTGGCGTTCTGCGCCCGCACCTCCGAGGCCGTGGCACAGGCGCAGCAGGAGTTGGGCAACGCGGCGATCGGCACGGCCGTCGACGTGGGTGCGACCGCGGCACTGGGCGCCTGGGTGGATGCCACCGCTGACGCCTTCGGCGGATTGGATGGCGTCGTCGCGAACGTCAGCGCACTGGCCATTCCCGAGTCACAGGAGAACT
Source organism: Mycobacterium sp. C31M (assembly GCF_053345865.1). Classification (NCBI taxonomy): domain Bacteria; kingdom Bacillati; phylum Actinomycetota; class Actinomycetes; order Mycobacteriales; family Mycobacteriaceae; genus Mycobacterium; species Mycobacterium sp. C31M. The sequence goes on along the minus strand of NZ_JBKFAX010000003.1, from coordinate 361,162 downwards.
GGCGCACCACCTTCGAGGTCGATCTGATGGGCACCGTCGGTCTGGTCGACGCCGCCCTCCCGCACCTGGAGGCGTCCGGTGCCGGCTCGATCGTCACGATCTCCAGCGTCTCGGGCCGCGAAATCGACTTCGCGGCGGGGCCGTACGGCACCATGAAGGCCGCTATCATCCACTACACCCAGGGATTGGCGTATCAGCTCGCAGCCAAGGGGGTGCGCGCCAACACCGTCAGCCCGGGGAACACCTACTTCCCCGGTGGTGTGTGGCCGTCGATCGAGCAGAACGATCCGGAGCTGTTCGCCACCGCGTTGGGTCTCAACCCGACCGGCCGGATGGCCACGCCACAGGAGGTCGCCAATGCGGTCGTCTTCCTGTCCAGCTCGGCGGCCAGCTTCATCACCGGGACGAACCTGCTGGTCGACGGGGCGCTGACCCGCGGCGTGCAGTTCTAGTCGAAGTACTCGCGGTCGGCGGAGTGGATGGCCGACCGGACCGCATGGGCCAGACCGTCGATCAACAGATCATCATCGGGTAACTGCAGGATCGACACCCTCAGCGCCCCGTCGCTGGCGCTGACGTAGGACCGGGCCCCGGCCGCCACCACGATGCCCTGCCTCGCCAGATTGATCAGGGTCGAGGTCTCGTCCGGCACCGGCACCCACACCACGAATCCGTTGTCCCCTGACGAGGCCGCCAATCCGACATCGGCGAATGCCGCCACGACCGCTTGCCTGCGTCGGCGGTAGACGGCACGAGCGCGGGCCATCAGATCGGTCGTGGCGGCATCCTCGATGAGCTCGGTCAGCGCGTTCTGCAGTATGCGGCTGTTGGACGCCATCCCGAAACTGCGCAACCGGATCGTTCGTTCCACCAGTTCGCCACAGCCGCCCAGCACCGCTGATCGCAGGTCGATCCCGAAGGCCTTGCAGTAGCTACGGATTCGTATCACTTGATCGGGCAGGTAGGCGCCCAGGGTGACGGGTTCAACCTCGGCCAGCGGGCCGGCGCTGTCATCCTCGATGACCCAGATCCCCGGATGCGCGGCCAGCAGATTGCCCAGTTCGGCGGCCCGCGCGGCAGAAAGCGCACCGGACACCGCGTAGGCGCCACTGGGTTGTAGCACCACCGCGGAGACACCGCGGTGCACCGCCGCGGCCACTGATTCCACGGTCGGCCCCTGCTCGTCGGCCCGCACGCCGACAGCGTCGATACCGAGGTGCCGCAGGATGTCCAGATAGCCGGGGCTGACGGGCTCTTCGACCGCGATCAACCGGCCGGCATCGGGTTCGGCGCCGCCCGCGGCAGCGGCGCTGGCCAGGACCAGCGCCTCACTGCCCCCGCCTACACAGTTCCAGGCCTGCGCCTCGAACGGCCATCCCGGCCGGACCACCCGCAACAGTTCCGGTGTGATGTAGGCGCGTTGCGCGGCATGCAGATCCGGGGTGGCCAACGCGCCGGCGATGGCCGCGCGCAGGTCGGGTTGCACCGCCGCGTCCGGTGTCACCAAAGACATCTCGACATGGGCCCAGTCGAATTCACGGTGGGTGACCGTGCGCGGTGCGGTACCGGCGACGACGGTACCGCCACGGCGACGCGTCTCCAGGCGCCCGGTGTCGCGCACGCGGCTCCAGGCCGACATGACCGTGCCCGGGCTGACCCCCGCGGCCCGGGCGAACTCCCGGATGGTCGGCAGCTGGGTGCCGGGCGACAGCTCACCGCCGTCGATCAGCCGGGTCAGCTCCTGGCCGAGTTCGCGGGCGCTGACCGCCGACAGACGCCCGGCCAGCCAGCCGGCGTCGATATGGTCGGGCGCGGACATCAGCGCTGCCCGGGTGGCAGGCCGAGCCGATTGCGCAGATCTCCGTCGGTGACCGGCTTCCACAGCCCACGCTCTGCCAGTAGCGGCAGCACCTGCTCGGCGAAAGTGCCGATACCCGACCCGTAGTTGACCATGAAGCCGTCGGCTGCACCGGCGATGAACCATCGCTCGACTTGGTCGGCGACCTGCATCGGGGTGGCGGTCAGTGCAAAATGTCCGTGTTCCAGGGCGATCCGTTCGAGCACGGTCCGCAGCGTGGCACCGGGCTGCCGTGCCCAACGCAGATAGATCAGCGCGCGGCTCCGTCGGCGGGTCGAGGCTGCCAGGTCGGCGTCGGTGGGCAGCCTCCCGGCCGGGATCGGCACGTCCAGATCCAGTCCGGTGAAGTCGAACAGATCGGATTCCCGCCGTACGGCGCGGCGCGCCTTGTCAAGCACGTCGGCGGTCGCGAACCGAGACCGCACGAGCCGCGCATCCGCCTCGTCGACGCCCAGGAACGCCCGGAATCCGGGGAAGATCAGGACCTCGTCCGGGGCGCGGCCCGCGCGGGCCACCTCGGCCCGCAACCGGGCGGCGAACTGGGTCGCGTCATCGAGGTCGGGTGCGGCGACGAAGACGATATCGGCGTGGCGAGCAGCAAAGGCGATCCCTTCCAGGGATGCTCCGGCCTGCACCAAGATCGGCCGGCCCGACGGTGGCCCCGGTATGTCGAGCGGACCCTGCACCGAAAAGTGTTCGCCGACATGGTTGATCGGCGTGACACGCGCGGTGTCGACATAGCGGCCGGCCACCTTGTCGTCGATGATCGCGGACTCGGGGAAACTCGCCCACAGGTTGGCGACGACATCGAGGAACTCGGTGGCACGGGCATAGCGCTGCTGCGGGGTGGGTAACGTGCCGATCCCGAAGTTCTGTTCCCCTGTGAACGACGTGACGACATTCCAGGCGACGCGACCGCCGCTGAGCCGGTCCAGTGAGGCGATGCTGCGAGCCAGTCCGTAGGGAGTGTTGAAGGTCGTCGACGCGGTGGTGATGAATCCGAGATGCTCGGTGCACGCCAGGAGCGCGGCCGTGAGTACCAGCGGCTCGAACGGCAGGCGCGGGCTTTGATGCCGGACCGGATCGAACCCGAGGAAATCGGCGTAGAACAACGCATCGAAACCGGTCGCTTCCACCCACCGGGCGTAGTCGGCGTGCTGCTGCAGGTCGGCGATATCTGCCGGTGCCACATCGGTTTCCCGCCATCGGGCGATGGGCCCGAACGCGTGCTCGCCGGATGCGATGAAGCGCAGCCCGCGCGTCATCGGGCGGCGGCCTCCAGCGGTGCGGATGCCCGCAGCGGGTCCAGCACCTCGGACACCGTCAGCGCCAGGCTCGCCTTCCATTGCGAGAGCGTGAGTTTGGCCGGTGCCACCTGCAGCAGCACCTCGTCGACCAGATGCAGTTCGGGATCGTTGACGAGTCGCTCACGCACCAGCTCGGGATCGCCGTACCACGGGTCCCCGTTGCCGTTCTTCAGGTGTAGGTCGATCGCCTTCTGACCCGCCAGTTCCCGTGCCGCCGCGGTGGTCTCGGCGACGATCACCGTCCGCGACGCGGCGATCCGCTGGTGTGGTCCGGCGTGCGACCGGAACCCGTCGATGGCCGCACTGTGCCGATCCAGATTACCCTCGAAGGACAGCGCCTTGGAGGACCGCAACAGCAGGTTGTCACCGGCCCGGCCGATCTCCGCGGCATGCGCAGGATCGCTGGCGACCCGCCACAGCCGGTTACGCAGCTCACCGGCCGGCGGATAAAGCTGCCGACCGCCACCGAGATCGTCCCCGGCCAGGATCGACCTCAGCGCCGCCGTCTTCTCCGCGTAGACCCGCAGCCGGTCATCCCAGTCGACGCCGAACGGCCCGAAGGCCCAATCCTCCAGTCCCGAACCGAGCCCCAATTGCAGGCGGCCCCGGGACAACGCATCGGTGATCACCGCATCCTCGGCCACCCGGATCGGGTTCTCCAGGGTGATCACGACAACACCGGCACCCAGCCGAATCCGGCTGGTGCGTTGGCTCGCCGCAGACAGGAACACCAGCGGTGACGCCACGGTGCCCTTGTCGGAGCGGAAGTGGTGCGAGGTGATCCATGCGGTGGACAGACCGAGTTGCTCGGCGTAGGCGATCAGGTCCAGCCCGTCGTGGTACTGCTGGACGGGATCGGCCTGGGTGTCGTTGAGCCGGAAGAAGATTCCGAACTCGGGGAAACCGGCTGCGGACACGGTCATTCCTTCCAGGTGTCGTAGGCCCAGAAGTTGGTCATGCCGCGCGGCGGGTCCAGCCACCGCTCGATCTCGTGTACCCGGCTCGTCGCGGCCGCGTTGTAACGCTCGGTGTACAGCGGCAGCGTGGTGACCTGGTCGACCAGCGCATACTGGGCAACCTTGTCGTAGGCCGCCTTGCGGTCCTGATCGTCGAGGGCGCTGCGGCCATCGGCCAGCCACCCGTCGACCTGCGGGTCCTCCAGCTTGGGTCCGTTGATCGCACCGCCGGTCTCGTAGATCTTCTCCAGCACCACACCGATGTCCACGCCACCGACGGCCCGGGGGAAGGCCTCGTAGGCGTTGGTCTCGCGCACCACGTCGACGGTGCCCTCATCGCGGAACTGCAGGTCGACATCGATCCCGGCGTTGGTGCGGGCCTCGGCCTGGTACGCCTCCAGCACGGTGCTCAGCGGTGGTTTGGGTTCGGTGGCGATCAGCCGGGCGGTCAGGCGCTGGCCGGCCGCATTGGTGCGGTAGCCCTCGCTGTCGCGGGGTCCGGTCCAACCGGCCTCGTCGAGCAGCTTGTTCGCCTCCTCCACATTGCCGCCGTAGCTGTTCTCGTACTTGGCGTCATAGAACGGGCTCTGCGGGCCGACGATGCTCCACGCCCGATCCGAACTGCCCTGCAGCACGGTGTCGATGATCGGGTTCAGGTCGACGGCCTCACGCAGCGCATGGCGCACCCGGACATCCTTGGTGTTGTCGCCGGTGACGTTGAAGTACAGCGACCACGGCGACACGTTGGACGGCTTCCATTCGAACTGGAACCCGTCGACACCGTCGAACTGTGCGATATCGGCGGGGGCGACCTGGGCGATCGCATCCACCTCACCCGAGGTCAACAGTCCGGCACGGACATTGGGCTCGGGCACGATCTTCACCACGAGTTCGTCCAAGTACGCCGGCCCTTCGTGCGACGCCAGCGAGGAGGCCCAGTCGTAGTCCTCGTTGCGTTTGAACCGCAGTTCGGAACCCTCGATGACGTCGGTCAGGATGAATGGGCCGGTCCCGGCGATACCGACGCCGCCGGCGGCGACATCCGGGTTCTGCAGGGACTTCGGCGATATCTGCGAACCCTGCAGCGAGGCAAGGGTGTTCAGCCAGTTCGCCGTCGGTTCGGACAGTACGGTGCGGACGGTGTACTCGTCGACGACCTCGGTGGACTTCAGGGTCTGGAACGTACTCTTGGCCACTGACGGTGCGTATTCCGGGTCGCCGGTGATCTTGTCGAAGTTGGCCTTCACCGCGGCGGCGTTGAAGGGTTCACCGTCATGGAATTTCACCCCCTGCCGGAGCTTGAAGGTGTAGACCAGACCGTCATCGGAACGCTCGTAGCTCTCGGCCAGCCAGGGGTGGATGGATTCGTCGTAGTCGATGGCCACCAGGCTGTCGTAGGCGTTGCGCACCACCTGGACCTCGGTGCAGCAGCCACGGACGTGCGGGTTCATTCCCTCTTCGGGGTAGTCGGCCTGGGCAACGGTCAGCGTGCCACCGCGCACGGGTTCACCACTGCCACTGCCGGTTCCGCTGTCGCTGCCGCATGCGGTCAATGTCATCAGCGCCGCCAGCAACAGTGCTGCCCAGCGCAGGACCGGGCTCAGGGGACTTCTCCAACGGGTCATGTCGTTCCATTCGTGAGTGGACCGCACACGTTGTGCGGCCGGAGTTCAGGGTGTGTTTGCGAGGGTGCGATCAGTGACAGCGACAGCGGCACGGACAGCTCATAACGTCGGCACCGCCTGCAGCAGCGCCTGTGTGTACGGATCGCGCGGTGACTCGAACACCTCATCGGCGGTGCCCTCTTCGACAACGCCGCCACGGTGCATGACCAGCACCCGGTCGGCGATGTGGTGCACCACGCCGATATCGTGAGAGATGAACAACAGCGCGGTGTCTCGTTCGGCTCGGATCTCCAACAGCAGGTCCAGGATCTGCGCCTGAATGGAGACATCGAGGGCGGATACCGCCTCATCACACACCAGCAGTTCGGGGTCCGAACCGAGTGCCCGGGCGATCGACACCCGCTGCCGTTGCCCGCCGGACAGCGATCTGGGGTGGCGGTCGATGACGGTGGCGGGCAAGTGCACCAGGTCGAGCAGTTCGCCGATACGCCGGGCACGGTCGGCTTTGCCACGATGTCCCAGTGCCACGGTTTCGGCGATGATCTCGCGGACGGTGTAGCGCGGATCGAACGATCCGACGGAGTCCTGCGCGACGAGTTGTACCGCCCCCAGTCGCGGACGGTCGATGCCGACATGTCCGGCGTCAGGCGTCAACAGACCCGTCACGATGCGGGCCACGGTCGACTTTCCGGAGCCGGATTCACCGACAAGACCGACGATTTCGGCGCTGCGGATCCCGAAGGTGACATCTTCGGCGGCGGTGAACCTCTCGCTGCGGCCGCGTCGGTAATACTTGCTCACACCGACGATATCGGCGACGGTGCCCGGCCCGATCGGCACCGGCAGCGGGGCGATGCCGTCGGGATCGCTCAGCCGACGTCCACGGGTGTGCGGACCGGGGACGGCAGCGACCAGCCGCCGGGTGTATTCGTGTGTCGGGTGTCCGATGACATCGGCCACCGATCCCCGCTCGACGACCTCGCCACGGTGCATGACCAGTACATCGTCGGCCACGCGGGACACCACCGCCAGATCATGGCTGATCAACAGCACCCCGCGACCTTCGTCGGCCAGGGTGCGCAGCAGGGCCAGGATGCGGGCCTGCACGGTGACATCGAGGGCGGTGGTCGGCTCGTCGGCGATCAGCACATCGGGATGACCGGCGAGCGCAGAGGCGATCAGGGCCCGCTGGCGCAGTCCGCCGGAGAGCTGATGCGGATAGTTCCGCCGCCGGTAGGCCGGGTCGGGGATTCCCACCGAGTCCAGCAGTTCCTCCACCTCGGCGATCCGGCGCGCACGGGGAACCCGTAACGCCTCGGCAACCTCGGCCTGGACGGTGCGTAGCGGATCGAGTGAGGTCAGCGCGTCCTGCAGGACGAACCCGATCTGAGCGCCACGCACCCGGCGCCAGTCCCGCTCCCGGTGGCCGCCGGCGTCCACGCCGTGGATCTGGAAATGGTCTGCGGTGACGGTACTTCCGGCCCCGGCGAGCCCGACCAGCGCCCGTGCGGTGACCGATTTCCCCGATCCCGATTCACCGACGATGGCCAGCACCCGGCCTCGGCGGATCGCCAGGTCCACGCCGCGGACCACGGGCAGCGCGGCGCCGTCGGCGGCGCGGACACTGTCGAAGGACACCGTCAAACCCTTGACGTCGACCAGCAGATCGGAGCTCATGTGGTTCCCTCGCAGGCTCGGGTCCCGCATGCCACCCGTCGATTCGCTCCGCAAGCGTCGCTCACAGCTGTGCCCGGCGTTCGAAGCGACGCTGCAGGTGCCGCCCGGTGATCGACACGCTGATGACGGTCAGCGTGATGAACAGGCCGGGGAAGAATCCGACCCACCAGGCGATGCGGAGATCCTGGCGCGCATCGGAGAGCATCGAACCCCATTCCGGCAGCGGCGGTGTGGGTCCGAATCCCAGGAAGCTCAGGCCGGCCGCGCCGATGATGGCGGTCCCCACGCCGAGAGTCGCGAGCACCGGTACGGTCCCCAGTGCGTTGGGTAGCACGTGCCGGACCGTGCGGGTCACCGCTGAAGCGATTGCCAGCCGGGATTGCACCACATAGTCGGATTCGCGGACCCGCAACGTCTCGGCACGCACCACCCGTCCGAAACGGGGAGCCGAGGCAATCGCGATGGCGGCGATGACGTTTCCGGTGCCGGGCCCGATCAGGGTGATGAGCATCAGCGCGAACAACAGGTCGGGAAAGGCGCCCACGGCATCGAACACCCGGGAGATCGCCTCGTTCACCCACCGGTGCGAGACCCCGGCGATCAGCCCGAGCACCACGCCGATGAGCACCGCCAGCAGCGTCGAGGCGACCCCGATCAGGATCGAGTAGCGGGCCCCGAACACCACCCGGGTCCAGACGTCGCGGCCCAGGTGATCGGTCCCGAAGACATGCTCGAACCCGGGTGCGGCCAACGCGTTCGCCATATCGCTGGCCAACGGGTCACGGTCGGTGAACACCCCCGGCGCCATGACGGCAAGCGCCAGCAGGGCCAGGAAGGCGACCGCCACGATCAGGCCGGTGCCACGAAAGCGGGTGAGTCCCGAGGACAGCGACCGGCCCGGAAAGACAAGAGTTGTTGCCATGGTCACCCCGCGTCTACCTGACCCGCATCCGCGGATCGATCCACAGGTACAGAATGTCGACGACGGTGTTGACGGCGACGTACAGCGCAACGGCCAACAGGGTGATACCGAGCACCACCGGAACGTCCTGACGGGTGACGGCGACGACGGTGGCCTGCCCGATACCCGGTCGACCGAACACCTGCTCGACGATGACGGTGCCGGTGAGCATGCCGCCCACCGACCAACCGGCCAGGGTGAGCGCCGGGATGAGCGCATGTCGCAGGCCGTGCCGGATCTTCAACTGCCACGGTGAGATACCGCGGGCCAGTGCGGTGACCGCGTAGGGCTGCTCCAGCGATTTCTCGATACCCTCGCGGAGCACCTGTGACAGCACCGCGGCCAGTGGCAGCCCGAGGGTCAGGCTGGGCAGGATGAGGTTCTCCAGTTTGCTGCCGCCGACGACCCGGACCAGACCGAGTTGGAACGACAGCACGGTGATGAAGACGATGCCCAGCCAGAAGGTCGGGATGGATGCGAACGTCAACTCACCGAGCTGGGTTAGTCGACTGCCGGGTCCGCGACGGCCGGCAGTGATCAATGCCACCGTCACCGCCAGTACGACGGCGAGTGCCGTTGCCGTCACGGTGAGTTGGGCGCTGGCGACAAGTCGGTGCCCGAACAGGATGTCGGTGACGGCGGTTCGCTGGACGTAGGACTGGCCCAGGTCGCCGTGGGCCAGGCGGGTCATGAAGTCGACGTACTGCCACCCCAGCGACCGGTCCAGACCCCATTGCGCCTCGATGGTGGCGCGCAGTTCGGGGGTGTCGAACTCACCCATCAGCAAGGTGACCGGGTCACCGGGTGCCAGGTGTACCGCCAGGAACGCCGCCGATGCCGCCAACCACAGCACCACGAACGCCGCCAACAGTTTCTCGGCGATATAGCGGGCCTGGAAGGCGACACCGGACCACCGGCCGGCCCGCCGCGGCACCCCGACGGTGGGGGTGACGGCGGCGCCGGGCGGCGCTGCGGTCGAGGTATCGAGGACGGTCATGGTGTCCGGCAGTCGGCGTCAGCCGAACGCCGCCTCCCCCACACTATGCAGGCTGCCGGTGTGCACATGGTTCTCGAAACCGTCACCGGGACGTGCCAGTCCGAGGGTGTCGCGCAAGGTGGTGCCGGGATACTCGGTACGGAAGATGCCCTTGCGTTGCAACAGCGGGACCACATGATCGACGAATTCGGTTGCCACATCCGGAAGTTGCGCGGACATGATGTTGAAGCCGTCCGACGCTCCGGCCTGGACCCAGGTTTCGATCTGATCGGCGACCTGCTCGGGCGATCCGATCGCGGTGACATGGGTCAGACCGCCGCCCTGTCGGGCCAGAATCTGACGGACGGTGAACTTCTCCCGCCGGGCGGTGCCGATCAGCGCGGCGAAATGCCCGCCCTGCGCGCCGAGTTCACCGTCGGCCGGTACCAGGTCCCACGGCAACTCCTTGTCCAGGTCCAGCGCGTCGACCGGCACACCGATCTGCAATGCCAACGCATTGATCGCGAACTTTTCGGTGTGTTGTTCGCGGAGTTCGATCTCGCGTTGCCGCGCCTGCGCCTCGGTGGGCGCCACCAGGGTGATCAGCCCGGGCAGCACCCGGATGGTCTCCGGATCACGGCCCCAGGCCGCCGCCTGCTCACGCACGGTGTTGCGGAAGGCGATCGCCGACTCGATGGTCGGCTGCACGGTGTAGACGGCATCGGCGAACCGGGAGGCCAGCCCGATGCCATCCGGGGAGGATCCGGCCTGCACCAGGACGGGGTGGCCCTGGGGTGAACGCGGCAACGGCAGCGGGCCCGCGGTGCTGACGTACTCGCCGGTGTAATCGACAGCGCGGATCCGCTTCTCGTCGACATAGGTGCCCGACTCCCGGTCGGCGATCCAGGCGTCATCGGCCCAGCCGTCCCACAGGGCGCGGACGGCCTCGACGAACTCGTGGGCCCGCCGGTAGCGCGCGTCATGGTCGAGCCCGCGCTCGCGCCCGAAGTTGCGGGCGACATCGTCACCGTTGGTGGCGACGATGTTCCAGGCCGCGCGGCCATTCGAGATGTGGTCCAGCGTCGAGATACGTCGGGCCAGGTTGTACGCCGAGTTGTACGAGCTGGAACCGGTGGCGACCAGGCCGATGTGTTCGGTGTGCTGGGCGATCGCGGCAAAGGCGAGTGTCGGATCCAGTCCGCGGAACGGGCGGTACTCACCGCGATACCGCCACACCGGGGTGTCGGCCAGGAAGACCGCGTCGAACTTGCCACGCTCGGCGATCTTGGCGACTTCGATGTAGTGCTCCAGGCTGGAGTACTGGTGGGCATCCCCGGTGCCGGCCCGCCAGGCGCCTGGGAACACGCCACCGGGAATGAGATTGAGATTCAGGGTGATCGAGTCACGGGTGAATGCCATGTTGAGTCCTTATTTCTCGATCGGGAATCCGACGATGCTGCCCCACTCTGTCCACGATCCGTCGTAGACCCGGACGTTGTCGTAGCCGAGGACCTCCGACAGGGCGATCCAGCCCAGCGTGGATCGGTGCGACAGCCGGCAGTAGTTGACGATCAACCGGGGTTCGCGCCCGCCGACCGCGCGGCCGACCAGCTCCTGCAGTTGGTCCCGATCTTTGAGCCGGCCGTGCTCGTCGAGGAGTTCACGGAAGAACAGCGGCCTGGCCCCGGGGATCCGGCCGTGCCGTTCGGCACCGTGGTCGATCGGCGCGGTCGGCCCGCTGACCCGCTCCCCCGAGTACTCCTGCGGGGTCCGATAGTCCAGCAGCACAACATCTTCGGAACCCAGCAGGTCTCGGACACCATCGCGCCCGATCCGCAGTGCCTCATGCGCCGCGGTGGGCTGCGGCACCGATAGCGGTTGGTCGGCCGGCACCCGGGTGACGGCCAGATCTGCCGCAGTCGGGGCACCGATGGCCTTCCACGCCTCCAGCCCGCCGTCCAGATAGGCCACATCGTCATAACCACGAACCCGCAGTGTCCACAGCACGTAGGCGGCGAACTGTGTGGGTTCGCCGGCAAGGACGATCCTCGATCCGCTGCCGGCACCGAGGTCGAACAGGCGTCGGGACAGTTCGGCGCCGTCGGCGAGCTCGCGTTCCAGCGGATGCCAAGCGAGGTCCTTCCAGAACACGGCCCGGGCACCGGGGATCAACGGCCCCTCGGGGCGTGTCGCGTGCACCTCGATGACCACCAGGCCGGGATCGGCCAGATCGTCGACGATCTCCTCGGCGGATACCACTCCGCGGGTGATGATGGGCATGAAGTTCCTTTGTGACAGTTCTTGTGTGGCACACAAATTCGGGAGGACCACATTGAATGTCACAATCGGCTGGAGTGTCCATATTTTGAATACGGTGAATTTATTGATGCTCTGCGCAGGGCACGTCGACTAACTTTCTTGTCCGAGCTGCACGAAAACCGCTGCAAGACAATGCCGACGAAGCGCCGATTGGGCAGTGAATATGTACTGACACATAATTGTCGGATTCGGCTGACGGAGGAGATCGCATGGGCAATCAGGCCCGGACCGCGCACCTGATCGCACCCGCAGAGTTGTTGGCGGTGCGTTCGGAGGTGGTGGTGCTCGATGTGCGGCAGGCCACCGCCACCGACAGCCCGGACCTTGCGGCCTACCGGGCCGGTCACATCCCGGACGCCTCATTCGTCGATCTCGATGCCGACCTGGCCGGAGTCAGCACCGGGACCAACGGCAGGCGCCCGCTTCCGGGGCCGGAGGAGTTTCAGAAGTCGGTGCGGCGTTGGGGAATCGACACCGACACACCGGTGGTCGTCTATGGAGCCACCCGGTCACCGGCATCCGCGCGCGCCTGGTGGTTGCTGCGATGGGCGGGTGTGCAGTCCGTGCGACTGCTCGACGGTGGATGGGACGGCTGGCTGGACCACGGTGGGGACCTACAGACCGGTGAACCCGCCGACACCCGGTCGGAGTCGGAGTTCGTGATCAAGCCGGGTAACCTGCCGGTCGTGACGATCGCCGCGGTACCGGATTTCGCGGCGCGTGGACTGTTGCTCGACGCCCGACCGGCCGCCAAGTTCTCCCACCCGACAGATACCGGCGCCGGGCACATTCCCGGTGCGCACAGCCTGCCGGTCGCCGGATTCTTCGACGAGGCCGGATACCTTCTCCCCGACGCCACGCTGCGGGAGAGGCTGGCCGGTGCCGGCGTCGGTGCGGGTGATGAGCCGGCCGCCTACTGCGGGACTGGGGTTGCCGCGGCTCTCGAGGTGTTCGTGCTCGCCCTGCTGGGTGTCCGGGCCCATCTGTACGTCGGGTCGGCGTCGGAGTGGACGGCGGACCCCGCGCGCGTGCTGCAGCGGTGAGGGGCCGTACCCGGGGCGGCACCGCGATCCTGCTGGACCTGTCACCATTCCGCGAGAGCCGCGCATTCGGCCGGCTCTGGATCGGCAATGCGCTCGGCAGCGTCGGGCAGGAGATGACCGTCGTGACGGTCGCCCTGCAGGTGTACGCGATCACCTCGTCGACGTTCGCGGTCGCACTGATCGCCGGGATCGCGCTCGGACCGCTGGTGGTGATGGGGCTCTACGGCGGCAGCCTGGCCGACCGATTCGACCGTCGCCGGGTCGCGATGGTGGCCTCGGTGATCTCCTGGCTGGCGATCATCGCGCTGGCCGTGCACGCCGCACTGGGGGGCACCTCACTGTGGGTGCTGTACCTGGCTGCCACCGTCAACTCGGTGGCGGCCACCGTCGGTGGGATCACCCGGCGCGCCATCATTCCCCGGTTGCTGCCCAGGGAGTTGTTGCCCGCTGCCGGCGCCCTCAACGGCATCAACATGGGTCTGATGGCCACCGTCGGCCCGCTGCTCGGGGCCGCCGCGGTCGGGGCCGGTGGGTTTCACCTCGCCTACGGGGTGGACGTCCTGCTGCACACCGCGGCGTTCCTCGGTGTCTGGTCGCTGCCCACGTTGCGTCCGACGGTGACGCCCGAGGCCGGCGCCTGGCGGGCCGTCCGGGAAGGACTGAGCTATCTGCGCCGGGCCGCCAATATCCGGTTCGCGCTCACCGTCGACCTGGTGGCGATGGCGCTGGCCCAACCACGGGTGCTGTTCCCGGCGCTGGGAGCGGTGACGCTCGGTGGCGGGGTGACCACCGTCGGTGTGCTGTCGGCGGCGACGGCGGCCGGCGCGATGATCGCCTCGCTGTTCTCCGGATGGACCGGGTCGGTGCGACGCCAGGGCGTGGCGATCCTGGTGGTGTCCTACGTCTACGCCGGGGCCGTCGTGGTGGCCGGGCTGATCCTGCTCGCGGCCACCGTCTGGCATGCCGATGTGGAGGTCAACGTCGTGGCGATCGCGGCACTCACGGCTACGTTGGCGGTTGGTGGCGCGGCGGACGGGATTTCGGCCATCTTCCGTGGTGCGATCCTGCAGGCCGCCGTCCCGGATCAACTGCGCGGCCGGGTGCAGAGCATCTTCAGCATCATCGTGACCGGTGGGCCGCGGGTCGGCGATGTGGTCACCGGGGCGGTCGCCAGCATGTTGGCGATCTGGAGTCCACTGGTCGCCGGTGGCGCGATCATGCTGGTGCTCATCTGGCTGCTGGCGCGGCGCTCGCCGAGCTTCGCGCGCTACCACGCCGGGCATCCGGAGCCCTGAATCAGGGCATCTCCGGCTGGATCGCGTTGCGTGCCCCCAGGGTTCGTCCCTTACCCCAGCCCAGGGCACGGCGATAGGACCCCAGCAGGTCGGTCTCGACGACGTGGGTGAGATCTTTCAGCGGTGACCCGTCGGGGACAGGATCCAGCAGTGGGGCCACGAACAGCGCATCCGTCGGGCAGTAGGCCTCGCACTGGAAGCAGGTCTGGCAGCTGTCCTGCCGGGCGATCACCGGGATACCGTCGGCACCGCGGTCGAAGACGCGGGTCGGGCAGACGTCGATGCATTTGTCACAGCCGATGCAGCGTTCGGTCGCGACGATCTCGATCATGCGGCGCGCATCCTCGCCGAAAGCCACTGCGGCTCGGGGAGGCTCCACAGTTGGTCGAGGCCGGCGGTCAGTAGCCGATACTGTTGTGCGGCATCGTTTTCGGTGTGGTCGAAGCGCCGGTGCATGCCGCGGCTCTCGGTGCGCTGCAGGGCAGCGTGGTACATCCATCTGCTGTGTGCCAGCATCGCGGCCGCCTCCCGCGCCCGCAGCCGGTCGGCACCGGGTTCGGGCCGGTCGGTGCTGATCTGCGCCCACAGATCGTCGAGCGCATCGAGTGCCGGGCCGAGCCGGTCGGCGTGGCGTAGGTAGTTGATCTCGTACGGCAGCACCTGATCACGGACCTCGTGCGCGATCCTCTGGTGGTCTTCCGCGCCCGGGCGGCCGACCACCGTCAGCGCGCCTGTCGGACGCCCTCGGTTCTGCGCGAACAGCGCGGCTCCCCTGCCGGCCCAGCCGCCCGAGCAGGCGGCCCAGGCGGCGTTGTGGCTGCCCCCACCGGTCCACGCTCCTGCGATCAGCTCACGGGTCGCCGTGTCCCCGGCGGCGTACAGACCCGGAACATCGGTGGCACAGTCGGTTCCGGCGATACGAACACCACCGGTGCCGCGGATGGTGCCCTCGGTGACCAGCGTGATCTCGAACCGCTCGGTGAATGGGTCGATGCCCAGGCGGTCGAAGGTGAGGAAGAAGTTCGGCTGAGCGGTGCGCATCATGGCCTGTTCGGCCGGTGTGGCACGGTCGATGCTCGCGAGCACCGGCTCGGTGAGCAGTGTGGAGGCGATCAGGGTGCGGTCCTTGGAGCGTGGAACGTCGAAGACCGAACCGTCGGCGTGATAGAAGGTCGCCCAGTTGTAGAAGGCATTCTTGGTGACCCCGGTGCCCTTGGGCGCGATGGCGTAGGCGTTGGAGAATTCCATGCCCGAGAGCACCGCCCCGGCCTCCACAGCCATCAAGGCGCCGTCACCGGTATCGACGTCGCAGCCAAGGGTTTTCGACCGGAATGCGCAGCCGCCGGTGGCCAGGACGACGGCGGCGGCCACGATCTGCAGTTCGTCCCCGGTGCGCCGGTCCACGACGACGGCACCCGATACCGCACCGTCGGCGTCGGCGAGCAACTGCAGTGCGGGGGTGTGATCCAGGATGCGCACCCCGAGCCGCTGCACCCGCAGCCGCTGCCGGCGCATGTACTCCGGGCCCTGCAGGTCGTCCATGATGGGTGTGCCGTCGGCAGCGGTCGGGAAGGGATAGCGCTGGATTCGCGCGATCTCGTGCATCAGGTCATAGGTCTCGTCGAGCACCCGTGACATCCAGCTAGGTTCGGTCAATCCCGCACCGACCTTCTCGCGGGCCGCGATGGCGTCCGCACGCCCGTCCTCGGGCACGAACCACACCCCGGTGCCTGCCGAGGCCGTCGCACCGCTGGTTCCGGTGTAACCCTTGTCCGCCAACACCACATCAGCTCCGGCTTCGGCGGCCCGGATCGCCGCCCAGGTGCCGGCGGGGCCGCCACCGACCACCAGGACGTCGGGCGTCAGACAGCCGGGGTCGCTGGAGGTGCTCACCCGCGTGGATTGTGCCGACCGAGGCTGTGCATCACCAGATATCCGCTCACCGGGATTCTTGGTGACCGAGCCCCAGGAGTTCGGCAAGCTGCGCTGCCGAGTACTCGCCCGGCGGCCGGCCGGATACCGCGGCCTCGCGGGCCAGCCGGGCCAGCGCGGCGTTCAGCGGGGCGGTGCCGCCGTGCCGGTGCACGATCTGGACGATCTCGCCGTTGGCCCATTGGATCACGCGCAACCGATGTGTCACCTCAGTTGCCCTGCCCCGCAGCTTCACGTGCCTGGCGTGCCTCATACCGGTCGACAAGTTCCCGGAAGCCGAGTCGGTCGTACTGCGGTATCGGCTGGATCCCCCAGATGTCGCGGGCGGTGTCCTTGCCTTCGGCGCCCTCGGGCGGGCCGAGCGGCGGGTACGGGTACTTGCACTCCAGCGTGTCATCGGAGTAGCGGACCTTGAGCAGTTCACTGCAGATCTGGGTGAGGCTCAAGGTCGGGTACCCGTAGTAGACCGCCATGAACGGCAGGGTGAAGGCACCCTCGAGAACCAGCGCGACCAGGCAGACCAGCACGGCCCGCTTGATGTACTTGTGCATGCGTGCGTAGTACGGCGTGGTGCCCGGGGGCAGGTCGTCGATCTCGGCTTCGGTTGTCTGGGTCACGGCGGCACTCCTTCAGTCCGTGAAGATTTCGCGGTTCACGGTGTGTAGGTAGGGGATGGCAAGGAACGGGGTGATGTAGAAGATGTCGTACAGCCACCACCCGATGACGGGGAAGATGGTGCCCGCGAACCGGACGTCGGCGTACATCGTCATGTTGAACACGTAGACACACCAGATGAGGACGCCCATCCAGCAGGTCACGATCATCCACTGATGGCCCCAGCGCTTCATCTGGAGAAAGCCGATGGCGGCGGCGCAACGCATGGCGAAGACGGTGATGATCATGCCGAACACCATGGCCTTCTCGCCGGTGCCTGCGGCTCCACCCACCCAGAGTTCGTTGTAGTGCCAGAAGTAGCCGGCGTCGAACATGTGTCCCCAGCCGACCATCAGCACGCGGTTGATCAGCGTGTGGTTGGCGACCAGGTCCAGTGCCCAGCCGAGGCTGTTGAGCATCCCGTCGATCAGCACGAGATACCCGATGAGGGTGACGATCATGGGGCGCACCGAAAGCCCGGCACGCTGTGCCTGTCGCTGCAGCCACACCCCGCGCATGAAGATCGGGAAGCCGATGAGTCCGGGCGCCCACATTCCCATCAGGGCCGCGCCGACGATCATCCACTTGTCGGCCCGTCGTTGGGCCAGCCGGGACTGCTCGTGGTGGTCCTCGAGGCCGACCGCACCGCCGACCGCCAGGCTCACAGGTACCACCAGCCCCGTTCGAAGGACATGTAGAGCTGGATGAGGAACATGATGAGCAGATAGCCGTAGATGGCGATCTGGAACACGATCAGTGCCCACTTACGCTTCTTCTCTTTCTGATCGACCACGCGAATTCCCTTCCTAGTGTCTGTCTTCGGTGAGCAGCCCGGCTGCTGCGATCTCACGGAGGCCGTCGCTGATGGCTCCGTCGGTGCTCAGCGGTGCGAGGATGCAGGCCTGTGCGGCATCGAGTTCGCCGGCACCGGCGGCGATCAGTTGACCGGCAGTCACCAGCACGCGGGTCGACGGTGGCTCGAAGTGAAAGGCCTCGTCCGCGCTGCGGATCGCGATGGCACTCTGGACCAACCGATGCGCCACCGCCGGGTCGATCCCGGTTTCGGCGACCACCGCCGCGGCTTCCCGGTCGGGCGGCAGATAGTTCATCGACAGGGTGACGAACCGCTGCCGGAACGACGGTTTGAGCTCCTTGAGTGAGCTGCGGTACGCCGGGTTGTAGGAACACACCAGCATGAATTCATCCGGTGCTGTGACTGTCTCGTCGGCGCGGTCCAGGTACAGGGTGCGGCGGTGGTCGGTCAGCGAGTGCAGGATGGCCAGCGAATCGTGCCGTGCCTCGACCACCTCGTCGAGATAGCAGATCGCCCCGGACTTCACCGCCCGCGTCAGCGGGCCGTCGGTCCAGATGACATCGCCGCCGGTCACCATGAACCGGCCGACCAGATCGGAACTGGTCAGATCGTCGTGGCAGCTGATCGTGACGACGGGGCGTCCGAGCAGCGCCCCCATATGCTCGACGAATCGGGTCTTGCCGCACCCGGTGGGCCCGGTGAGCATCACCGGGATACGGCGGGTGAACGCCTGCTCGAAGAGTTCGACTTCGTTGCCGTTCGCGAAGTAGGTGGTCACGCCGCAACCAACTCCCGATGCACATGTGCCAGCACTCTGGGCAACTCCTCGACTCGTCGGATTCGTTGGGATCGTTTGGGTCCGAACACTTCCGGAAGCGGATCAACCCGGGCGGGGCCGACACCGACGTAGTACACCGACACACCGGCGTCGGCGGCCTCGTCGACGGCATGCGCGGTGTCCGCCCAGGCGTAGCGGCCCTCGTAGCCTTCGTCGGAGATCATCCCGTCGCCGATGATGATCAGCAGGCGGCGCTCCGAAGGCTGGGCGAGCAACCGGCTGGTGAGGTGGCGGATGGGCGCTCCGAGTCGGGTGTAGCCCCCGGTGGCCAACCCCAGCCCGCTGGGCGGGACGAAGCGGCGCTCCGGAAAGTCCTTGAGGCAACGTACTTCCACCCGGTGTCGGGTGTTCCCGGTGAAGACGAAGATGCCGTGCCGCTCGCGGGCATGGGTCATCGCCCACGACAGCGCGTCAGCGCAGGCGAGTTCGAGCCGGAACACCCGGCCGCCGTGGACGCCGAGCGAGGAACTGCCGTCCAACAGCAGTGCCGTGCTGACATCGCGGTCGGTGGCCTGCAATTCGCGGAACATCCTGGGTTGCGGCGCTTCGCCGGTACGCAGGTCCACGAAGTGGCGGACGTAGGACTCGATGTCCAGGTCGGAGCCATCCTCCAACCGGTTGACCATCGCACGATGGGTGCTCTCCTGGAACCACTTCCGCAGGTCGGCCGAGTTCGTGGTGGCAGCTCCGATGCGGCGGTCGCGGGCCAGTTCGAGGACGGCGACATGGTCGGCGAGGAACTGCTCGGTCCACTCGTTCCACTCCGGGTACGGGATACCGGGACGATGCTGCGGGGTGACATCCATATCGTTGTCCTGCGGCCGACTCGGCGGTGGCAGGTTCGGGTTGCGGACACCGCCGTCCCCGCCGACGGGGACCGAGTAGGGCCGCGGCATCCGCTTCTGCGTGGTCGTCCAGGGCATCCGGCCGAACTGCCGACGCAGTTTGTCGGTCAGGCCTGCGGCATCGGTGAACACTGCGGGCAGGCCGCCCAACAGCGGATCGATGTGGATCGGCGCCGGTCGACCCGCAAGGTCGATCGCGTGGCCGATCATGCTGTGCGCGTTCGTGTTCGGATCGGCCGGGCGCAAATCAGGTAATAGCCGTGCGAATTCCGGCATCAGGCCCGGCCAACGGGCGGCAACCCAGCCGAGTGCGACACCGGCCTCGATCAACGCCAGTGCACACAGTTCCCGCTCGGACAGCTCGTTGAGGCGGTACTCGCCGATCCTGTCCTTGGATATCGAACATTGCAGTGCGATACCGCATGTCAGCGAGCGGCGCGTCCACGATCCATCGGTTCCCGGATACGGGACGTGGACGAAGCCCCGGGAATAGCTGAGACCGAACCGGCGATGAGGCCCGGTGACCAACCGCGCGCCCTGACGGTGCTGCGCGCTGAGCGCGACGGCGGTCAGCGCGCAGCTGCGTTCGAGCGCCATCGCCGAAGCGTCCTGCAGGTCCACCATTGTGCGGGGCCGGCGTTCAGAACGTTCCGATGTTGGAGAACATCCAGTACCAGAACCAGATCACCAAACCGGTGCCACCCCACGCCGCGACATAGCGCAGCACTTCCCAGACGTAGTCCACGTTAGCTTTCTACTTCAATTTAATGACTTGAGTCAATGAAATCTTTGGCGCGACCAGACACAGAAATACAGATTTCGGCCCCTTGGCCGCAGTTTTGCGTCTGCTCGCGCGCGGTGGGGAGCAGTTCAGTCGGTGAAGATCTCGCGGTTCACCGTGTGCAGATACGGGATCGCCAGGAAGGGGGTGATGTAGAAGATGTCGTACAGCCACCACCCCACGACCGGGAAGATGGTGCCGGCGAACCGGACGTCGGCATACATCGTCATGTTGAACACGTACAGCACCCAGATGACCACGCCCATCCAGCAGGTCACGATCATCCACTGCTGCCCCCAGCGCTTCATCTGCAGGAAGCCGATCCCCGCCGCGATGCGCATGGTGAAGACGGTGAGGATCATCCCCACCTCCATCGCTTTCTCGCCGGGACCTGCGGCTCCGCCCACCCAGAGTTCGTTGAAGTGCCAGAAGTAGCCGGCATCGAACATGTGCCCCCAGCCGTTGAGCAGCACCCGGGCCAGCAGTGTGTGACTGCCGACCAGGTCCAGCGCCCACCCGACGGTGTTGATCGCGGCATCGATGATGACCAGGTAACCGAGCAGCGTGACCATCATCGGCCGGACCGACAGACCGTTCTGCTGGGCCCGGCGCAGCAGCCACACCCCGCGCAGGAACAGCGGCAGTCCGAAGATGCCGAGCGCCGCGGTGCCGATCAACAGACTGCCACTGATCAACCACTTGTCGGCCTGGCGCTGGGCCAGCCGCGACTCCTCCATGTGCTCGTCGAGATTCAGTCCACTACGGGTCGCCGAACCGGCCGCCGGTCGCATGTTCACTGACTCTAGTCATAGAAATCGGCGGCGATCAATACCGGTTATGCCGGTCAGGACGCAATGCTGCGCAACGATCGCTTCACCAGATCCTCGAGCAGACCGCGGCGCATCGGGTCATTCGTGGTGATCGCCAGGGCATACAGACCCAGCAGGAAGAACACCGCACTGTTCATCGGTTCCACATCGGCGGCGATCTCACCACGTTCGCTCGCCTGCTCCAACCGTTGCGCCAACAGCAGCACCAGCGAGTGATCCCCGCCGTCCTCCGACGGCGGGCGGGTCTGCGAGAAATGCAGTGCGAGAAAGTCTTTGAACAACAGGTCGCCGAGCCTGCGCTCCAGGCCCAGGACCAACCGGACGGCCTCGGTGAGCGCAGCCTCCAGATCGTGGCCCTTGTCCAGGAACCGGCCGAACTGCTTGGCCATCCGATCCTCTTCGCGCTTCTCCAACTCCAGCAACACATGTTCCTTGGTGGGGAAATGGAAGAAGAAGGTGCCGTGCGCGACACCCGCGGCGGCGACGATCGCCGCGACATCGGCCTCGGCCATCCCCGAGCGTTTGAACTCGGCAACCGCCGCTCCCAACAACCGCTCTCGGGTCTGCAGGCGCTTGGCCTCGCGTGCGGAGAGCTTGTTCGCCGTCCCGGTCACCGCTGCCATATCCACTCCGTCTGCTCTGCCACCACAAGATCGACAATATCCTGGGCATGTTTGGCTACCGGCCGAGCGGGAATGCCGAATCTCATGAGCAACACCGCGCCCCTTTCCGACAAGAAGGTCGCCATCCTCGCCACCGACGGGGTCGAGCGTCTCGAACTCATCGAACCGCGCGACGCGCTGGACAAGGCCGGCGCCGTGGTCACTCTGCTGTCACTGCAGGATGGCGATATCGACGCCCGTGACCACGACCTGGAGCCATCGGGCAGCTATACCGTGGACCGTCTGGTCAAGGACGCGAAAGCCGACGAGTTCGATGGCCTTGTCATACCCGGGGGCACCGTCAATGCGGACAAACTGCGCTCGGACGAGAACGCTGTGGCTTTCGTACGCGCGTTCGTCGAATCGGGCAAGCCGGTCGGAGTGATCTGCCACGGGCCGTGGACGCTGGTCGAGGCCGGCGTCGCCAAGGGCCGCACCCTGACGTCATACCCAAGCCTGCGCACCGACCTGCGCAATGCCGGGGCCATCGTGGTCGACGAAGAGGTCGTCGTCGACGGCAACCTGATCACCAGTCGCTCCCCCGACGACCTGCCCGCGTTCAACGCAGCCGTCATCGACGCGATCGCGAAAGCTCCAGTGACGCAGTGTTGATAGCGCACGTACCTGGCTTCAGCCGAAACGGCCCTGCCCTGGCTTCGGCGGAAGCCAGGTACGCCCACGCGCCGAATTTCGTACCCAGGTTCAGCCGAAACAGCCTTCACCCGGTTTCGACTGAAGCCACGTCCGATCAAGGGCCGCACGTCGTGCGGGATCAGGCGTTCCACGCCCAGGTAGATCAAGCGTTCCACGCCCAGGTAGATCAGGCGTTCCACGCCCAGGTAGATCAGGCGTTCCACGCCGCGGCGAAGAATTCCAACTCCAGTCGCATCGCCCGACGGTAGGCGCTGCGTACCGCGGGGGTGTCGGCCGCGTGTTGGTCCAGCAGACGCTCCAGCAGGGCGGCGACCTCTTCGAAGCCGGGATCAGCGTAGGTCAGGACCCATTTCGCGTAGGGACCTGCAGAACTCGCGTTGAGGGTCGATCCGATATGCGCGTACAGCCGCATGCACGGTGTCATCGCGGCACAGATCACGCCGATCTCCCCGGTGGCGGCGGTGGCCAACAGGAACTCGGTGTACGCCAGCGTGGCCGCGGCCGGTTGCACACCGGCCATGTCGATCCCCCACTCGGCGGCGTACGACGCGTGCAGGCCAAGCTCGTCGCGCACGCCGGCCAGCAGGTCGGCAAAGGTCAGCAAGGTCGCGGTGTCGGTGCTGCGCACCAGCGCCAAAGCGTAGGCGCGGGCGAAGGATTCGAGATAATACGCATCCTGGGCGACGTACCCGGCGAACAATGCCGTATCCAGCGACCCGTCACCGATACCACGCACGAAGGCGTTGTCCATTACGTCGGCGACGATATCGGCGTTCTCCGACCACAACTGGGCTGACAGTGTCATGCGGATACCTCGCAGGCTCGGCTTCCGCATGCTGCGCTGTCGATTCGCTCGCAAGCTTCGCTCATGCGGCCTCCTCCCACGCCATGTTCCAGAAGGCGACCTCCAACCGGAGCACGTCATCGACCAGCGCCGCGTGCGCATCGGGTGCGGCAAGCTTCTCCAGCCCGGCGACGTATTCACCGAACTCCGGGACCGTCCAATGCTCGATGAACTCGCCAAAGGGCGACGTTGCCGATTTCGCAGATGTCCAGCCCAGCAGGTAAACCCGCTCGATGACCCAGAGTGCGGTGACGGCCGCGTCGAAGGGTTCGGCATCGAGGCGCTGCAGCAGTTCGCGGTAGGCCAAGGTCGTCGGCAGCGCCGCCGCATCCCTGTCGATGCCGCGGTTGACCACGTGCCCGTCGAACCAGTCCAACTCGGCGACCAGGGCCGCGCAGCCGCCGGCCAGCACGCCTTGGGCCGGTCGCGGTGCGCGCGCCAGCAGCCGGGCCTGGAACGTCAGCAGGTCCGCGACGAACAGCGCGTCCTGCGACAGCCACCGGTCGAAGGCGGCGTCGGCGATGGTGCCGTCGCGCACCGCGTCGAGGAACGGATGTCGAGTGGCGGCCGTCCACAGATCATCTGACACACCGCCAACCCTAGTTCACGCGTTCTGCGGCTCGTATCCGCAGATGGCCGCGACCTTCTCAGCCGAGGTTGACGCCGGATCGAACTCGTAACCCAGCCACTCGCCGGCCAACCGGCGGGCCAACTCGATGCCGACGACCCGCTGGCCGAAGCACAGCACCTGGGCGTTGTTACTGAGCACCGCGCGTTCGACGGAGAAGCTGTCATGTGCGGTGACCGCGCGGACGCCGGGCACCTTGTTGGCGGCGATGGCGACACCGAGACCAGTTCCGCAGATCAGCAGCGCGCGGTCGGCGGCACCGTTGGCGACCATCCGGGCCGCGGTGACCGCGACGTGCGGGTAGGCGGTGTGTTCGCCGGCGCCGACACCGACGTCGACCACGGAGTCGACCCGCGGGTCGGCCTCCAGATCGGCGCGCAGGATGTCCTTGTATTGCAGTCCGGCGTCGTCGCAGCCGATGACCAGTCGCATCGTCATATTTGCTCCTCTTCGATACGCGACGTCACGATCCCGACGTCGATCAGTTCGGCCACGGTGTGGATACACATGGCCAGGGATATCGCGCCCGCATCAGGGGTTCCGAGGCTGCGTTCGGCCAATGGCCGGGCTCGGCCGACTTTGGGACGCA
This sequence comes from Mycobacterium sp. C31M, assembly GCF_053345865.1. Classification (NCBI taxonomy): domain Bacteria; kingdom Bacillati; phylum Actinomycetota; class Actinomycetes; order Mycobacteriales; family Mycobacteriaceae; genus Mycobacterium; species Mycobacterium sp. C31M. The sequence continues at coordinate 337,074 of NZ_JBKFAX010000003.1, read as the reverse complement.
GCTCGGCGGTGGCCGACGCAGCCTTCTGGGCTACCTCGACCGACTCCAGCCAGGCTGTGCGCCAGTCGGTTCCACCATCGACGGCGTTCTCGAAGGCCAGCACGAACGGGCCGAGTGCATCCAGCATGGTCTTGTCGCCGGGTTTCGCCTTGCCCAGGTCCACCAGCGCGTCATGCCCGGCCCGCAGGGCCGACGCCACATCGGCATCGGACGGCGCACCGGCATCACCGAGTCGGGCGGCAGCGGCGGCCAGTGCCGCGCCCCAGAGCACCCCGGAGGTGCCACCCGCCTTCGCGGCCCACGACTGGCCCGCGGCTGTCAGGACCGCGCCGGTACCGCCGCCGGCCCGCACCGCGGCGGCCGCCGCATCCGCGGCAGCCATGGAGCCCTTGACCATGCCACGGCCGTGGTCGCCGTCACCGGCGATGGCGTCGATGCGCCCCAGTTCGGCCTCCGCCTCCACCATCTGTGCGGCGATCCATGAGACTCCCTGGGCCACAGCAGCACCCACCTGGTGGGAGGCCAGGTCACCCTTGATCACCACGGCCTGCGACTCGGCACCGGCCGTCTCCGCGCGACGTGCCGACGATCCGGCCGCCACCGCACCCTTGCGGTAAGCCGGGGTGTCGCACGGTGCGGTCCACAGCCGCTCGAGCTCGTCATCGAGCCACATGGCCGTCAACGAGCAGCCCGACATGTCGAGGCTGGTGACCAGCTCCCCGACCTCAGGTGCGACGACGGTGTGCCCGGACTCGGCGAGGCGGGCCGCCACCGTCTTCCACACCACGAACAGCTCTTCGTATTTGGTGCGGCCCAATCCGTTCAGAATCACCGCGATGCGGTTCGAGGAACCCTCGGGCTTCTCGGCGAGCACACCGTCGACCAGCAACTCGGCCAACTCGTGTGCGGTCGGCATCGGATGGCTCGATACACCGGGTTCACCGTGGATCCCCAGGCCCAGATCCATCTGCCCGGCATCGACGGTGAACAGTGGCCGCGGGGCACCCGGCAGGGTGCAACCGTCGAACGCCACCCCGAGCGTGCGGGTGGCGGCGTTGGCCTTGGCGGCGACCCGCTCGACGGTGTCCAGGTCGACACCCTCCTCGGCCACCGCGCCGGCACACCGGAAGACCGTAAAGTCACCGGCGATACCCCGGCGTTTGGCGATGTCTTCGGCTGCGGCACTGGCGATATCGTCGGTCACCACCAGGAAACGCGCGTCGATGCCCTCGCTGCGGAGCTGATCGACGGCGAGCCCGAAGTTCAGCACGTCACCGGCGTAGTTGCCGGTGAGGAACAGCACCCCGGTGTCACCGTGGGCGGCGCGCCCCACCGAGGCGGCCTCATGTGCCGACGGGGACGTGAAGATGTTGCCCACCACGGCGCCGTCGGCGAAACCCTGCCCGACCACCCCGCAGAAGGCGGGGTAGTGCCCGGATCCGCCACCCACCACCACGGCGACCTTGCCCGCCGGGGTCTCGGTCGCGCGCACCACACCGCCGGTCACGCCGGTGACGTAGCCCGCGTTGGCGTCGAGGAAGCCGGCGAGCATGTCCTCGGTGAAGGTCGCCGGATCATTGAACAGTCGAGTCATCGCACTGACCTCATCTAGTGAATGTGGCTGCCGCCGTTGATGTCAACGGTGGTCCCGGTCAGGTAGCTGGCGTCCTTGCTGGACAGGAAGGTGATGACGGCGGCCACCTCATCGGTGGTCGCGGTGCGTCCGACGGGGATATCGGCGGCCAGCTTGGCCTCCTGCTCGTCGGTGGAGCCCACGCGGATATCGGTGTCCACCGCACCCGGGGTGACCGCGTTGACGGTGACTCCGGTGTCGGCGATCTCACGGGCGAGCGCCTTGGTGAAGCCGAGGATCGCGGCCTTGGCCGACGAGTAGGGCACCTTGCCGAACACACCGCCACCGCGCTGCGCACTCACCGAGGACATGTTGACGATGCGGCCCCAGCCCTGCTCGACCATGGTGGGCAGGAACGCCTTGGTGACCAGGTAGGTACCGGTGGCGTTGACCGCCATCACCTTGTTCCACAGGTCAAGATCGGTCTCCAGGAATGGGACCGGGGAGGTGATACCGGCGATATTGGCCAGCGCGCCCACCGGAGGCAGGTTGCCCGCGGCCACCTCGGCTGCCACCGCAGCCTGAGCCGCGTCCACCGAATCAACCGAGGTGACGTCGACGGCATGACCGAAAGCCGGTACCGCGTACTGGTTTCCGACCTCGGCTGCGATCTTGGCGCTCAACTCGGCGTCGAGGTCGAGGATCACCACAGCCCAGCCTTCGCTGGCGTAGCGCTCGGCGACGGCGAGGCCGATGCCCTTGGGGGACGTGGCGCCGGTGATGACGGCGGTCTTCTGGTCGGTCATGGGTTGCTCCTTGTCAGATCAGGTCGGAAATCAGTTGTGCGGCGGCGACGGCCGCTGCGGGGCGTTGCTCATGGGTGACGTCGCGGGTCTCGAGCTCCAGCGAGAAGTGGCCGGTATAGCCGGCATCGGCGAGCGCCTTGAGGCCACGGCCGAAGTCGACGGCCCCGTTGCCCACCGAGAGGTTGATGTTGCCGGGCACCGCGTCGCGGATGTGGACGTGCGCGATGCGCGGGCCGAACCGGTCGACGAAGTCAACGGGGTCTGCGCCGGAGGCGACGATGTGGCTGAAGTCCATCACGATGCCGACGCGGTCACCGAGCCGGTCGGTCAGCGCCTGCGCCCGCTCGATGTCGCAACAGAGCCGGTGGTAGTGCAGTGACTCGGTCCACAGCGCGACACCGCGGCGCTCGGCGGTGGCTGCGACGGTCTTGAGCTCGGTGGCCACCCGGTCGAGGTCGGCCGACAGTGAGTGGATCGGCTGGTGGTCCAGCGCCCCGCACGGCAGCACGAGTGCCCGGGCTCCGGTGCCGGCGGCCAGTTCGATGAGCATTTGCGCATGCCGGTCACGGCCCTCGTGCACATCCGGGCTTGGCCCTCCCCCGTCGCTTCGCTCGCCCCCAGGCCCCGCGTTCAGGTCACCGATATCTCCGTTGATGGACCGCACCCTGAGCCCGGAGGCCGCCACGGTCGCCGTGACCTGCGCGACCGCGGCCTCATCGAGCACATACGGCACGTGATCGCAGACACCGGGCAGTGCGCCGAGGTCGATCTCGGTGAATCCGAGGCCGGCAATCGTCTCCAGCGCCTGCGGCAGCGGCTGGTGCCGGAAGCTGATCGTCGAGCAGCCGAGCCTGCTGTTGAAAAAGCCTGTCGATGCCACGTCCTACGTCACCTCCTACGTTGTGATGCCCGGCACACTATCTGAGTTGACTGTTAACAGTCAACGGGCAACAGATTATTTGTGTTGACTGTTGACAATGACTTGTGGGCGTGGTCACACTGAGTGAGCTGAGGCACTGTTGACCGTCGACAGTGACCGGAATGGGCAGTAGGAACGCCAGGTAGAACTGGATTTGAAAGGATGTCCACCATGAGCGACGACGCTCTGAAGATGCGAGGTCCGGTAAACGGCACCCCCGACAGTCGGCGAGTAGCCGTCGGTTCCGGAGTCGGCGCCGTCATCGAGACCTACGACTTCATCGGTTTCGGCACGGCCGCCGCGCTGTACTTCGGTACCGCGTTCTTCCCGAACTCCAGTCCGGTCGCCGGCACCCTGGCCGCGTTCGCCACTCTCGGTGTGGGCTTTGCCGCCCGACCCATCGGCGGCATCATCGGCGGGCACCTGGGAGACAAGGTCGGCCGCAAGCCCGTGCTGGTCGCCTCGCTGATCATCATGGGCCTGGCCACCTTCGTCGTCGGCCTGCTGCCGACCTACGCCGCCGTCGGCATGCTGGCCCCGATCCTGCTGGTGACGGTCCGCATCATCCAGGGTCTGGCGTTCGGCGCCGAATGGGGCGGCGCCATCCTGATGACCTACGAGCACGCGCCGTGGAAGCAGAAGGGCCGCTACACCGGCATCGTGCAGGCCGGCTTCCCGGTGGGTCTGCTGCTGGCCAACCTGACCTTCCTGGTCAGCGTGCATCTGCCCGGGGACTGGGCCTGGCGAGTGCCGTTCCTGGCGAGCATCATCCTGGTCATCGTCGGCCTCATCATCCGCGCCAAGGTGCCCGAGTCCCCGGTCTTCGAAGAGGTCAAGGACTCCGGCAAGATCGTCAAGTCCCCCATCGTCGAGGTGATCCGCACCGATTGGCGAAACATCGTGCGCGGCATCGGCCTTCGCATCGCCGAGACGGCGGGCTATGCGGTGTCGATCACCTACATGATCAGCTACCTGAAGAACTCCGGCCTGGCCACGGCCAGCCAGACGCTCACCGCGCTGTGCATCGCCTCGTTCCTCGGCATCTTCGCGACCTTCGGCTGGGCCTCCCTGACCGACAAGGTCGGTCGTCGACCGGTCTATCTGGCGGTGTGTGCCTTCGGCATCCCGTTCGGCATCCTGATGTTCGCGATGGTCAACACCGGGCTGATGATCGCGATCATCGCGGCATTCGTGGTCGCCTACGGTGTGAGCCAGAATGCGTTGGCCGGCGCCCAGGGCGCCTGGTTCCCGGAGCTGTTCAACGCGAACACCCGCACCTCGGGTGCGTCACTGGCCTACCAGATCTCGGCCATGATCTCCGGCTTCACCCCGTTCATCACCACGCTGCTGTTCGAAGGCTTCGGCTGGATGGGCCCGGCGGTGCTGTTCTCCGTCTACGCCGCGATCGGCCTGTGGGCCGCCGTCATGACCCGCGAGACCTGGGGTCCCGCCGAACGCGAGGCCGCCGACAAGGCCACCACCGCCGCACGACACGACCTGGTCCGCTGATGCGCGGCCAACGGGTGCGCCAGGCGGCGTACCGGATGCGCCACCACGCCCTGAACATGGGTGAAGCTCAGGGACAGGGTTACGTCGGACAGGCGCTGGGCGCGGCCGACATACTCGCCGCGGTGTACGTCGACCAGCTGAAGTTCCGGGCCGACGATCCGTACTGGACAGGGCGTGACCGCTTCCTGCTGTCGACCGGGCACTACGCGATCGGGCTGTACGCGGCCCTGGCCGAGGCCGGCATCATCGAGGTCGACGAGTTGGAGACCTACGGGTCTGACGAGTCCCGGCTGCCGATGTCCGGAATGGCCAGCTACACACCGGGAATGGAGATCTCCGGCGGCTCGCTGGGCCACGGCCTGACCGTCGCCGTCGGGATGGCACTCGGTCTGCGGCACCAGGGTTCGGACTCGCGGGTGATCAACTTCCTGTCCGACGGCGAGCTCGACGAGGGTTCGACGTGGGAGGCGGCGATGGGTGCCGCCCACCACGGGCTGGGCAATCTGATCGCGATGGTGGACATCAACGCGCTGCAGGCCGACGGGCCGACCGTCGGCGTGCTGCGCACCGAGCCGGTTGCCGACAAGTGGGCCGCCTGCGGGTGGCATGTCGCGCGGGTGGACGGCAACGACGTCGATGCCCTGCTGGCGGCCTTCGACGGGGTCAGCGCCGAGAAACCGTCGGTCATCCTGTGCGACACCAGGATCGGCCGAGGGGTCCCGCTGCTGGAGAACCGCGAGAAGGCGCATTTCATGCGCATCGACGCCGACGAGTGGCAGATCTGCCGCGAGCAACTGACCGCAGGTTTTGAAGGAGTTCCAGCGTGAGCGCACCGACCAAGCTCAAGACCTCGGCGATGATCGCCTCGTTCGCCGATCCGGGACAGAAGACCACCCCGGCCCCGTTCGGGCACGCACTGGTCAAGGCCGCCCAAGAGAACGACCGGATCGTCGGGCTGACCGCCGATCTGGGCAAGTACACCGATATGCACATCTTCGCGAATCAGTTCCCGGACAGGTTCTTTCAGATGGGCATGGCCGAGCAGTTGCTGTTCGGTGCCGCCGCGGGAATGGCCGAGACCGGACTGGTCCCGTTCGCGTCGACCTACTCGGTGTTCGCGGCGCGGCGGGCCTACGATTTCATCTGCCTCGATATCGCCGAGCCCAACCTCAACGTCAACGTCGTCGGCGGACTGCCCGGCCTGACCACCGGGTATGGCCCGTCGCATCAGGCCACCGAGGACATCGCCATCTTCCGCGGGATGCCCAACCTGACGATCGTCGACCCGTGCGATTCGGTGGATATCGAGCAGGCGGTCCCGCAGCTGGCCGAGCATCCCGGGCCGACCTATCTGCGGTTGTTGCGCGGCAACGTACCGATTGTGCTGGACGAGTACGACTACCGGTTCGAGCTCGGCAAGGCCAAGGTCCTGCGCGACGGCAATGACGTCGTCCTGATCTCCTCGGGCCTGATGACGATGCGCGCCCTGCAGGCGGCCGAACAACTGGCCGCCCACAAGGTGGACGTCGCCGTCGTGCACACCCCGACGATCAAACCTTTCGACGCCGATACCGTGCTCGCCCAGCTGAATACGGACCGTCTGGTGGTCACGTGCGAGAACCACACGGTGGTCGGCGGCCTGTTCGAGACGGTCGCGGCAGAGGCCGCACAGCGCGGGGTAGCCAAGCAGATCACCCCGGTGGCGCTGCCGGATGAGTTCCTGGCCGCCGGCGCCCTGCCGACCCTGCACGACCGCTACGGCCTGGCCACCGCGCGTCTGGTCGCGGCGGTGCTGGACCGGCTGTAGGCTGTTGACAACTGAATGTTGACAGTCAAGGAGCGCGGCATGTCTGTGGATTCCACGTCGCTGCTGCGGTTGGAGAAGACGAGCCTGCGCGAGCAGGCGCTGACCGCACTGCGTCGCGCCATCACCACCGGCCAACTCACTCCGGGTACCCACCTGGTCGAGACAGACCTCTCTGATGCGTTGCAGATCAGCCGCGGCACCCTGCGCGAGGCGATGCGGCAGCTGCAGCAGGAAGGTCTGATCTCGGCCGGTGCACGCGGACGGCTGTCAGTACGGCATCTGGACGCCAAGGAGATCCGCGACATCTTCAACGTCCGCGCCGCCCTGGAGTCGCTGGCGGCCCGCGAGCTCGCCTCGCTGCCCGACCGGACGGAAGTGGTCACGGCACTGCGCCACGCGGTCGACGAGATGGACCGCTGGGCGGAGGCCAATCTGGAGGACCGGATCGAAGCCGATCTGCGCTTCCACCGCACCATGTGCCAGCTCACCGGCAACGAGACGTTGGTGCACCAGTGGACCTCGTTGGAGGGCAGCATCCGGATGTCGATCATGTTCGCCGGCGTCGACCGCGCCATCCGCAACATGAACGCCAAGCGGCACTACGACATCGTCGACGCCATCGAATCCGGGGACGGTGACGGCGCGGCCGCCACGGTCACCGAACACATGGCCGGGGCCGCGAACACATTGGTGGGCTGACGGCCCACCTTTGAGGGACACTGACCTGGTGGCGATGCCGGAAGAAGTGAACGGTCTGCGGGAGCGCAAGAAGGTCAGGACCCGGCTCGCGATCCGGCACGCCGCGTTCGAACTGTTCGTCGAACAGGGCTACACCGACACCACCGTCGAACAGATCGCCACCGCGGCCGATATCTCGCCGCGCACCTTCTACCGGTACTTCGCCGGCAAGGAATCCGTCCTGATCAATGACGAACTGATCGACCCGATCGTCGAAGCGTTCGCCAAGGCACCGCAGGAACTGTCCGTCGTGGCGGCCTACCGGCACGGCTTGGCGGAGGTGTTCGGCGCGCTGTCCACTGCCGAACGCGAGGCGGCCGCCACTGCTCAACGCTTGATGTACGAGGTGCCGGAGGCGAGCAGCCTGCTCTACTCCGATTACACTCGGCTGATCGACAGCATCGCCGAGGCGATGGACGGCCGCCATGACGCGCCGGCCGATGCCGCCACGCGGCGGGTGCTCGCCGGAGCGATCGTCGGGGTACTGATCTCCGCGGCGCACGGCACCCCGATGACCGAGGACTCGCTGTCGGCGGCGCTGCAGATATTGGAGACCCAGCTTTCGCCTCGCCCGCATTGACGCGGTCAGGCCCTTGCGGTGAATTCGATGCGCAACTCGGTCAGTCCCCGTAGCAGGAAGGTCGGGTCGTAGGCGTACCGACGGTCGGCGGCGGTGCCGTGCGCCGACTCGTCGATGCGGATCTCACTCATCCGATCCAGTAGGCGACGGACGGTGATCTGGCCCTCGACCCGCGCCAGTGGGGCGCCGGCGCAGGTGTGGATACCGCGGCCGAAGGCGATGTGCTCGCGGACGTTCTTGCGGTCGGGGCGAAACTCGTGCGGGTCCTCGAACTTTTGCGGATCCCGGTTGGCCGCACCGAGGCACAGCATCACGATGGTGCCGGCCGGCAGGTTGACCCCACCGAGCGTGGTGGACTTGCGGACCAGCCGGAAGTCGACCTTCGTCGGCGAGTGCATCCGTACCGCCTCCTCGATGAAAGCCGGTATGCGGTCCGGCTGTTCACGCAGCAACTGCTGATACTCCGGTCGATCGCCGAGAGTCTGGACGGCGGCACTGAGCAGTTTGGTGACGGTCTCCTGGCCGGCGGCGAACAGGAACGTCGCCGGTTTGACCACCTCGATCAGCTCCGGGGTCGACCCGTCGGGATACAGCGCGGCGGCCATCCCGCTCAGCACATCCTCCCGCGGCGACCGGCGCCGCTCGGTCAGATAACCGAGGAACTTGTCGTCCAGATACTGCAGGGGGTCCAGGCCGACAGGTTCCCCGTCGAGTGCACCCACCCGGTTGCCGTCGGGCCGCTCGGCGCCCAATGCGGCCAGGAATTCCGGCCGGTCATCTTCGGGCACACCGAGCAGGTCGATGATCGCCGATGTCGCGAACGGCTTTGCGTACTCGGACAGGAACTCGCATCGCCCGTTATCGATGAACTGGTCGATCTGGCTGTCGACCAGTCGCCACATGTAGTCCTCGTTCTCCTTCAGGCGTCGTGGCGTCAACAGCTTGCTCAGCAGCGACCGCGCCTTCTCATGCGCCGGCGGGTCCATCACCACCATGTGCTCGTGGATCGGGAACAGGTGCCGATGTGCCTCGATCTGCTCGCTGATGTCATCACCGTCGGGGGTGAACGGCAACGGCGGGAAGGGCCCACCGATCGCGTTCACCGCCGAGAAGCATTCGTGGTCTTTGAAGGCCGCCATGACCTCCGGGTAGCCGGTGACGGCCACTACCCCGTAGTGCGGCTCACGGGTCACAGGGCCCAACTCGCGCAGTCGATCCCAGTACTCGTACGGCGACTGGCTGATCGCGTAGTCGGAGAAGAAGTCCGCCTCGACGAGATCGGTCATTGCTGAGTCCTTTCGAGTTGCTCTTCGCGGATGCTGAGCGCTCCGCGTGGGCAGGCATCGATGGCGGCGTGCACCGCGGGCCACAGGGCTGGGTCCGGATGCGCTATACACACCGCGACATCGTCATCTCCGACGTCGAACACCTCCGGAGCCGTGTCGAGGCATAGCGCGTGCCCCTCGCACAGTTTCGGGTCGACCACGACCATTCGTCGCATAGCCATCAGACTCCTCCATCCGGGCTGATTCTGACACGATACTGATCGATCGACCAAACTGTTAGAATGCGCCATGCCTACCATGGTCCGGCTCGGACGGTCAACCACCGGGCGGCCGGGGGCCGTTGCATGACGACGGCGCGCAAACCCCGGTCCGGCGATCCGAACGCCCGGGATCGCCTCATCGAAGCCACCGCGAAACTGATGCGCGACGAGGGTTATGCGGCGGCCACCTCGCGGCGGGTGGCGGCGGAGGCGGGCGTCAAGCAGGCCCTGGTCTACTACTACTTTCCGACGATGGACGACCTGTTCGTCGAAGTCCTACGCGCCGGGGCAGATACCGCCCTCAACGATATGCGCGCCGCACTCACCGACGACGATCCACTGCAGGCTTTATGGGCGCTGAACAGTGATAATGGTCGCAGCATCCTCAGTACGGAGTTCATGGCGTTGGCCAACCATCGCAAGGTGATCCGCGCGGAATTGCGCGCCTATGCCGAGCGGGTGCGCGATATCGAAACGGCAGCGGTCACCGTGGCATTGCGTGCCCGCGGAATCGACCTGGAGAAGTATCCACCCGTGGCGGTGTCGATGTTGATCGCCCAGATCGCCCGCAGCCTCTGCAATGAGGAAGCCGTCGGACTCACGCTGGGCCACGACGAGCTGCGCCGGCTCGTCGAGGCGCAGCTCGACGCACTCGCCGACTGACACCCAGGGGTTGACAAGCTGGCCGACCCCAGCCTAGCTTCCTGATCGATCGATCAGTATCTGTCGACCGAGATGGGGTGCACACATGACAGGACGCGTTGCAGGCAAGGTTGCCTTCGTGACCGGCGCGGCACGAGGCCAGGGCCGTAGCCACGCCGTACGACTGGCCGAGGAGGGTGCCGACATCATCGCGGTCGACATCTGCGGGCCGATCGCCCCGGACGCCCAGATCGCGCCGTCCACACCGGACGACCTGGCCCAGACCGCCGATCTGGTCAAGGGCCTGAACCGGCGAATCGTCACCGCGGAGGTCGACGTCCGTGATTTCGACGCACTCAAGGCCGCCGTCGACAGCGGCGTCGAGCAACTCGGCCGGTTGGACATCATCGTGGCCAACGCCGGAATCGGCAACGGTGGCCAAACACTGGACAAGACAGCCCAGAACGACTGGGACGACATGATCGGGATCAACCTGTCCGGCGTCTGGAAGACTGTCAAAGCCGCTGTGCCCCATCTGATCGCCGGCGGAGAAGGTGGATCGATCGTGCTGACCAGCTCGGTCGGCGGGTTGAAGGCCTACCCCAACACGGGTCACTACATCGCCGCCAAGCATGGTGTGATCGGCCTGATGCGTACCTTCGCCGTCGAACTCGGTCAGCACTTCATCCGCGTCAACTCAGTGTGCCCGACGAATGTGAACACCCCGATGTTCATGAACGAGGGGACAATGAAGCTGTTCCGTCCCGATCTGGAGAATCCGGGCCCCGACGATATGGCCGTCGTCGCACAGATGATGCACGTGCTGCCGATCGGCTGGGTCGAGCCGGTCGACATCAGCAATGCTGTGCTGTTCCTCGCCTCCGACGAATCCCGTTATGTCACCGGACTTCCGGTGACGGTCGATGCCGGAAGCATGTTGAAGTAGCCGGCAAGCTCGCCGAGGCTCTCGTGCACCACGTCGGCCAGGTCGATCATCGAGTCTCGGCGTCGATCGACACCCAATGCCATCCATTGCCGCTGCGCGTCTGTGGCTGCGGTTACCGCCAGGTCGACCTCGGCCGGACCGGCCAGTGCCACCGTCGCATTCGGTGTGCCGTTACCCGGGTAGATGTGCGCATGGGGATCCTGCGACGTCACGGTGAGTCGGTCGGTGCCGATCAACAGACCGATGGGCGTATCGAGGTCGACAGTAGTCACGAGGTGGCTGCTCCCTCGACCACCCACTCCTGGGTGACCCGTTCCTTTTGTTCCGCGATCACCTGATTCAGGTGCGAACCTTTCGGCCAGCCATAGTGCGCCGCGAAATGCAGGGCCAGTTCATCCATTTCCTCGAATGAGATGTCGCGACTCTTCAAAGCTGCATAGACGTGACTGAGGATCGGATACGGGGAATCCTGGAAGGCGACACAGGCCACCGTGATCAGGCGTCGTTCCTTCATACCCAGATTGGGCCGCAGCCACATCTCACCGAAGACGAAGTTGAGGATGCCGGCACCTTGGAAGGGGTTGTCGCGCTGTGGTGCATACGGCAGACAGTTGATGTCCCTGAACGAGTTCTCACCAACGGTCAATCTGGCCTCGGGATCACTCGGTGTGCTCAGCGGCAGCAGCGGCTGCGGCAGTGGCACCGGCAAGCCTCGTTCTCGATGGATACGGTCCCACTGTTCGTCGACGATCATGTTGAACCGGGAGGCTTTCGGCCAGCCCGCGTACACGGCGAAATGCAGCACCGCCTCCTGCATCTCGACGATGCTGAGATCGCCGCTGTTGAGGGCGGCATAGACATGGTCACGCATCGGGGCCTCGGAATCGGCGGCCGCGACACAGGGCAACGTCACGAACCGGCGCTCACGGCGGGTCAGCCCCGTTCGCTGCCAGACCTCGGCGAAGACGAAGTCGAGAAGATGCCGCGTCGCCGGAGAGGTGTCCTGTGGGGCGGGCAGCGTCATGATGTCGGCATACGCCCGCCGGCCGCGTTCGATCCGATCGGTAGAGAATGCGGTCACATCAATTCCCTTCGCAGATCATCGGATGGTCACGCCGGCATCCACCTTGAACTCCAGGCCCGTGACGTAGCGGGCCTCGTCGGAGATCAGAAACAGCACCGCGTTGCTGATATCGACGGCCTCGGCCATCACGATCGGCAACGCATTCTGGAAGATCGGGCCGAGATCGCCTCGCGTGTCGTGCAGCAGTTGGTGCAGCATCGCCGGTTGCATGCCGGTCGGTACCCCGGTCGGGTGCACGGTGTTGACTCGGATACGCATTGCGGCAAGCTCATTGGCCAACGCCTTGCTCATTCCGACCACACCGTGCTTGGAGGCCGTGTACGGGGTGTGCAGGGGCGAGCCCTTGATCCCGGCCGCCGAACTGATGTTGACCAGCGCACCACCACGCTCGACCAGGTGCGGGATGGCGGCCCGGCAGGTGTTCCACGTGCCGATCAGATTGACGTCGACGACCGTGCGCCACTGTTCGGCGGTGGTGGTGTCCCAGGTTCCCCCGGTCAGCACACCCGCATTGGCCACCGCGGCGTCCAAACCACCCAGCTGCGCCACACCGTCGTCGACCGCCGCCGTCAGGGCTTGCCCATCGCGCACATCCACGACATGGGTGACTGCCCGGCACCCATGCTCGGCCACCAGAGCCGCGGTTTCGGCAAGGTCTTCCGCTGTGGCGAGCGGGTATTCGATCTCCGGCAGTGATTCGCAGATGTCGACCAGAATCAGATCGGCACCCTCCTGCGCCAACCGGACGGCGTGACTGCGTCCCATTCCGCGGGCAGCCCCGGTGATCAGGACCCGCTTGCCCTCGACGCGGCCGCTCATAGCTTGTTGCAGAATCCGGCGTCGACGGGGAAGGTCACCCCGGTGACGTACTTGGCGGCGTCCGAGACCAGGTACGAGATCGCGGCGCTGATGTCGGCCGGCTCCAGTAGCGAGACCGGCATGGGGTTCTGCAGGTGTGGCCCGCCATCGGGGTAGGCCTCCAGGAACGCCGTCATCGCCGGGTTCGTCGCCATCATGGTGTTCACCGCCGTCGGGTGCACGGTGTTCACCCGAATACTCTGCGGTGCAAGCGCATTGGAAAGGGTACGCATGAGCCCGACGATGCCGTGCTTGGATGCCGCATATCCCAGGCCGCCACCCTGCGATCCGCCGAACCCCTTGAGACCGGCGGTCGAGCTGGTGAAGACAATCGCGCCGCCACGTCCCCCGGCAATGAGATGCGGGATGGTCGCCTTGGCCGTGTGGAACGAGCCGACCAGGTTGACGTCGATCGCCGCGGTCCACATATCCAGGTCTTCCTCGATACCGACCTCGCGAAAGGCAGTCGGTGCGATTCCCGCATTGGCCAACACGATGTCCAGGCGGCCGAAGTGCTCGACCCCGGCATCCACCGCGGATTTCAGAGCCCCGAAGTCACGGACGTCGGCGACCGATCCGAGCATCTTTCCGCCTGCGGCTTCGACCAGCGCCACCGTCTCGTCCAGTTCGTCGCGCGACGCCATCGGATAGCCGTTGGCATCGATGTCCGCGCAGATGTCCACACCGACGATGTCGGCGCCTTCGGACGCCAGCCGGACCGCGTGACTTCGGCCCTGCCCACGCGCCACACCGGTGATGAAGGCGACCTTGCCATCCAGTGGACCCATTGTTTCCTCGCTTCCCGAACGCAGAGTAACTGTGTTACTCGGGATAGGGTAACGGCGTTACTCACGAAAGGGCAAGGGCGATGAACGTCGGCGACACACCGCCGCCCGAGGGCGACCGACTCCTCGATGTCGTCGTCGACATGCTCGAAACCGAGGGCTATGACGCGGTACAGCTGCGTGCCGTCGCGCGCCGGGCCCAGGCGTCGCTGGCCACCATCTACAAGCGCTATGCCACCCGAGACGATCTGATCCTGGCCGCGTTGCAGTACTGGACCCAGCGGCATCGCTATGCAGGGCTGCCCGCACAGACACCAACACCGGGCACCACGCTGCATCAGGCGGTCATGCAGCTGTTGCGGCCGATATTCGAACCGTGGGAACGCCATCCGCGGATGCTGACGGTCTACTTCCGGGTGCGCTCATCCCCGCAGGGCCAGCAGCTGTTCCAGTTCGGCCTCGAACTCGTCGCACCCGCCGGATTGGAGGCGCTCGCCGGTGTCGATGACGCGTTCGTCGCCGAGTTCAACGCGAGCCTCAGCAGCGTCATCTATGGTCTGCTCGCCCGTCATTCGGCAGGCGAGATCGAGGTCGGCGAGATCCTGCCGATCCTCGACAGGACGGTCTACTGGCTCACCCGGGGTTACGAAGCCGAGGCCGCGCTCAGGACCCCAACCCCAGCACCGCCACCATCGCCGGCAGCAACGCCACGATCAGGATCGCCCCGGCGACGTCGAACGTGATCCCGGACCGGATCATCGTGGTGATCGGCACCGCCCCGGATCCGTAGACGATGGCGTTCTGCGGCGTGGACACCGGCAACATGAACCCGAAGGACGCGGCGAAGGTGGCCGCCAGCGCGGGTACGAACGGATTGACACCCGCCGCAACGGCGATGGGGATGATGATCGGCACCACGACCGCCGCCGCGGCGGTGTTGCTCGTGGTTTCCGAGACGACGATCGCCAGCAGAACCGCGAAGATCGTGATGGCGATGACGCTGGTGAACCCGAGTCCGTCGGCCACCGAGGTACCGATCGTCTCGGCCAGGCCGGTGTCGGCGAGCAGCGATCCGAAGATGATGCCGGTCCCGAACAACACGACGGTGCCCCAGTCGATGGCCGCCGCGTCCTTCCACCGCAAGGTGAATTCTCGTTGCTCCCAATCGGTGGGCAGCAGGAACAACAGCGCGGCACCGAATACCGCGACCGTGCCTTCGTCGAGCCGGTCGCTGATCGTCGTGTAGATATCGGAGTCGTTGCCGAAGATCAGCGCGATGACACCCGGCAGGATCCACAGCGACACCGTGATGCCGAAGGCCACCAGCGTGTTCTTCTCGGCGCGCGATAGGTTGCCCATCTCGGCGCGCTGCTCGGCGACGTACTCGGAGACACCGTCGATGTGCTTGAGCTCCGGCTTGTTCAGCTTGATCAGGATGAGCGCCAGCACCAGGAACATGGCCAGGCAGATGGGTGCGGCCAGCACCATCCACTGCCCGAAACTGATCTTCTCGCCGGTGGCCTCCTCGATGAGACCGCGCCCGATCAGGTTCGGCGGGCTGCCGACCGGGGTCAACAGGCCGCCCACGCTGGCCGAGTAGGCCAGCATCAGCATGATGGCCGCCCCCACCTTGAGCCGTAGCGGATCGAAATCGTCTTCGACCTTGCCCTGTGCCTGAAGGATTTTGGCGATGACGCCGATGATCCCGATGGCGGTCGGCAGCAGCATGGCGACGGTGGCGGTGTTGGATACGAAGGCCGACAGCAGACAGGTGATGGCGCCGAACGCCAGGATGACCCCGGTGGTGGACTGTCCGACGCGGGGCAGCGCGAGAATCTTGAACGCAAACCGCCGCGCCAGACCATGTTTGAGCATCGCCTGGGCGAGGATGAACGCCCCGATGAAGGTGAAGACCGTCGAGGAACCGAACGGGCCGAGCACATCGTCGACCGGTGCAACGCCGAGGAAGACGATGATCGCCACACCCAGCAGGCCGCCGATCGGGATGGGTACCGGCTCGGTCACCCACAGCACGATGACGCCCAGCAGCACACCGGCGAGCGTCTGCTGCTGGGGCGGGATGTCCAGCGGGAGCAGCAGGAACACCACGGCGAGCACCGGCGCGAGGAACAGCCCGATGGTGCGGCGGCCCTTCTCGAACCGTTCCTCCTGCGGGCTGAGACGCTGTTCGCCCAGGCTGCGGTAGGTGGCGCCACCCATCAGCGCCTTGTCGACATCGGTCTTCTTCACAGGCTGCTCGGTGCTCATGGCCCCTCCTGCACGTCACGCCGTTGTGGCGCAGGTCACTGTGCGACCTGACAGAAGTGCCCGTTCCGAGCGCGGCTTAATCCTGCGCCGAACGGGTCAGGCGATCGCGCGCACCGCGGAGTGACCGAACGGCTCGGTGTGCGGCTCGTCGATCACTCGGCGCAGCGAGTACCGCGGGGCCGGGATCGTCGTCACCAATACCGCGTTCACCCGTGCTCGCCGCGCCTCGCGCAGGTGGGTGGCCACCGTCACGACCCCGATCAGCGCCCAGACGAAATTCGACGCGGCACTCGGCCAGGCGCCGTACATGCCTGCGGCAGTACCGGCCATCGCCCCGCCTGCGATGTTGAGCACCGCGTATCGACGCGAGCTGCCGCACAGCCAACCACGACTGACGGCCAGGTACGCGAACAGCGTGCCTACCGCTCCCACCCAACCCAGGGTCGCCGCAATCATTCGAGAACCACCTCTACACCAAACGAAACCCGCTGAAGTATCAGCCTCGGATGGGTTCAACACAATTGAATAAATCTGTACTGGCGATGTAGCTTTTGTGAATGGATATCGACCCCCGCCGGCTGCGCTATCTACTGGCGGTGGCCCGCGAAGGCGGAGTGCTCGCCGCCGCCGACGAACTGCAGATGACACCGTCGGCGGTGTCCCAACAGATCACCCGGTTGGAACGCGAAACCGATCGGGTCCTGATGACCCGCACCACCAACGGCTCGGTGCTCACCCACGAGGGTCAGGTGCTGGCCGAGGCCGCCCAACAGATCGAGGCCATCCTGGCCGGCGCCCAGCTACAGCTCGAGCGGGGTGAGTCGGAGATCCACGGCACCATGCGACTCGGCGGGTTCCAGAGCTTCCTGTCGGTGGTGATCGCACCGATGCTGCCCGAGTGGCGCCACCAACTGCCCGGTGTTCGTTTCGAGATCCTGGAAACCGACCAGGAGCCGTTGATGCGCGCCCTGAAGGACGGCGAATTGGATGCTGCGATAGTCGAATTGGATTCCGCCGACACACCCAAGCGCCCGCCCGCGGGTGTCGTGGAGGTGCCGTTGCTCGACGAGCCGTGGAAGCTGGCGGTACCAGCGGGCACGCTGGCCTCCGACGTCACCGAACTGGGACGGCTGCCGCTGCCCTGGGTCGGTGTCGAGCCGTCGTCGGCGACCGCCCGCGCCGCGGCCCGGTTGAGCCGCTCGGTCGGATTGAACCAGCCGATCGTGCACCGCTACTTCGGCACCCAGACCGCACTGGCACTCGTCGCCGCGGGCGAGGGGATGACGCTGATCCCGATGCTCGCCCTGCGCGGCATGCCGCACGACGGCGTCGAGACCCTCGACGTACCCGGTCTGGGCACCCGCCGGGTGGTGCTGCGCAGCTATTCGCGCGGCCAACATGCCGGCGCCGTGCTCGACGCGGTCCTCGCCCTCATCCACGAAGCGGTGCTCAACATCACAGCCGACGAGGCCGCCGGCTGATCAGTCGGCCGCGACGATCCGGTCGGCCACCTCGATGGCCCGGTCGATCGGGACCGCGAACCCGATCCCGATATTGCCGGTCTCGGCACCGGTCGTCGCGATCGCGGTGTTGACCCCGATCACCTGGCCCTGCAGGTTCGCCAGCGGCCCGCCGGAGTTGCCCGGGTTGATCGACGCGTCGGTCTGCACCATCGGCAGCCCGGTGCGACCGCCCAACCGGGGGGTACGTTCCAGGGCGCTGACGATCCCGGCGGTGACCGAACTGCTCAGACCCAACGGTGCACCGACCGCGATGACCGGCTGGCCGATCCTCAACTCGGCGCTGATCCCGAGCGCCGCCGCCGGCGGTGGGGGCACCGTCACCTCGACCACCGCGATATCGGATCCCGCATCGGTACCCACCACACGTCCGGCGACCTGGCGGCCATCGGCGAACCCGATCATCACCCGGGCGAACCCGTCGACCACATGACTGTTGGTGAGGATCCGCCCGAAGCCGTCGAACACGAATCCTGATCCGCGGGAGCCCCCGGCCCGCACGTCGACCACACTCGGCAACAACGCCGACGCCGCCTGCTGCGCATCCGGGACGGAGCCGAGCGGGCCGGGTGCCGGCAGCTGCTGCGGCGCGGCGACCCGCGCCGGGGACACCCGGTCCACCACCACCGCCGCACCCGCCCCGGCGGCCGCGCCGAGGACCACGCACATCGACACCAGCAGCAGCCGCCGCGGTCGCCGGGGTTCGGTCGTAGACGGCAAGGGCGGTGCGACAACGGGCGCCGGGGCAGGCTCATGGATACGGGTCGGCACCGGCTGCAGCTGCACCTGCGGCGGCGGGCCACCCACCTCCGGGATCACGAACTCGGGTCCCGAACGTCGTCCGAGACTCGGATTCTGCTGCGTCATAACACTCCTCACACCATCCTGGAGAACCAGCGCAACGACAGTCCCCCGGCGACCAGGCCGACCAGCAGCGCCAGTCCGGCGACAAACGGGGTGACCTCCCGCCATTCGGTGCGCCAACCGATCGACGAGCTGATATCGCGGTAGACGTCGTTGAGTTCATCGCTGCTCGCCGCCTCGTAGGCCGTGCCGCCGGTGGCGACGGCCAACTCGGCGAGGGTTTCACCGTCGACCGGGACCGCGACCGGATAACCGTGCGTTTCCATCACCCCGTCGGGCGTGCCGTAGGCGATGGTGGACACCGGCACCCCCACCGCCGATGCCGCGATGGCCGCCTCCGCGGGACTGCGCCCGGAGGTGTTGCTGCCGTCGGACAACAGCACGATATGGGCCGGGAGTGCTTCGTTCTGCGGCCCGGTCACCGTCCGGATCTGGTCCAGCGCGGTGAACACGCCCTCCCCGATCGCGGTGCGCGAGGACATCCCGATGGATCGCAGGCTCGCGCGCACGGCGGCATGATCGGTATCGGGCGGGTGCAGCACGATGGTCGACCCGGCGAAGGCGACCAGACCGACGTTGAAAGTCTCCGGCAACTGCTCGATGAACTCACCGGCCGCGGCGGCTGCCGCGGTCATCCGGTCCGGGGCGACATCGCGGGCCTGCATCGACTCCGAGGTGTCGATGGCCACGATGATGGTCGCCCGTTCATAGGGCACCCGCACCGGCATCTCCGGCCGCGCCGCGGCCAGCGCGAGCAGCCCCAACGTGATGACCAGCAATGCGGCGGGCACATGGCGGCGCCACTGCGGCTTCTCCGGAATCACGCTGTCCAGCAACGGCAGTGCGGCATATCGCACCGCGTAGCGCTGACGGTGGCGCAGCGCGACGAGGTAGGAGACGGCAAGTAACAGGACCGGCACGAGCAGCAGCAGTGCCGCGGGGAACAGGAAGGTCATCGGCGCATCCTGGTGCGGCGCCGGGTCGCGATGAACCGGGCCAGGTCGCCCACCCAGTCCCGGCCGGTACTCACCGGCAGATGGTCGGCGCCGCTGCTGCGGATCGAGGTGGCCACCGCCATCCGATAGGCCAGTGCGGCATCCTCGTACCGGCTCCGCAGTCCGGGGTCGCTGCTCCAGATCTGGCGCTGACGACCAGATTCCGGGTCTATGAGCACCACCGACCCGATATCGGGCAACCGCATCTCGCGCGGGTCGACGACCTCGACGGCGATCACGTCGTGGCGGGCCGCCAACCGCCGCAGCGGTGTCTCCCAGGCGAACGGGGCCGCATATCCCGCGGCGGCATCCATGAAATCGGACACCACGACCCGCAGGCCGGGCCGGTGCTGCCGCCGACCGAACTCCTCCACGACATCGGCCAGCGGCGGCCCACCGGCCCCGTCCCGGTTCTCGTCGGCGGCCCGCAGGATGCGACGGGCGGTGATCCGCGGTCGGCCGGGCCGGTGCCACTGCAGACCCGCTTCGCCGAACGTGGCCAGGCCCAGACTGTTTCCGGGCGCGTCGGTCAGCAGCGCCACCGCCGAGACGATCTTGGCCGCCAGCTCCCGCTTCTCCTCGCTGACCGTGCCGAAGGCCATGCTCGACGAGGTGTCCAGCAGCACCCAGGTGTCCAGCGGATGCTCGGCGCGGGAACGCCCCACGTGGAGATCTCCGTTGCGCGCACTGATGTTCCAGTCGATCCGACGGACATCGTCGCCCGGCTGATACGGCACCGCCTCCTCCGGGTCGCTGCCCGCACCCAGCCGGGTGCCCTCATGGTCACCGGAGATCAGGCTGTCGATTCGACGCCGTACCCCGAGATCCATTGCCCGCCAGGGATCGCCGGTCACGATGCGACCTCGTCGAGGTCGGTGCTCGGCGCGATCTGCGGTGCCGGGGTACGCTCCAAAATCTCGGCGATGACCGACCGCGGGTCGACACCGTCGGCGACCGCGTCGAAGGTCAGCACCAGCCGGTGCGCCAGTACATCGGGCGCAATCTCGGCGATATCGGCGGGCAGCACATAGTCGCGCCCGCGCAGCAGGGCCATCGCCCGGCCGGCCGCCAGCAGGCTCAGGCTGCCGCGCGGGCTGACCCCGTATTCCAACAGCCCGGCCAGGTGTCCGACGCCGTAGCCGGCCGGCTCCCGGGTCGCCATCACGAGCCGGACGATGTAGTGCGCGACCGCGTGATGGACGAAGACCTCCTCGGTGGCGCGTTGCAGGGCCAGCACATCGTCGGTGGTCAGCAGCGCGCGGGCCTGCGGCGGGCGCTGGCCCATCCTGGCCAGGATCGCCATTTCGTCGAGCTCACCGGGATGCGACAACTCGACCTTGAGCAGGAACCGGTCACGCTGCGCCTCGGGCAGGTGGTACACGCCGTCGGTCTCGATCGGGTTCTGGGTGGCGAGCACCAGGAACGGGGTGGGCAGCGGGAAGCTGCGACCACCGATGCTGACCTGACGTTCGGCCATCGCCTCCAGCAGCGCGGACTGCACCTTGGCCGGCGCCCGGTTGATCTCGTCGGCCAGGATCAGATTGCCGAACACCGGCCCGAGCTCTATATCGAAGGTCTCTGTCGACGGTCGCCACACCCGGGTGCCCAGGATGTCGCCGGGCATCAGGTCGGGGGTGAACTGCAGGCGCTGGAAGCGGCCGCCGACGACGGTCGCCACGGTGCGCACCGCCAAGGTCTTGGCGATGCCCGGGACGCCCTCCAGCAGGACGTGACCGTTGGCCAGCAGACCCACGATCAGGCGTTCAAGCATTCGATCCTGGCCCACGACAACATGTTTCATCTCGAACAAGGCACGCTCCACGGTGGCCGTGGCGGTAAGCGACGGAACTGTCATGGCGCCAGCACACCATCGGGGCGCGAAAACCAGCGCAAGCCGGACCGAAAGTTCAGCGAAAGCGATCCGGCGCCCGGCGGCCGCGATGGCTATTCTCGGAGTACATGCGGGTGCTGATCGTCGAGGACGAGGAAGGTCTGGTCAGCGCGCTCGTGGTGGGGTTGCGCCGGGAAGGTTATGCCGTCGATGCGGCGCTGTCCCACGCCGAGGCCGTCGAGCGGCTCACCGTCAACGAGTACGACGTCGCGCTGCTCGATGTGACGTTGCCCGACGGCAGCGGTCTGCAGTTGGCCTCGGCGGTGCGCAGCGGCGTCTTGGACTGCCGCTCGGGCCGTGACCTGCGGATCGTCATGTTGACCGCGCACGGGACGCTGCCCGACCGGGTGCGCGGGCTGGATTCGGGTGCCGACGACTACATCGTGAAACCGTTCGCGTTGGCCGAGCTGACCGCGCGGCTGCGCGCGGTGCTGCGTCGCGAGGTGCGCGGTGAGTCGGCGGTGCTGCGGGTCGGCGATATCGCGCTGGACTCGGCACGGCAGACCGTGCATCGCGGGTCACGAGAGGTCGCGCTGACGCTGAAGGAGTTCGCCGTGCTGCGGTTCCTGATGAGCCGGCCCGGGCATGTGGTGTCGGCCGAGCAGATCCTGGAGCATGTCTGGGACGAGAATGCCGACCCGTTCACCCAGACTGTGCGGGTCACCGTCGGTACGCTGCGCCGCAAGCTCACCGTCGGTGACGAGGCGGCCGTGCTGCAGACGCTGGTCGGGCGCGGCTACCGCCTCAAAGGTGAAGCCACCGAGGCGTTTCCCCGCGCGAGCGGTTCGTGACGGCGGTGGCCCGGCCGCGGTTCACATCGGTGGCCTGGCCACGCTGGGCCCGCCCGATCCGTACCCGGCTGGCGATCATCACATCGACCTTGCTGTTCGGGGTGTCCGCACTGATCCTGCTAGGCGTGTATTTCGCGTTGTCGCACACCATCGATGCCCGGCCGCTGGATCCGTTGACGGTGAAGAAGTTCGAGCATCTGTCCGACGGCACCATGAAATACCGGCCCGGGGAGAGTTTCCAGGCCGCCGATCTCCGGTCGGTCCAACAGGCCGTCAACCAGTCGACACTGGACACCCTGCGCAACTACTCACTGATCGCGCTGGCGGCCATCGCGCTCATCGCCGCGCTGGTCGGCTGGCTGGTGGCGGGGCGCCTGCTGCGCCCCATCGGACAGATCACCGCAACCGCGAACCGGTTGCGGGCCAACGACCTTTCCGAACGTATCAATGCCAGCGGCCCGGCCGACGAGCTGCGTACCCTGGCCGACACGCTCGACGGCATGCTGGAGCGCCTGGACACAGCGTTCCGCGCCGAGCGGGCGCTGGTCGAGGATGTGTCGCACGAGTTGCGTAACCCGGTGGCGGTGGTGCAGGCCAATGTCGAAGCAGTGCTGGTCGACCCGTCATCGACCCCGGCGGAACGCGAGCATGCGCTGGCGGTCATCACCCGAGCCACCGCGAGGATGTCTCGCCTGCTGGAGGATCTGCTGGCCACCGCCCGCACCCGCTCGGGCGGATTCGCCGACCGCAATGTCGATCTGAACCGGTTTGTCCGTGACGTGGTCGACGAGCATCTGCTGCTCGCGGCCGACCGTCCGCTGACCCTGCAGGCACACAGCGCTGCGGGGCCGGTGGTGTTCGCCGATGTGCAGTCGCTGTCGCGCGCCCTGTCCAACCTGCTGTCCAACGCGATCCGGTTGGCGCCCGCGGATTCCACCGTCACCGTGGCCGCGGGCAGTGCGCGCGGCTGGGCCTGGGTGGCCGTGCAGGATGAGGGCCCAGGTATCCCTGCCGAGGACCACCAGCGGGTGTTCGACCGGTTCAAGCGAATCGACGGCACCCGGCAGGGTTCCGGGCTGGGCCTGACGATCGCCCGCCAGATCGTAGAGAGCCACGAGGGCAAGCTGCTGTTGTACAGCCAGGTCCCGGAGGGCAGCACCTTCGTGATCTGGTTGCCCGACCGCGCGGTGCCCGACGGGCCGGAGCGCAGCGGTCAGCCGCCGGTGGAAAGCCCACTGCCGCGGCGGATTTAGCCACCGCAGCAGTCGGGCATCCGGCTATCCGGCGCTCAGCGCGAGCGACTGCTGCAGATCCGCGTCGGCCGCCTTGAGCACTGCGGCGGCCACCTCGATCCCTTCGATACGGCCGAGCTCGGTGTCCTCGTGCTCGACGTTGACCATCATCTCCGGGTCGACCTCGTGCAGGGCGCGCAGGAATTCGGTCCAATACGCGGTGTCATGGCCCTTGCCCAGCGCGACGAAATCCCAGGCGGAGTTCCTCGGCCATTCGTTGGCCCATTCGTCACCGCCCAGATTGGTACGCGCCTCGTCGGTACCCAGGCGCCGGAAGCTGTTGTCCAGCACACCGTTGAGCGCCGCGTACTCGGCGTTGACCCGGACGTCCTTGGCGGCCGCGTGCACCACCAGGTCGCCGAGATGCCGCACCACCGCGACCGGGTCCATCTGCTGCCAGAACAGGTGCGAGGCGTCCAGTTCGACACCGACGTGGGTGGCCCCGGTCAAGGCGACCAGTTTCTCGATCGATTCGCTGTTGAACACGATGTTCTGCGGATGCAGCTCAAGAGCGACCTTCACATCGTGGTCGCGGGCCAGCCGATCGGTCTCCCGCCAGAACTCGGCCGCGATCTGCCACTGGTGGTCCAGCACGTCCAGCGCCGCCGAATTCCAGGCATTGACAACCCAATTGGGGCGGGTGGCCCCGGATTCACCGCCCGGCAACCCGGACATGGTGACCACCCGGTGCTGACCGAGGCGCTGCGCCAGCCGGATCGACCGGCGGATGTCCTCGGCGTGCGTGTCCCCGATGACCGGGTTGGGGTGCAGCGGGTTGCCGTTGCAGTTCAGCCCGGCGATGGACACCCCGGTGCCCTCGAAGATCCCGAGGTAGTCGTCCCGTGCGGTGTCGCTGACCAAGATGTCATCCATGGTCGGCACATGCACCGCGGGCAGGAATCCGCCGGTGTTGATCTCGATACCGGTCAGACCGAGGCCGGCGATCACGTCGATCGCCTCGGGCAGCGACCGGTCGTGCAGGACGGCGTTGTAGAGACCGAGTTTCATCATCGAATCCTTTGTCGGTGGGGAGATTTCTACAGGACCTTGACCGCGGCCCCGCCGGCGGCGGCGGAGTCGGCGACAGCTGCCACGACCCGTAGGCCGTGCAGGCCGTCCTCGAAGCTCGCGAGCGGCCCGAGGTCGTCTGGGCGAGCGGAGCGACGGGGATCACGAAGGCCGGCGATCTGGTCCAGGAATGCGCGGGTCTGGTAGACGAACAGATCCGCGACGCCGTGCCCGACACCGCCGGCGTCCATCGGCAGACCGCCGCGGATGTAGGGGTGGTCGGGCCCGATCAGCACGCGGCGGGGGCCGCTGAGTTCGGGGGGCACATCGTCGGCCGACAGCGCGAATTCACCGGCACGGTGCAGATCCCAGGCGGCCGAACCCTTCGACGCGAAGAGCTCGAAGGCCAGACCGTCGGGCAGGTTGTGTGCCACCCGCGACGCCGAGAACGTGCCGACCGCACCATTGGCGAAGGTGGCCGTGAACGTGGCCACGTCCTCGTTCTCCACCGGGGCCAACTCCTCGCTGACCGCACCCTTGGTGTGCCCGTAGGTGACCCCGAGCGGTACCGGCCGCTCCTTGATCAGGGTCGCGAACGCCGCGCCGCTGACCTCGGTGATCGGTCCGCAGACGAACTCGCCGAGGTCGATCAGGTGGCTGCCCACATCGGACAACGCGCCCGTGCTGGGCCCGCCCTTGTAGCGCCAGGTGATCGGCGAGGTCGGGTCCAGCGCGTAGTCGCACCAGTAGTGGCCGTTGAAATGCACCAACTCGCCGATGGTGCCCGCCGCCAGCTCGCGACGGATCTGCTCGACCGCGGGCGACCGACGGTAGGTGTAGCCGACTGCGGTCACTCTGTCGGAGTCGTTCGCCGCCGCCACCATCGCCTCGGCATCGGCCAGCGAGCCTGCCAGCGGCTTCTCGCACAGCACGTGCTTACCGGCCGCCAGCAGGCCCTCGACGATCTCGCGGTGCAGGTGGTTGGCCACCACGACACTCACGGCGTCGATATCGGGCGCATCGGCGATGGCCCGCCAGTCGTACTCGGCCCGCTCGTAGCCGTAGCGTTTGGCGGTGTCGTCGGCGACGGCCGCGTTGCTGTCCGCGATCGCCACCAGTCGGACGTCGGGTCGGTCGGTACCGAAGACCGTCGTGGCGGCCCGGTAGCCGGCGGCATGCGCACGCCCGGCCATCCCTCCGCCGATGACGGCGACGCCGATCGTATCGCTGCCCATGGATGTGCTCCTCTGTCTCTTTGACCCGGTCTACTAGACCGGTCTAACTCGCAAAGTGTGACCTTCGCCGCGCGCATCTGTCAAGGGTCAAATCGGCTGCGGGATTTTGATATTGATCGGCCGCGGCGAGCGCCGCCTGAACCTCGGATGTTGAAACAATGTCCGTATGACTTTACAAATGATTCTGACGGGCTATGGTGTCGTATGTGACCGGTGTCACCGACACCGCACAGCGTCGGCACTCCGCTGCGCCAAGCAATGAAGGAACGTCCAGATGACTGCACAGACGGGCTCGGCATCTGAAGCCGAGCTACCACCTCTGACCAGTGGCCCGCATCGACAGCGGATCGGCCTCATCTCCATCGTCGCCTGCCTGGGCGGCCTGCTGTTCGGCTACGACACCGGCGTGGCCAACGGCGCCGAGGGCCCGATGGCCCGCGAACTCGGGCTTTCCCTGCTGCAGCTCGGCGTGGTGATCAGTTCACTGCTGTTCGCGGCCGCGGTCGGCGCCCTGCTCGGCGGGATCATCTCCGACGCCATCGGGCGTCGCAAGACGATCCTGATCCTGGCGCTGCTGTTCTTCTTCGGCGTGCTGCTGGTGGTGTTCTCCCCCGCCGGACCCGAATCCGGCACCTTCTCGGCGAGCGGTTTCGCCACCCTGGTTGCCGGCCGCATCGTGCTCGGCCTTGCCGTCGGCGGCGCGTCTACGGTCGTGCCGGTCTTCCTCGCCGAACTGTCCCCCTATGAGATCCGCGGGTCCATTACCGGGCGCAACGAGCTGGCCATCGTGGTCGGCCAGTTGTCCGCTTTTGTGGTGAACGCGATCCTCGGCGTCACACTCGGTCACATCGACGGTGTCTGGCGCATCATGTTCGCGGTCTGTGCCCTGCCGGCCATCGCACTGTTCTTCGGCATGCTGCGCATGCCCGAGTCACCACGCTGGCTGGTCGAGAAGGGCCGCCGCGACGAGGCGCTGACCGTGCTGAAGACCATCCGGTCCGAGGACCGCGCACTGGCCGAACTGAGTCAGGTGGAGCTGGTGGCCCGCGAAGAACGCGACCAGAACCAGATCGGATTCCGCGCGATCCTCAGCAACAAGTGGCTGCGGCGCATCATCTTCGTGGGTATCGGCGTCTGCATGACCCAGCAGCTCACCGGCATCAACTCGATCATGTACTACGGCACCCGGGTGCTGGAGGAATCGGGCATGAGCGAGCAGCAGGCCGTACTGGCCAATATCGCCTTCGGCATCGTCGCCGTGATCGGCGGCATCATCGCCCTGCGCAACATGGATCGGCTGGACCGACGAAAGACGTTCCTGATCGGCCTGTCGCTGACCACCACCTTCCACTGCCTGGTGGGCGTCGCGTCGATGCTGCTGCCGGCCGGCAACCCGGCGCGTCCGTACGTGATCCTGGTCCTCGTCGTCGGGTTCGTGCTGTCGATGCAGACCTTCCTCAACATCGCCGTCTGGGTGTGGCTGGCCGAGGTCTTCCCGCTGCACATGCGCGGCCTGGGCATCGGCATCTCGGTCCTGTTCTGCTGGGTCACCAACGGGTTCCTCGGCCTGTACTTCCCCACCCTGGTCTCGACCGTCGGCATCACCGGCTCGTTCTTCCTGTTCGCCGGGATCGGCGTCGTCGCCTTGCTGTTCGTCTGGAGCCAGGTACCCGAGACCCGCGGCCGCTCGCTGGAAGCGCTGGAGGAAGACGTGTCGACGGGGCAGATCTACCTCGGCATGCGCTGAGCGGCCGATCATGACGCGCGAGGAGCTGGGTCGCTTCCTCTGCGAAGTCGAACCGTTCGACTCGCTGGATGCGACCCAGCTGGCGACGCTGGCGGCTGCCGCGACGATCCGTCGATTCTCTGCAGGCGAGTTGGTGGTCGACGCGTTTGCCGCACCACCCACCGAGATCTACGTGGTCCTGCGCGGTGACGTCGACCTCTGGCACGATCAGGACCGCGTCACCAAGGCCGGCGACGAACGCTTTCACGCCGGTGACGTCATCGGCTACTCGGCGATGCTCACCGCACGACCGGTCGGCCCCCGCGCGGTGGCCACCACCGCCGCCGATATCGCGGTACTGCCGGGCCACCTCGTCGAGCCGGCCTTCTCCTCGCCCGCCGGGGCGCGGTTCCTTGCCGACTGCATTTCCCGCATCCGGCGCATGACCGCCACGACGCCGGCGTTCAGCACGGTCGAAGATCTTATCGCCATCACGCCGGTGCTCGTCGGGCCGGATACGCCGGCCGCCGATGTGGTGCGACAGCTCGCGGATCGCGACGTACACTGCGCCGTAGTCGATTTCGGGGACGGGACGTTCGGTATCCTCACCGACGCGATGGTCGGTCGTCGGGTGGTCGGCGACGGTCTGTCCCCGGACGCACCGGCCCGGGTGGTGATGCAGCCCGCGACGACGGTCGAACTCTCCGGATCGTCGGTCGAGGCGCTGATCACGCTGCTGGACACCCGGGCCGAGTACCTGCCGGTGGTCGACCGGGCCGGCACCCTGCGCGGCATCGTCGGCGCACGTGATTTCGCGCTTGCGCCCACCACTGCCGGGGTCGGGTTGCTCGAGCAGATCCACCGTGCCCGCAACCGCACCGAACTGGTGACGCGCGCCCGGCGGGCACCCGCCGTGCTGCGCGATGTCCTGGACCGGGGGCTCGCGGCCGATCGGGTGATCCGGGTGTACTCGGCCATCGTCGACGCGATCATCCGGCGGTCCATCCACTTGGTAGCCGCCGAGCATCCCGACCTACCGCTCGATCAGTTCACCTGGCTCACGCTGGGCAGTCATGGCCGGCGCGAAGCGGTACCGTCCTCCGATGTCGACGCCGCCATCGCCTTCGCCGACTATGTGCCGCCCGACACCATGACACGGTTCCGTGAGATGTTCGGTGTGGTCGACGAATTGCTCACCGAGGCCGGGCTGGGTGTGGATGTCAACGGCGCGAACGCCTCGAACAAGGCCTTCACCCGGACCGACAGCGAATGGCGGGACGCCGCGACCCGCTGGTTGACCGTGCCTGGCGAGAACTCCCGGGCTGCCATGGCGGCCCACAGTAAGGGCCTGGCCGTCATCGCCTCGCTGTTGGTGGACGGCCGACCGGTACACGGCACACCCGGACTTCCCGCGGTGGCACGGGTGTTCACCGACTTCCAGCGCCACCCCGCGGCGATGAATCTGCTGCTGTCGGACTCCTTCTCGCAGCGGGCCAAGGTGCGCGATCGCACCCTGCTCGATGTGTTCACCGGCAAGGGCGGAGCCTCCACCTTCGACGTCAAGGCCCACGGGCTGCTGCCGGTGGTGAGCATCGCCCGCTGGGCGGCGCTGAGTGTCGGCTCCACCGAACTGCAGACGGTGCGCCGATTGCGTGACGCAGCAGGATCGCCGATCCTGCCACACGCCGAAGCCCACCGACTGATCGAGGTGTTCGAGCTGCTGCAGCGAATTCGTCTGCACCACAATCTGGATCAGCTTCAGCGCGGCGAGCGGGCCACCGATCAGATCAACCGCGACGATCTGTCGCCGATCGAACGCACCATGATCGGCCAGGCCGTCCGCGAGATCAACGGCATCGCCCGCCGGATGGAACGCGAGGTCTCCCGCACCGCACCGATGCCCCGACGGAAGACCCTCTGACCACAATGCGGATCGCGGTCATCGGTGATATCGGCGGGCATGCCGAGCAGCTACGCGAAGAGCTCACCCGCCTCGGTGCACCCCCAGACGGCCCCCTGCCCGACGATCTGCTTGTCATCCAGGTCGGCGATCTGGTCCACCGCGGACCCGACTCCGATCTGGTGGTCTCGATGGTCGACCGCTATCTGCGTGCACAGCCCGGCCAGTGGATTCAGCTGATCGGCAACCATGAGGTCAACTACCTCAAGCCGCCGGTGTTCCGATGGCCGGAGGAGCTGAGCCGCAGGAACATCCGTGCACTGAACCGGTGGTGGCGGCACGGCTCCGCGACCGTGGCCGCCGCGGTCGAGACCGCCGACGAGTCCTTCCTGATCACCCATGCGGGTGTGACCGCCCAGTTCTGGGCGAGTGTGCTCGGCGGTCCACCCACCGCCGCCGAGGCTGCACACCGGATCAACGAACTCGCGCGCGACGGCAGCGATACGGTGTTCCGGGCGGGCATGTTCCTGCACGGTGCCACGATCCCCGATGCCGGCCCGCTCTGGGCGGACACCGCCACCGAACTGCTCCCCGGGTGGGCCGACCGCCATCTCCCGTTCAGCCAGATCCACGGACACAACAGCATCACCTCGTGGCGCGACCACGAAAGTCTTTACACCCGAACCGGTATCGAAGCTCTGCTAACCGTCGACGCGACCGCGAAACACGAGTTCGTCCATCTCAGCGGCGGCAGGCTGGTCGGGGTCGACCCCGACCATCGCGACACTCCGACGACACCGTGGCAGGCGCTGGAACTGATCGGCGAGGTCAGCGCCCGCTGAGTGCGGATCCGGTCCGCTCGGCTCTCATTGAGCGTGCCTGCGCAGTTCGGCCTTGGCGAGGGACCGCAGGTGCACCTCGTCGGGGCCGTCGAAGATCCGCATCGACCGGTGCCATCCGTACATGGCGGCCAGCGGGACGTCATCACTGACACCGGCTCCGCCGTGGACCTGGATGGCCCGGTCGATGACCTGCAGCGCAACCCGGGGTACCGACACCTTGGCCGCCGAAACAAGCTGCGCGGCCGCCTTGTTGCCGTGTTCGTCGATCGTCTTGGCGGCATGCCGACACAGCAGTCGGGCCTGGTCGATGGCGATTCGCGACTCGGCGATGTCCTGTTGGATGGTGCCCTGCTCGGCCAGCGGCTTGCCGAAGGCGATGCGCGACTGCGCCCGGGTGGTCATCAGCGCCAGCGCCCGTTCGGCCGCGCCGAGCGCCCGCATGCAGTGGTGGATGCGGCCCGGGCCCAGTCGCGCCTGCGCAACGGCGAATCCGGCACCCTCCTCACCGAGGATGTTCGACACCGGCACACGGACATCGTCGTAGGTCACCTCGCAGTGGCCGTGTTGGTCGTGCCGCCCGAACACCGGGACATCGCGCACGATCGTCACACCCGGGGTGTCGACCGGCACCAGCACCATCGACTGCTGCCGGTGCGGCGCAGCCTCGGGATCGGTCTTGCCCATCACGATCAACAGCCGGCAGCGCGGGTCCGCCGCGCCACTGGTCCACCATTTGCGGCCGTTGATGACGTAATGGTCGCCGTCACGCTCGATCCGGGTCTCGATATTGGTGGCATCGGAGCTCGCGACGGTCACCTCGGTCATCGAGAACGCCGATCGGATCTCGGCGTCCAGTAGCGGCTGCAGCCAGCGATGCTTCTGTTCGTCGGTGCCGAACAGGTGCAGTAGCTCCATGTTCCCGGTATCAGGCGCCTGTCCGTTGGTGGCCTCCGGCGCCAGATGTAGGCTCCAGCCGGTGATCTCGGCAAGACCGGCGTAGTCAAGCTGCCCGATACCCGACTCGGCGGGCAGGAACAGATTCCACAGCCCGCGGGACCGCGCTTCCTTCTTCAGATCCTCGATCACCGGCGGCACCACATGATCGTCCGGACCCGCATCACGCCGGTAGCTCTCGTAATCGTGTTCGGCCGGGAACACGTGCCCGTGCATGAAGTCGACCAGCTCGGCCCGCAGCTCACGGGCACGGTCCGAGGGACGCAGGTCGAGCGCCGAGTCCTCCGCGAGAGTGGTTGTCAGTGAGGCTGTTTCGTTTATCACCGCTGTTCTGTTCGTCATCGAATCCCTCTCAACGTAACCGATGGTGCAGATGTCGCCCGTTCCAGCGCGCGACTCAACAGGGGGCCGACCATGTCGCCGACACCCTCGAAGTCCGCCCCGGCGGTGTGCCCCTGCAGATGGCGGGCGTGAATGCCCTCCAGGATGACCGCGATCTTGAAGTCCGCGAAGACCAGGTACCAGTCCAGATCGCTGACGTCGACGCCGCGGGCGGTGGCATAGGCGTCCACGATCTCGTCGCGGGTCGGAAAGCCCGGCAGCGCCGTGGCGCCGGCGGTGATCGGATTGAAGAATTCACCCTCGTGGTCCCAGAACGAGCACAGGATCCCGAGGTCGGTCAGGGTGTCGCCGAGGGTCGACATCTCCCAGTCGAGCAGACCCAGGATCCTCGTCGGGTCGTCACGGTCGACCATCAGATTGTCGATCTTGAAGTCGCCGTGCACGATTCCGGGGAAGCGGGTGTCCGGCATCGATGCGCCCAGCCGAGCCAGCAGTTCGTCGACCTCGGGGCGAGGCGAGGTGGCCGACGCCTCCCACTGCCGTTGCCACCGTTTCAGCTGCCGTTCCAGATAGCCATCGGGCCGACCCCAGTCGGCGAGTCCGACCTCGGCCGGGTCCACCTCGTGCAGGGCGACCAGCGTGTGCACCGCCGACCCCGCAAGCGTCTTGCGTTGCGCGGGTGTCAATCTGGCGGTGTCCTCGGGTGTACGCAACGTGATGCCGTCGATCTTGTCCATCACGTAGAAGGATGCACCGAGTACCGCAGTGTCCTCGCAGAGTCCGATGGTGCGTGGCACGGGCACCGCGGTGCCGTACAGCGCACTCAGCGCCCGGTATTCGCGTCCCATATCGTGCGCCGTCGGCAGGACATGGCCCACCGGTGGACGCCGCAGGATCCAGTACCGGTCACCGTCGGTCAGCTCGTAGGTGGGATTGGACCGTCCCCCGGCGATCAGCCGGGAGGTCAATCGTCGTCCCACCGAATGGGTGTCGGTGTCGACGAGCCACCGGCGGACCCGTTCGGTCGCCAGATCGTCGAGTGAGCTCATGACATGGCCTCGTATCGTCGTAGTTCTGCGGTGTTCCATGGGCCGACCGCCTGGCGCGGCGGCACCGCCGCAAGTCCGCCGAGGTAGTCTGCGGACTTGGCGTGCCGGCTGACCACGACGTCGACCACCGCTGGTGCGTTGTCCAGGGCCCGCTTGAGCGCGTCGGCGAGTTCGCTTGCCTCCTCGACCCGCTCACCGTGCGCGCCCAGGCTGCGGCCGAGCAGGTCGTACCGGCAGCCGGGCAGATCGACACCGACGACGTTGTCGTACCGGTCGACCTGATCGTGCCATTCGATGTTCCACGCCTCGTTGTTGACGACGACGAACACCGCCTTCGCACCGTGCCGCACAGCGGTGTCCACCTCCATCGCGGTGAATCCGAAACTGCCGTCGCCGATCACGGCGATCACGGGTTCGTCCGGGCGCTGCAACGCGGCCGCGACGGCGAACGGCACCCCAACTCCGAGGCAGCCCAGCGATCCGCAGTCCAGATAGTCCACCGGCTTGAGGCCCACCCGGGCGAACGACAGGATGTCCCCGCCGTCGGCGACGGCCACCGCACCGTCGGTGAGCAGATCGTTGACCGCACCGACGACGAAATTGGGCATCATCCGGCCGTCGTCGTCGCTGTCGGGCGAGGCCATCTTGGTGGCCAACGCGGCCGTCCGCGCGGTATTGGCGGCCCGGACATCGGCGACCCAGTCCAGGTCCGGCGCGGCCGGTGCGGCTCCCGCTGCCGCCAACGCAGTGAGCGCGGCGCCCGTGCCGGCGTGCACCTCGGCGTCACCGCGCCGGTTCTCGCCGAGTTCCTCGAAACAGGTTCCGATCCGCAGGAATCGGGCGTCGTCGGAGAACACCGCGGGCGAGCCATAGCCCAGCTGGAAATCCAGCCGCCGTCCCAGGGTGATGACCAGGTCGGCCTCGCTGATCACGCGGCCCCGGACGGCCGGCACGAAACCCGGGACGTCGTCGCGGATGGCCCCGCGGCACTCCCCCGAGTCGAGGTAGACGGCGTGAGTGGCGTCCAGGAACTCGCGCACCTGGGCGGCAGCAGCACGGACCGGCCGCCCACCGATCACCAGAATTCGTGTTGCGCCGCAGATCAGTTCAGCGGCCGCGGTGATGGCCTCGGGGTCCGGCATCGGCACCGCGGCGCGGCGAGGTTGCATGGCCAGTGGCGGAACATCGGCCTCGTGCACGATCTCGTCGAGCAGGTCGGTGGGAAAGTCGATGTAGGCCGGGCCGGTGGCCCCGGTGGCGCCGCCGAGTGCGGCCGCGATCACCTTGTCCAACCGCGGGATGACATGGTGGCGTTCGGATACCTGCTCGACGAGTCGGGTCACCGGCCTGACGACACCCGCCTGGTCGATGTCCTGCATCGCCGCCATCCCGGTCTGCGGTCGTGGTGCCCGGCCGGAGATGACCAGGACCGGGCTGCGTGCCACGAACGCATTCGAGATCGCGGTGACCGCATTGGTCAGGCCCGGACCCGCGGTCACCATCGCCACACCCAACTCACCGGTGAGCTCGGCGGTGGCATGGGCCATGTACACCGCGGCCGCCTCGTGCCGCACGTCGACGATCTCGATACCGGCCCGGGACACCGCATCCCACACCGGCTGGATGTGGCCTCCGCACAGCCCGAAGACGCGGCGCACACCCTGTACATGAAGCTTGTCGGCGATCAGTTGGGCAACGGTCGTCCCGGTCATGACCGAGGAGTGACGTCGTCCACCCGGATCAGACGATCCACGCCGCGTCTGACCGTCCAGCCGGCCTCCTCGCGATCCCATTGGTCGGTGGAGGTCTCCGCGGCGCGCAGGGTCCGCTTGAGCACCTTGCCGGTCGGCGTCTTGGGCAGTTCGGGTATGAACTCCAGATAACGCGGTACCGCGAAGTACGGTAGCCGCTTGACACAGTGCTGCAGAACCGCAACGTGATCCGGCGAGTTCGCGCCGTCGGAGACCACGAGATAGGCCTTGATATCGTCCTCGCCCTCGGCGGCCGGCTTGGCGATCACCGCCGATTCGACGATCTCCGGCAGCTCGGACAGCGCCACCTCGATGTCATAGGCGGTGACGTTCTCACCCTTGCGCCGGATCCGGTCGTTGAGCCGATCCATGAAGTAGAAGTAGCCATCGGCATCGCGGTACGCGGCATCCCCGGTGTGGAACCACAGGTTTCGCCAGGCCTCCACGGTGCGGTCGGGCATCGAGTGGTACTCCAGAAACGTGGTGAACGGGTAGCGCGGGCGCACCACGATCTCGCCGACGGCGCCGTCTGCGAGTGGCTCGTCGGTCTCGGGGTCGACGATCGCCACCTCGAACCATTCGTCGAGTGCCTTACCGCAACTGCCGGGGCGCAGCGGTTCTCCGGCCGGGCGGTAGAGCGGCAGGCAGATCTCGGTCATCCCGTAGGCCTCGATACACGTCGTATCGAAGCGCCGCTCGAAGTCCTCCGCGATCACCGACGGCAGGGGCAGGGTGAACATGCGACGGACCCCGTGGTCGGTGTCGACAGCGGTGGCCGGTCGGTTGAAGATGTACTGGGCCATCACGCCGAGCAGGCTGGTCACCGTCGCACCGCAGGCGCGCAGATCCTCCAGCCAGCCACTGGCGCTGAACACTTCGGCGATGACGATCTCGGCCCCGGTCATCAGGCACGGAAGTACCTGCATGAACTGGGCGTTGGCGTGGAACAGCGGCAGGCACACGTAGTACACGTCGTCGGAGTTGATCTGCAACTGATCGACGGCGTGCGCGGCAAACGTGTGCATATGGGCGTGCGGCACCACGACACCCTTGGCCGGACCGGTGGTCCCGGAGGTGTAGAGAATGGCCGCGGGATCGCGGTAGGAGACCTCGACATCGGGACGTTCGCCGCCGCCTGCGTCGAGAGTGTCCAGAGCCACGGTCTGCCAGGGCAGTTCGCCACCGCCACCACGCACCGCGACCGCCCGGATGGTCTTCAGTTCACCGGCGACATCGGCGACGGCATCGGCGTACTTGGCGTCGATGATCGCGACCTCGGCACCGGAGTTGTTCGCGATGTGCACCAGGCTCGTTCCCCGGCAGGCGGTGTTCGTTCCGACCTGCACGGCACCGAGGAGATTCGTCGCGAACCAGCTGACGACCAGGTCGATGGAGTTGTCCATCAACAGCATCACCCGATCGCCCTGGGTCACGCCGAGCGCCGCCAGTCCGGCGGCCCGGCGTTCGGTGAGTTCCAGGAGTTCTGTGTAGGTCAACTGCCCGCCGGACATCTCGCGCATCGCCACCTTGTCGGGATATGCCGACGCGGCAGCGAGCAGGAACGCGGGAAGGGTGAACCCGGTCCGCTGTTCGGGGGTGAATCGAGGGGAGATGGCGTGGGACGCCAGGGTGGAAGTCATACTGCCTTTCCTGCAATGTGTTTGACACCGATACCTGCTGGGTCTGCGCGTGGGCGCTAGACCTCGGTGGTCGGCTTGTCTTCGATGTCGTTGTTCTTGGTCTCCGGCAGCGCCAGGATGGCGACCAGGCTCATCGCCGACAGCGCCGCCAACAGCACACCGACCCAGATGCTCGAGTAGTTGGCCACGATCTGGGCGGCCACGATGGGCGGGATCGCCCCGCCGATGATGCCACCCAGGTTGTAGCTCAAACCTGCTCCGGTGTAACGGAATCGCGATTGGAACATCTCCGGCAGCAGCGCGCCGGCGGGACCGTTCGCCACACCGTAGACGGCCAGCGACACTGTCACACCGACCAAGAAGGCGAAGGGTGACCCGGTGTCCAGCAGCGGGAACAGCGCCAGTGACCAGATGATCGCAGCGCCGTAGGCGAACGCGATGACCTTCCGGCGGCCGACGCGGTCCGAGATGATCGCGGCGGCGGAGGTGACAAAACCGAGCACCACGGCGGCGATCATGCCGAAGCCCAGGATCGTCGTCCTGCTCATGTCCAGCGACCCGATTCCGTAGCTCGTGAGGAAGGTGCTTCCGGTGTAGAACATCGAGAAGACCGTCGACATGGCCAGACCGGCCAGGGCGATCTGGCGCCACTGCTTACGGATGGCGTCACCGAAGGGCAGCTTGACCGGTGCGGCCTCGCGCTCCTGATTGAGCTTCTGGTTCTTGAAGACCGGGGTTTCCTCGACCGAGAGCCGGATCCACAGGCCGACCATGACGAGCAGTATCGAGGCGATGAAGGGCAGGCGCCAGCCGTAGTCGAGGAACATCTGGCTGTCGGCGCCGACGGTGATCGAGGCGATCCAGAAGGTGCCGCTGGCGAGGAAGAACGCGCAGGCCGGACCGAGCTGCGGATAGACCGCCATTCTGCCGCGTTGACCCTTGGGCGCGTATTCGGCGGTGAGCAGGGTCGCCCCGGCCCATTCACCACCCATGGCCAGGCCCTGCAGGAACCTCATGGCCACCAGGATCACCGGCGCCCAGATCCCGATGCCGCCCTCGAAGAACCCGAACGCCGAGGCGTTGTAGCCGGGCAGGAATCCGATCAGCACCGTCGAGAGACCCATGATGAGCAGGGTCCACACCAGGGTGCGTTTGCGGCCGATCCGGTCGCCGAAGTGGCCGAACAGGATCGAGCCGACCGGGCGTGCGAAGAATGCAACACCGAACGTTGCGAACGAGGCGATGGTGCCCATCGCCGGGCTGCTGGTGGGGAAGAAGAGTGCGGGAAACACCAGCGCAGCGGCGGTGCCGTAAACGAAGAAGTCGTAGTACTCGATGGTCGTGCCGATCAAGCTGGCCGCGCCGACCCTACGAAGACTTCGCTGGTCAGTCGGTGTTCCTGCGGCGGAAGCCCGCGTTGCGCTCTGCTGGGTCATGAATTTTCTCCAGGGTTCGACGGTACTTCTTTGGTCCTACCATAGGTGTGGTACACGCCACACGCAATGAGCGCAAGTGCTTCCAACCACATTGGCCCAGAATTGCCACATTTTGGGTTAGCAAAGTTCGCAATTTGCAGTTTCAACGCTCTCAATACTTCGCAAGATGGCGACCTTGCCGAGGGGACGGTGCTCTTGGGAATGTCGAGAACATGATCCAGAAAGTGGCGATCGCGAACCGTGGCGAAGCGGCGATGCGGTTCCTCAACGCGGCCGGCGAGTACCGCATCGAACGCGGCGTCGAGTTGGAGACGGTGGCCATCTACACCGATGCCGATGCCGCGTCGTGGTTCGTGCGGGAGGCCGACCACGCCGTGAGTCTCGGGCCGACCATGTCGACCGATCCCGTCACCGGCACCCGCCGGCACACCTACCTCGACATCGCCGCACTGGAGGCGGCACTGGTTGCCTGCGGCGCCGACGCAGTTTGGCCCGGTTGGGGTTTCGTCGCCGAGAACCCGGACTTCGTGCGCATGTGCGAGCGGATCGGTGTCCGGTTCATCGGCCCCAGCGCCGCGGCGATGGACCTGCTCGGCAGCAAGATCGCGGCCAAGACGGTCGCCGAATCCGTCGACGTCCCGGTCGTGCCGTGGAGCCACGGTCCCGTCGACACCGTCGAGGATGCGCGTGATCACGCACGGCGCATCGGCTTTCCGGTGGTCATCAAGGCCGCCGCGGGCGGCGGTGGCCGCGGAATCCGGGTGGTGACCGACGAATCCCTCATGGAGAGTGCGTTTCACAGCGCGCGCGCCGAGGCAGAGTCGGCCTTCGGCGACCCGACCCTGTTCGTCGAGGCGCAGGTCCTCGGCGGCCGCCACCTCGAGGTGCAGGTCGCCGCCGACCACGTCGGCAATGTCTGGACACTGGGCCTGCGCGACTGCAGCGTGCAACGCCGCCGGCAGAAGGTGCTGGAGGAGTCCTCCCCCGTCGACGTCGACGACGATCTGCGGGCCCGGATCCTCGAGGCCGCCCGCCGACTGTGCCATGCCGTCGACTACACAAACGTGGGCACAGTGGAATTCCTGTTCCGCCCCGACACCGGCGAGTTCTACTTCCTGGAGGTCAACACCCGTCTGCAGGTCGAGCACACCGTCACCGAGGCCGTCACCGGAGTGGATCTGGTGAAGCTGCAACTCGATATCGCCCAGGGCATCCCACTGCACTGCGAGCCGCCCGCGCCCCGCGGCCATGCCGTCGAAATCCGGTTGAACGCCGAGGATCCCAAGCGCGGGTTCGCTCCCGCACCGGGTCGTGTCGTCGAACTCCGGATACCACAGGGCCCGTCGATCCGCACCGATGCCGGTGTGGTGGTCGGGGACATCATCGCCGCCGAGTTCGACTCGATGATTGCCAAGGTCATCGCCTGGGGCCGCGACCGGCCGGAGGCGTTGGCCCGGCTGCGCCGCTCCCTGACCCGATCGGCCGCGGTGATCGAGGGTGGCACCACCAACCGACGCTTCTTGATGGCACTGCTCGACAACACCGAGATCCGCGCCGGCCACGTCGACACAACCTGGCTGGACCGTGCCCTGGAGTCCGGGGCACTGCTGGATTCCCCGGATGCGCCGGCGGCGATGATCATCGCCGCCGCCGAAGCACACCGCATCGACCACGCCGATGCGCTGGATCAGTTCGTGGGCAAGGCAATCCACGGCCGTCTCGACGATGTCGATGATGTGACCGCCGCGATCGATCTGGAGTACGAGGGTGTGCGGCGCTCGCTTCGAGTGCTGCAGCACGGTGCCGATCAGATTTCCGTCATCCTCGACGGAGAGGGTGTCGTCGACGCCCGGTTCGAGGTGACCGGCGGGTTCGAGCGTCGCTTGGTGGTGAACCAACACGATTGGCCGGCAACAGTTGTCGCGAACGGCCCACTGATCACCGTGGAGCTCGGGCACAGTGTCTACCGCATCGTGCGGGGCTATGGCGGTCTCATCCGGGCCGAATCGCAGTCCGTCATCGCGAAGGTCGCCGTCGAGGTCGGCCAGGACGTGCAACCCGGCGACGTGCTGTTCATCTCCGAGGCCATGAAGATGGAGACATCGGTCGTGGCGCCGTTCCCCGGACGGGTCACCGAGATCATCGCCGACACCGGCACGATGGTCGGCTCCGGCGACCCGGTGCTGCGGGTCGAGGCCGGCAACGAGAATCAGGCCGAGGAGCAGGCCACCGACGGCGGTCAGCTCTCGTTCACGGCGCTGTCGTCGCGCCCCGACGGCGAGACTTCGACCGAGCACGGCCGGCTCGCCATGCGACTCGTTCTCGGTCAGGACCTCGGCGACACCACCGCCGACACCACGCAGATCGCGTTCGCCGACGGTCTGGCCATCCTGCGCGCGGTCGCCGACCGGATGGCCTTGTTCCTCATCGGGGCGCCGGCCGCACCGCAACCGACGAGCCGGCCGGACATGCTGCTGTTCGCGCTGCGGTCACCGGACCGCATCCACGATGTCGCGCCCGCCGAGTTCGTGACACGGCTGTCCACGATGCTGCGGCACTACGGTATTGACGAGATCAGCCAGGGCCCGCAACTCACCGAGGCGCTGTACGACATCTGGCGCGCCGAGACCCGCCTCGACCGGGTGGCCCAGCTCGCTGCCGCCCTGCTGCAGAGTTGGCTGACCGCCGGCTCCGTGGACCTTCCGGAGCCCGAACTGCTCGATGTGCTCGACGCGCTGATCACCTCCACCGAGGCCACTCATCCTGCCGTCGCCGACCTCGGGCGTGCGGTCCGTCACCGGTTGGTCGAATATCCGGCCCTGGAAGGGCTGTACATCGCCGATGTCGACACCGCCGAACAGCTGTTGGGAACCGCCACAACACAATCGATGCCGGGCCTGCTCGCGCTCCCCACACCGCTCGACCGTCACCTGACCGACGTCGCCGGCAGCGGCGGTACCCGCGGCATCCTCGCGCTGGAAGCGCTGGTCCGGCGCACCCACCGGCGCCGCGTCCTCGGTCCGATGACCGCGTACGAATCGGCGCCCGGTATCACCGTCGTGCGCACCACCGCCGACGACGAGTCGGTGGCACTGGTGGCGGCGTCGGGTCGCTCCGGGCAGCTGCGGAATTTGTTGGTCGCCGCCGCCGATGCCGTCACGGCATCCGGGACGACCACCGCGGCCGACGTCGAGATCTTCCTGTCCGATGCCCCCGACACCGCGACCTTGGACACCCAGATCGGTGCCGCGCTGGCCGAGATCACCACCACCCGCACGGTGACGGTGACCGCGACCTGGTGGCAACCCGGCCTCGGGTTCGACGACCGCTCCCAGCGGCACCGGACGCTCGTCGGATCTGCCGGGTCGTTCGCCGCCGCCGGGCCTCCCGAGGGGATACATCCGGCCACCGCGAACCGGCTCGAACTCTGGCGCCTCGCCGATTTCGACGTCGACATGCTCGACGCACCCGACGGCATCCACCTGCTCAAGGCCGTCGGCAGGGACAACCGCAGCGACGAACGTCTGATCGCGATGCTGGAGGTCCACGAACTCGACGGCGGGTACGCCCATCTGCGAAGCCAACTCTCGCAGGCCGCCATCGCACTGCGCCAGGCCCGGTCCGCGCTGCGCGACCCGTCCACATCACTGAGCAACCGCATCGTCATCTACGCCGAGCCGGCCTGGCCGTTGACCGACACGGAACTGCGGACGGTCATCGCCGACCTACTCCCGCTGACCCGCGGGCTGGGCTTGGAGAAGGTGCTCGTCAGCATGCACACCGTCGATGGCAGCACCGGCGAACGCACCGACGAGATCATCCACATCACCACTCCCCCGACGGTCGGCGTCATGATCGGACGTACCAAACCGTCGCCGAGCACGATCCGCCCGATTTCGGAGTACCGGCGCCGCGTGGTGGCCATGCAGCGACGCGGC
The DNA here is from genome assembly GCF_053345865.1 of Mycobacterium sp. C31M. NCBI lineage: Bacteria > Bacillati > Actinomycetota > Actinomycetes > Mycobacteriales > Mycobacteriaceae > Mycobacterium > Mycobacterium sp. C31M. The sequence continues at coordinate 295,839 of NZ_JBKFAX010000003.1, read as the reverse complement.
ATGGTGTACCCGTACGAGATCGTCGAGTTGCTCGTCGGTACCGGCGCGAGCCATACCGAGTTGCCCACCGGTGAGTTCACCGAGTACGACTTCGACTCGGACACAGAGCACTTCGCCCAGGTCGACCGCCCGCGCGGTCAGAACACCGCCCGCGTCGTCACCGGTGTCATCAACAGCAGGCCGGACGGCACGGATGCCTCGTGCAAGCGGATCCTGATCCTCAACGAACCGAGCCGCGACCTGGCCTCGCTGGCCGAACCGGAGTGCCGCCGGATGATCGCGGCGATGGATCTGGCTGCCGATCTCGGCGTCCCGGTCGAGTGGTACGCCGTGTCGTCGGGCGCCCGGATCGCCATGGACAGCGGTACCGAGAATCTGGACTGGACCGCGGCGGTGCTGCGTCGCATCATCGAATTCACCCAGGCGGGTGGCGAGATCAACGTCGTGGTGGTCGGCGTCAACGTCGGCGCACAATCGTATTTCGACGCCGAGGCCACCATGTTGATGCATACCTCCGGCGTGCTGATCATGGTGGGCCGCAGCGCGATGGTGCTCACCGGGAAGCAGGCGCTGGAGTTCTCCGGTGGAGTCGCGGCCGAGGACAACGCCGGGATCGGTGGATACCGCCGCATCGCCGGCCCCAACGGCCAGGCCCAGTTCTGGGTACCCGATGTCGAGTCGGCATGCGCCCTGCTGTTCCGGCATTACGAGTCCTCCCAGCGCCACGGTGCCCACCGGGCCACCACCGACCCGGAGGACCGCGATATCAGCCTGTCCCCGCATCTGGAGGCCGGCTTCGACAAGGTGGGAGATATCTTCTCCCCGGTACACAACCCGGACCGTAAGCGTCCCTTCGATATCCGGTCGGTGATGACGGCGGTGCGCGATCAGGATGCGCCGCCGATGGAGCGCTGGTCCGGGTGGCAGGATGCCGAGAACGTCGTCGCATGGGACACCCGGCTCGGCGGGCACGCGGTGTCACTGGTCGGCATCGAGTCACGCAGCCTGCAGCGGCGGTTGCCACGTCCCACCGACGGACCGGACTCCTGGACCGCGGGCACCTTGTTCCCGCAGTCGTCGAAGAAGCTGGCCCGCATCATCAACGGCGCGAGCGGTCAACGGCCCCTGGTGATCCTGGCCAACCTGTCCGGTTTCGACGGCTCCCCGGAATCGATGCGCAAGCTGCAACTGGAGTACGGCGCCGAGATCGGTCGGGCCATCGTCAACTTCCGCGGACCGATCGTCTTCACCGTCATCTCGCGGTATCACGGCGGTGCGTACGTGGTGTTCTCCAAATCGCTGAACCCGAACATGGAGGTCGCCGCGATCGAGGGCTCACGTGCCTCGGTGATAGGCGGAGCACCCGCCGCGGCGGTGGTGTTCACCCGCGAGGTGCGCGCGCGGGTACGCCAGGATGCCGCCGTCGTCCTGCTGGAGAAGCGGCTCGCCGAGGCCGGCCCGGACGACCGGCCGGTCCTGCAACACGAACTCCACCAGCTGACAGGCAAACTCACGAACGAGGTGCAGACGGCGGTGGCCCGGGAGTTCGACGGGATCCACACCGTCGAACGCGCCCTGCGGGTGGGGTCGATCGATCACATCGTCACCTCAGGCGGCCTGCGCCCGTATCTGATCGGGGCCGTCCGCCGCGGCTTGGAGCAGACCCAGTGAAGACATCACATATCACAACGACCAAAGGATCCCGCCGTGAATAAAGTCGTCATCACCGGACGCGGCATCATCGCCCCGATGGGCAACTCCGTCCCGGAGTATCTGGATGCGCTGCGTAACAACGTCTCCGGGGTGGGTCGGGTCTCATGGCCGGGTGAGCCGGAGAGCTTCTGGTTCGCGCCGGTGCGGGACTTCGAACCGACGGAATGGATGAGCGCGACGGTTGCCGACGGTACCGACCCGTTTGCGCAGTGGGCGCTGGCGGCGACCGAACAGGCCAAGAAGGACGCCGGGTTGGGCGATCTGGACCCGGACCGTACCGGTGTGGTTCACGGGACCAGCATGGGCGGCACCCGGGCGCTGAGTGAGGCGCAGCGCGATTACGAGCGCGAGGGCGCCAAGGGTGTGAGCCGTAAGACCATGATCCGCATCCTGCCCAATATGGCGGCCTCCCAGCTGTGCATGCGGTACTCGCTGCACGGTCCGTTGCTCACGGTGACCACCGCATGCGCCTCCTCCAATGACGCAATCGGCAATGCCGCCCGGCTGATTCGCTCCGGTGAGGCCGATGTGGTGCTGACCGGCGGCACCGAGGCCGTCACCCTCGGCGACGGTGACTTCGCCCCGGCCTGGTATTTCGCCCAGGCCGCCTACGGGATGATCACGTCGAGCACCGATCCCAACCGCACCCTCACACCCTTCGACCGCGACCGCACCGGCATCGTGATCGGCGATGGCAGCGCCATGTTCGTCATCGAGAGCGAGGAGCACGCCCGCGAACGCGGCGCCCGCATCCTCGCCGAGATCGTCGGCTACGCATCGCTGGCCGACGGCCCCCACCCGTCGGCGCCGGAGCCGAACGGCACCTGGGAGGCACTGGTGATGCGCAAGGCACTGTCCAGCGCCGGCCTGGAACCCCAGCAGGTGGACGCCATCTACGCGCACGCCACCGGGACGGCCAAGGGTGACACCGCCGAGATCCGGGCCATCAACGCCGTGCACGGTGGTCGCGATCTGCCGGTCACCGGCATCAAGGGACACACCGGGCATACCGGCGCCGCCTCCGGTGCGATGAGCGCCATCGCCGCCCTGGAGACCTTCGAGTCGGGCATGCTGCCCAACGCCTTCGGCACCGATGTCGTCGATCCCGAGGCGGACTTCCGGGTCATCACCGAGAAGCCCGCACAGGTGGAAGCCGAAGTGATCCAGATCAATTCGTTCGGCTTCGGCGGGCAGAACGCGTCGCTGATCCTGCGCCGACCCTCCTCCTGACCTTCCCCACATCACCCGAAAGGTAGCTTCATGGGCAATCTGCAGTATGACTTCACCGGGCGGTCTGTCATCGTGACGGGCGCGGCACGCGGTATCGGATTCGAGCTCGGTTCGTTCTTCGCCAATGCCGGCGCGGCGACCTACATGGTTGATTCCGATGCCGACGAACTCAAGGACGCCGCCAAGCGGGCCGGCGGCGTGGCGCTGGTCGCCGATGTCGGCAGCACCGCCGATGTCGACGCCGCGGTGGCCTCCGTCATCGAAGACACCGGCAAGGTCGACGTCGTCGTCAACAACGCAGGGGTGTTACGGGACCGGGTCGTCTGGAAGCTGACCGACGACGACTGGGAGGAGGTGCTGAACGTTCACGCGGGCGGCACCTTCCGTTTCACCCGTGCGTGTGTGCCACATTTCCGTGAACGGTCGTTCGGCCGGATCATCAACATCACCTCCTACACCGGGTTGCGCGGCAATCCCGGGCAATCCAACTACGGCACGGCCAAGGCGGGCATCATCGGGTTCACCAAGACCGCGGCCAAGGAACTGGCCCGGTTCGGCGTCACCGTCAACGCGATCGCACCGAATGCCGAGACCCGCATGGTGGCGTCCATCCCCGCCGACAAGAAGGCCGAGATGGCGGCGGCCATCCCGATGGGCCGCTTCGCCCAGCCCAGCGAGATGTGCCCGGCCATCGGCTTTCTCGCCTCCGAGGAAGCCGGCTTCATCACCGGTACCGTGCTCGCCGTCGACGGCGGGATGTCGATGTGAGCGGACTGACCATAGCGAATCTGACCGAGCAGTCCGATCTCGACCTGGGGCGCAGCCACTGGATGGAGATCGACCAGAAGCGCATCGACGTGTTCGCCGAGATCACCGAGGACCCGCAATGGATCCACGTCGACCCGGTCCGGTCGGCCGACGGCCCGTTCGGCACGACGATCGCCCACGGCTACCTGACGATGTCGCTGATCGCCCCGGTACTCAACGAGTTGTTCGTCGTCGACGACGCCGTCGCCTCGATCAACTACGGCGCCAACAAGGTTCGCTTCCCCGCGTTCGTTCCATCCGGCGCGCGGTTGCGCGGGCACCTGGTGCTGCTCGGCGCCGAACCGGTCGGCGGCGGGGTGCAGGCCTCGCTGCGGGTCACCATGGAGATCGAGGGTGGCGAGAAGCCGGCCTGCGTCGCCGACATCCTGATCCGGCTGCGGGGTGCAGAGTGAAAGCGTTTCGGCTGCATTCCTACGACGGCCCCACGGGATTGTGCCTCGACGAGGTGCCCGACCCCGTCGGTGACGCCGAGACGGCCGTGGTCGACGTCAAGGCCATCGGTGTCAACTTTCCCGACCTGCTGCTCACCAAGGGTCAGTACCAGCGCAAACCCGACACCCCGTTCACCCCCGGTTGCGAGGTGGCGGGCGTGATCCGTTGGGCCCCGGAGGGATCCGACTGGTCGGCCGGTGACCGGGTGATGGCGTTCATCTGGGACGGCGCATACGCCGAGAGTGTCGCAATCCCGCTGCGTTCACTGGTGGCGATCCCCGATGACATGGGCTTCGACACCGCGGCGGGCCTGGTGGTAAACCACCACACTGTGCATTTCGCGCTGGCACGCCGCGGTCACGTGCAGGCCGGCGAGAACGTCCTGGTGATGGGCGCCGGTGGCGGGATCGGCAGCGCCGCAGTGCAAGTGGCCAAGGGACTCGGGGCACGGGTGATCGCCGGTGTGGCCGGCGAGCACGAGTCGACGGTGGCCAAGGAGTCCGGCGCCGACGAGGTCATCATTCTGGAAAAGGGGTTTGCCGCGCAGGTCCGCGCGCTCACCGACGGCGAGGGCGTCGATGCAATACTCGATCCGCTGGGCGACTGGCTGTTCGACGAGGGTGTACGGGCGCTGGCCTCCGAGGGCCGGATCCTGATCATCGGTTTCGCCGCCGGCGACATCCCGTCGCTGCGCACCAACCGTCTGCTGCTGCGCAACGTGTCGGCGGTCGGTGTCGCCTGGGGCGCCACCCTGGACAAGGACCCCGCCCTGCTGGCGTGGGGCGCCGACGCCCTGCACCGGATGTACGCCGACGGGTCCGTCCGACCGCATATCGGGCACCGGTTCACGTTCGACGAGATCCCGGCGGCATTGCAGCGTCTCGACGCCCACGAGATCCGCGGTAAGGCAATCGTCGAGGTCGTCTGAGCAGCTCACAGGGCGAGCGAAGCGACGGGAAATCGGGAACTGCGAAATCTGCGAAGTACCGTCCTCGCAACCGGGCTACGCTGACGTGGTGGACAAGGTGTTCGCCGGGATCAGGCTTCGGAGACTGCGGGAAGAGCGCGGCCTCAGCCAGGTCGAGCTCGCCCGCATCCTGGCCATCTCGTCGAGCTATCTGAACCAGATCGAGCACGACGCGCGCCCGATGACGGTCACCGTGCTGGTGCGGTTGACCGAGGTGTTCGGTATCGATCCGGCGTTCTTCGCGCCCCGCGATACCGCCCGCCAGCTCGCCGAACTGCGGGAGGCACTTCCGGAAGTTGCGCCGGGAGTGCCACACCCGACGTCTGATCTGCAGCAGTTGGCGACCTCGATGCCGGAGGTGGCCGATGCCGTCATCGGGCTGTACCGGCGTTACCGCGACGCGATGGTGCAGCTCGAGGCGTTGACAGATACGCGGTCGGAGGGCCCGTCGTCGATGCCGCACGAGCATGTCCGGGATTTCTTCTACCGCCACCAGAACTATGTCGACGTGGTCGACCGGGAGGCCGAGGACCTGGCGGCAGAGATCGGCAAGCTCGGTGGTGGGCTCACCGGCAGCCTGCGGGCCCATCTGGACCAACGGCACGGTATCCGGGTCGTGACGGGTCGTCAGGAGCGCGATGGTGACCTGTACGCGTTCGACCCGTCGCGCGGGGTGCTGAGTCTGGCTGCCGATCTGCGCGAGGGACAGCAGGCGTTCCGGATGGCCACCCAGATCGCATTGCTCGACGCATCCGCCACGCTGGATCAGGTGCTCGATGCCGAGACCTGGCCGGATGACACGACGCGCGATCTGGCCCGGCTCGGTCTGGCCCACCATTTCGCCAGCGCGCTGATCCTGCCGTACACCACGTTCTACAACGCGGCCGAACGTTTCCGGTATGACGTGGAACTGCTGTCCGAACACTTCGACGTGGGGTACGAGACCATCGCGCACCGACTCAGCACGCTGCAGCGGCCGGGTCTGCGCGGTGTGCCGTTCATCCTGGTCCGCGTCGACAAGGCGGGCAACATCTCGAAACGGCAGTCGGCCACCGGATTTCACTTCTCACACACCGGCGGCACCTGTCCGCTGTGGAATGTCTATGACGCCTTCACCTCGCCGGGCACGGTCGACGTGCAGGTCTGCGAGATGCCGGACGGTCAGCGATACCTCTGGGTCGCCCGTACCGTGATCCGGCGTCGGGGTGGCCATGGCACGACGGCCAAGACCTACGTGGTCGGGCTGGGATGTGAACTGCGCCAGGCCGGACGACTGATCTACAGCAAGGGCCTGGACCTGGTGGACCCGGAGGTCGTACCCATCGGCCCGGGATGTCGGACCTGCGATCGCCAGCGTTGCCCGCAGCGCGCGGTCCCGCCGATCGGGCGGCAGTTGGCGGTGGACGCCACCCGGGGACGTTTTGTGCCCTACCCGCTGACCTTCCCGGGCAGACCCGACGAAAGTCGTTCGGCAGTACGCTAATTCAGGCTTTACCAAGCCCGAGGATGTCGTAGAAGCCCATGATGTGCTTGGTAACGAGCTCGGCCGCACCGTCACCGTCACCGCCGGCGATCGCATCGAGGATGAGCTGATGTTCGTCGGTGACCGCCCGCATGGTGGCCACCGGATCGTCGAGGTTCTCGAAACCCGCCACCATCGCCTGCCGCATGGCCTCGCGCATGGCGGCCATCATCGCCGCGGCGAGGCCGTTACCGGACAACTGCGCGATCCCGACGTGGAAGGCCGTGTCGAGGTCGTTGTACTCGGCGACGCTGTGCGGCCCACGCATCTGCGCGACAAGCCTGCGCAGTTCGGCCAGCTGCTCGCCGCCGGCCACTCCGGCGGCCTTGTGACAGGTCAACCGTTCCAGCATCAGCCGGGTCTCGATCATGTCGTCCTGGGTGAACGATGCCAGTTGCAGGTGGATGCGCAGGACCATTCCCATACCCGCGGTGCTGTCCTTGACGATCCGCGATCCCGAGGTCGGACCGGATCCGGTGCCGGCCTCGACGACGCCGATGGCCTCCAGGATGCGCAGCGCCTCCCGGACCGCTCCCCGGCTGACCCCGAGCGCCTCGGCGAACTGCCGTTCCGGCGGTAGCCGGTCACCGGCCTTGAGCTTGCCGGTGTTGAGCCGGTGCTCGATCTCGGCGACCACCTGCTCATGTGTGCGCAGGCGTGGGAGCGGGCGCCACTCGGATGACGTTGGCTCCGACACGTGTCCCTCTACCCCTGTCGCGGATTCGATCGTGGGTCAACTGTACCGACCACATCGTGGTTCGCCCGTGAACCGGGGAACAAGATCAGGGCTTCTGCGCGTCCCGGTGCACACCGAGCAGGTATTCGTAGGCCGGCGCGTTCACCCCGTTGGACTCGATCTCCTCGGCGGTGAGCTCGCGGCGCACCTTGGCAGGCACCCCGGCGACCATCGACCGCGGCGGCACGACCATGCGCTGGGGCACGACCGCGCCCGGCGCGATGAGGGATTGCGCGCCGATGACCGCGCCGTTGCCGATCACCGAGCCCATCCCGATCAGGCAGTCGTCCTCGACCGTGCACCCGTGCAGCACCGCGTTGTGCCCGATGGTGACCCGCGCACCGATCTTGACCGGGAATCCGGGATCGGTGTGGATGGTCACGCTGTCCTGCACATTGGAGCCGGCGCCCAGTTCGATCGGCTCGAACTCCGCGCGCAGCGTCGCCGAATACCAGACGCTGACGTTCGCCCCGAGGAGGACACTTCCGATCACCGCGGCATTCGGTGCCACCCAGGATGTGGCGGCCAGCTTCGGCGTCCGGTCGGGAAGGGCGATGATCAGCGGTTCTGCCATACAGCCGATTCTGCCCAACGGGCACCGGGCACCCGCCTCGGGGTTGCCGCCACACCTTTGCACATTAGAACAGCTAATCAATCATAAGAATACTTAGCTGTACTTGATCTGCTCAGGACCCTACCGTCAATCCCATGGCATCACCGCTGTTCATCGGATTCCTGACCACCATGGCGCTCATCGCCGCCATCGGCGCGCAGAACGCCTTTGTGCTGCGCCAGGGCATCCGCGGTGAGCATGTGGTGCCGGTGATCGCGCTGTGCACGGTGTCGGACCTGATTCTCATCGCGGCGGGGATCGCCGGTGTCGGGGCGTTGATCACCGCGCACCCCACCGCGGTGACCGTCGTGAAGATCGGCGGTGCGGCCTTCCTGCTCGGCTACGGCCTACTGGCGGCCCGGCGCGCGTGGCGGCCGGGCACACTCACCCCGGCCGAGGAAACCCCGGTCCGACTGATCGAGGTGCTCCTGACGGCGGCCGCACTGACCTGGCTGAACCCGCATGTCTATCTGGACACCGTGGTGCTGCTCGGGTCCCTGGCCAACGACCACGGCGATCAGCGCTGGTTGTTCGGCGCCGGCGCGGTCGCGGCCAGCGCGCTGTGGTTCACCGGTCTGGGCCTGGGCGCGCGCCGATTGGCCGGACTGTTCGCGAGCCCGTCCACCTGGCGGGTGCTCGACGGCATCATCGCCGTGGTGATGGTCGCCCTCGGTGTGTGGATGGCGTTCTCCTAGCGCCCTGAGTCGTTGACCCCCGGGTGGCAGTCATACTGGCTACCAACGGAATTCGCGACGGATCGGCGACTCAGGACACTACGGTCCCGCAGTTCACTATGGAGTTGTCAAGGTGCCGTTGAGCTTTGAGTTATGCAGCGGTGGGTAGGTCGGTCAAGGTGCGTCTGGCATGCGACCGCAGATGGTCGGGTTGGGGTCCTGTCGGGTCGTGTGGTGGGATGAACCAGGGGTGGCGGTCGCGGCCGAGGTAGACCTGCCAATCACTGTGGTGGATCAGGGTGTGGTGCATCCGGCACAACAGCACCCCGCCGTCCAGGCAGGTGGTCCCGCCTTCGCTCCATGGGACGATGTGGTGGGCATCGCACCACGACACCGGCCGCCCACACCCCGGAAACGCACACCCACCATCCCTAATCCCCAACGCTTTCCGGATATGTGGCGGGAACAGGCGTTCGCTGCGGCCGACATCCAGTGGGACGCCGGTGTGGTCGACGATGACTCTGGTCAGGGTGCTGTCGCACGCGATCAGATCGGCGGTAGCCGTGCTGACCGGGCCGGTGAACCCGAGCTGATCCACGCGCTCGTCGGTGTTGGTGCCGGTCTGTGGTGGCCGGATCAGGGTGACGTGCGGCAGCACGCCCCCGGACATCGGCCGATCCGAATGCGACAGATAGGTGCGCACGATCTGCCCGAGCGCATCCGCCCGGCGCCGCCCGGGCGACCGCGGATCCGGTGAACCGTCCGGCAGCAGGACCGGTCGGGTCAGTGGATCCGAGGCCGCCATGAACTCTTCTGCGGTCTGCTGATCCAGATCCAGGGTGATGGCCGTACGACCTTCACCGGTGCGCACCACGGTCATGACGTTGAGGTCGGCGTCCTCGGCCACCGGCACTGCCCGATCACCGGGTGACTGTTTCGCGGCCCGGTCAATGGCGATCGCCCGCGCCTTCTCGGCCACCTCGGCCGGGGTGGTCTTGATCATCAACTTGGTCACCACCGTAGCCCGATCCTCCTCGGACAACGGCACCCGACTGTGCACGTGGGCGACCCCGAGCCCGACCGCGTCGGCGAACTCGATCCCGACCCCGCCCAGGCGTTGTGCCCGGGTCAACGCCGCCAGATCCGGAGCCGCACGGCCAACCCGCACAGCCCGTTGCGCCGCACCCGGGGACATCCCGATCGAGGTGAGCAGGTCAGATCCGGATTTCAGGTGCTTACGCGCCGGCACCCCGAGCCGTTCGGCGGCGGCGACCGCGGACGCGATCACGAAGTCGAACAGATTCCGCGCGGTCACCGCCGCCACCAGCACTGACAACAGCGCAGGCTCATCCACGATCCGTGGACTGTCCAGCAGGTGAAATAGCGTCCGCCCCACGTCCTCGTCGGGCACCGCCGATGGCGTCAGATCATCGATCAACGTATTCAGAAGAGACTCAAGACAAGCGGCGTCCATCGCGGGACCCACCTTCCCCACCAGGCCATCACGACCCGCACCAGCCAGCACGGCCCAACCGCCCCGAAGGGTAGGGTCGAACCTTGTCGACGACTCATGTCGCCGGCGCGTGCTCACCGAAGTGGGAGCAACAGCAATTCGAACATATGTTCGATATTACGCCGGGTTTGCAACCGCGGCAAGGGAAATACTTAAGAACTTCGTGGCAGTTTCGGAGGGCGGCGAACAATCGCGTACCCGGGGTTGCCGCGCCGAATCCAACCCCGGGTACGCGAGTTTCGCCGAAGCAGGCACGCGGGTCATGCCTCAAGACACCGGCGACAACCCGCCGCCTGCACCCGATCACTTACCTCCCGGGTAATTGCCGTGCGTCGTACTCCAGCAGATGATTGCGCCATGAACGAGAACGTGAGGCCGCCAGTTCTGTTGCTACACGGGGTTTTCGGGAGTCCCAGCCTGATCGCACCGTGGACTCGCTTCCTCGAAGACGCCGGTTACCGGGTCCATGTGCCCACCTTTCCGGGCCGCGAGCCCACCGACGACCGGGTGCTCGAACGGACCGGCGTCGCGGAATGCCTCGCGGTGGCGCTGCGCGCCTACGACGAGATCGGCGAACCGGCCATCGTGATCGGGCACAGTTTCGGCGGCTTCGTCGCCCAGAAGGTCGCCGCCGCAAGGGATTGTGTCGCACTCGTGCTGCTCGCATCGGTACCGCCCGGGGTGTTGTGGCCCCAGGTCCGCTCGCTGCCGCACCTGTTTCCGGTGCTGCCCGCGATCATGGCAGGCAGGGCGTTTCGGCCGTCGGCGGCCACCATGCGGGCGGTGCCGTTGAACACCCTGCCGCCGGACGAGGCTGCGGCCCTGATCCCGCGGCTGGTACGCGACTCGGGCCGGGTGTTTCGCACCATGTCACTGGGATCGCCCATCATGCGGGTCCGGGCAGGCGAGGTGACGTGCCCGGTGCTGGTCGCGGCCGCCGGGGCGGATCGTAATGTGGCGCCGTGGATGTCACGCCGGATCGCCGCCCGGTACGGCGCCGAGCGCCATGACTATCCCGGTCTGCCGCATTGGATCATCGCAGAATCCGCACTGCCCCAAGTGGGTCCGCCGACACTGGAGTGGCTGGACCGCACGCTCAGAACATCGCGGTGAGACAGAACGGATGGCCCACCGGGTCGAGCAGCACACGCCACTTCGCCGGGTCGGGCTGCACGTCGGCCACGGTGGCGCCGAGGTCCACCAGCCGCCGCTGTTCGATGTCGAGGTCGTCGACCGACAGGTCGAGATGCAGTTGTTTGGGGACGGTGCCCGCCGGCCACGTCGGTGGGCGGTGGGCGGGGATACGTTCGGAGGTCAGCAACATCGCCGGTCCGGCGAGCACCACCAGGTCGGGCGTCGACCGCACCTCCTCATATCCGAGCGCAGCGCGATAAAAATCGCCCAGGGCGCGCGGGTCGGGGCAGTCGATCGCCACCGCACCCAGCCGGATACTCACGCCGAGATCACGCCGCGCATTGTTTCGGGTGTGCCTCACACAACGGGGTGACGCCCTTGAAGCGGTAACGGTGTTCGGCGACCCACCGGTAGACCCGCTCTTGCGACCTTCCGATGCCGGGCACGGTGTACACGACGAGCGGCAGTCGGGTGCCCAGCGCCGTCGCTACCGCGGCATTCATCGCCTTCGCACCGCCGTACACCGCTCCCGTCGAGTCGAGCCACCACACCGATTCCTTGAGCCGCTCGGCGTCCACGCCGACGCGTTCGATGACACCGGGTGCCTGCATGGGTTCGGTTCGCAACCTGCCGGTTCGGTCCATCCGCAGCAGTCGGTTGCGCACCCGGGTGCACATTCCACACTTTCCGTCGAAGATGAGTACACCGTCCATACCGGCGATTCTGCTCTCGCTCAGGGTGACCTGCCATAGCCCAGGGACGTGATGGAACTCGCAGCGTAGGGATGGCGCTCAGCGGGTACCCGCTGTGTCCGCTCGGTCTAGTGAAGGAACCCCATGCCGGAAACCCCCAGTCCGCCCTCCCCCGCCCCCGCTCAAGAGGTGTGGCCCGGTAAGGCGTATCCGCTGGGTGCGACCTATGACGGGTCCGGCACCAACTTCGCGCTGTTCAGCGAGGTCGCCGAGAAGGTCGAACTGTGCCTGTTCGATGCGGACGGCACCGAGACGCGGTTCCGGCTACCCGAGGTCGACGGTTTCATCTGGCACGGTTTCCTGCCGGCCGTCGAACCCGGACAGCGCTACGGCTACCGCGTGCACGGGCCGTACGACCCGGCCGCCGGGCACCGGTGTAACCCGAACAAGCTGCTGATCGACCCGTATGCCAAGGCCATCGACGGGGTGTTCCAGTGGGACCAGTCGCTGTTCGGCTACGACTTCGGCTACCCCGACAGCCGCAATGACGACGACTCGGCGGCCGGAATGCCCAAGTCGGTGGTGATCAACCCGTACTTCGACTGGGGTGTGGACCGCCCACCGCAACGCGAATACGCCGACAGCTTCATCTACGAGGCCCACGTCAAGGGGCTCACCGAGACCCACCCCGACATCCCCGAGGCCATCCGTGGCACCTACGCCGCGATCGGGCATCCCGCGATCATCGACCACCTGAAGTCACTCGGTGTGACCGCGATCGAGTTGATGCCGGTGCACCATTTCGCCAACGATTCGACGCTGATCGACAAGGGGCTGTCGAACTACTGGGGTTACAACACCATCGGTTTCTTCGCCCCGGACCCGAAGTACTCCAGCAGTTCCACACCCGGTGGGCAGGTCCAGGAGTTCAAGGCAATGGTCCGCACCCTGCACGAGGCGGGCATCGAGGTCATCCTGGACGTGGTCTACAACCACACCGCCGAGGGCAACCACCTGGGCCCGACGGTGTCCATGCGTGGCATCGACAATGCCGCCTACTACCGCCTTGTCGACGATGACAAGCGGTACTACATGGACTACACCGGCACCGGCAACAGCCTCAACGTGGGCCACCCGCATTCGCTGCAGCTGATCATGGATTCGCTGCGCTACTGGGTGACCGAGATGCATATCGACGGGTTCCGTTTCGACCTGGCTTCCACGCTGGCCCGCGAGTTCTACGACGTGGACAAGCTGTCGACGTTCTTCGAACTGGTGCAACAGGATCCGACGGTCAGCCAGGTCAAGCTGATCGCCGAGCCGTGGGACGTCGGCCCGGGTGGTTATCAGGTCGGCAACTTCCCGCCGCAGTGGACGGAGTGGAACGGCAAGTACCGCGACACCGTGCGCGACTTCTGGCGCGGCGAGGCGGCCAGCCTGGGCGAGTTCGCCTCCCGGTTGACCGGTTCGGCGGATCTCTATGAGCACACCGCGCGGCGTCCGGTCGCCTCCATCAACTTCGTCATCGCGCATGACGGGTTCACGCTGCGAGACCTGGTGTCCTACAACGACAAACACAATGACGCCAACGGCGAGGGCAACAACGACGGCGAGAGCCACAACCGCTCGTGGAACTGCGGTGTCGAAGGACCCACCGACGATCCGGAGATCCTGGCTCTGCGCGCCCAGCAGGAACGCAACTTCCTCACCACGCTGCTGCTGTCTCAGGGTGTGCCGATGATCTGTCACGGCGACGAACTGGGACGCACCCAGGGCGGCAACAACAACGGCTACTGCCAGGACAACGAGATCACCTGGGTGAACTGGGCCGATGCCGACGAGAAACTGTTGGCGTTCACGGCCAAGCTCGCCGCCCTGCGCGCCGAGCACCCGATCTTCCGGCGCCGCCGGTTCTTCACCGGCCGCCCGGTTCGGCAACGCGGATCCTCCGGGGTGCCGGACATCTCCTGGTTCCGGCCCGACGGTTCGGAGATGAACGACGAGGACTGGGACACCGGATTCGGCAAATCGGTGGCGATCTATCTGAACGGGCACGGGATCCCCGATCTCGACCCGCGCGGGCAGCGTGTCACCGATGACTCGTTTGTGGTGTGCTTCAACGGCCATCACGAGCCGATCGAATTCACGCTGCCCCCCACGGAGTTCGGCGATTCCTGGCTACCGGTCATCGACACTGCGACAGAAGCGGACCTCACCGAAGCGGTGACCGCAGGCGCGACCAGGAAGGTCGCAGCTCGGTCGGTCACGGTATTCCAGCAAGAGCAGGGATAGCTCAGTCTGCCCGGCCGGCCAGGCCTTCCAGTAACAGCCGGGTCACCCCGTCGGCGACGTCGGCCTCCGGACGGTAGGAGTCCACGACGTTGTGCAGCATCGCCGTCATCATCACGGCGCCGAAGATGGTGACCGCATCGGTGTCCGGGTCGACCAGCACCCGCAACGATCCGTCCTCGACACCGCTGCGCAGCACCCGCGCGATGGGGGCATAGAAGGCCTCTTGCACCGCCACGGTGAGCTCGGGAAGTCGGATCGCGCGGCCCAGGTCGCCGACCAGCGCCCGACTTGGACCGGCCCGCCGCATGGTGTGTTCGACCTGCACCCGGATGACCGCCGCCAACCGGTCCCGGCCTGTCCCTGGCGTGTCCGCCGCGGCGGCGACCTCCTCGGCGAGATGGCCGAGTGAGTCCTTGAGCAGGAAAGACAGGATCTGGTCCTTTCCGGCGAAGTAGTAGTAAAGGGTGGCCTTGGGCACGCCGGAGGCCTGTGCGATCTCCTCGATCTTGGTGTCCTGCAGTCCCTTGCTCGCAATGATGTCCGCCGCCGCGTAGAGGCGTTCTGCGACCGAGGCCGGCACCGCTCGTCCACTCTGGTCTGCCACCAGGCCAGCCTAATGGTTTAGGCTCCAAGCTTGTACTAAGAGTCTAAACTCTGAATCTTGGCGCAGGAGGGGCTGTGGACAGAACTGCCGATGTGGTCGTCGTCGGGTACGGGGCGGCCGGCGTGTGCGCAGCGATCGAGGCACGCTCCCACGGTGCCGACGTACTGGCCGTCGACCGGTTCAACGGGGGCGGCGCGACGCAGGTGTCCGGCGGGATCATCTACGCCGGCGCCGGCACCTGGGTACAACGTGAGGCCGGCTTCGAGGACAGCGCCGATGCGATGCTCGCCTACCTGCAGGCCGAAATCGGCGATGCCGTGACACCGGAGACGCTGCGGCGGTTCGTAGAAGGCAGTCCCGAGATGATCGACTGGCTGACCGGGCACGGCGTACCGTTCGAAGCCTCGCCGTGCCCGTACAAGACCTCGTTTCCCAACAACAAGTACTACCTCTACTATTCCGGAAGCGAGAACTCCGGGAAGTTCCGCAACATCACTGCACCGGTGCCGCGGGGCCACCGCGCCAAGGGTGCCGGCGCGTCGGGTCGCAGAATCTACCATCCGTTGGCCGAAGCGGCCGACCAACTCGGGGTACGAACCCAGTTCCACACCCGTGCAGTCGCATTACTCACAGACGGGGACGGCTCCGTCACGGGCGTGCGGGTCAGCACACTGGCCGCCGCACCACCTTCGGTGCGACGGCGGTTTCACACCTACTCCGCGCTCGCGGTGAAGCCCGGAATCTACTACCCGCCACTGCGCGCGGCAATGGAGAACCGGATGGCCGCTCTGGAACGACGACACAGCGAGGTGGTCGACATCCATGCCCGAAAAGCGGTCATCCTCAGCGCCGGCGGCTATATCGCCAACCGGGAATGGATAGCCGCCCATGCCCCTGCCTACCGAGATGGGCTGGCATTGGGCACCAGCGGCGATGATGGCAGCGGAATTCAGATTGCTCGTGAAATCGGCGCTGCTGCAGATCATCTGGATAACATCTCGGCGTGGCGATTCATCACGCCGCCGAGCTCGTTCCTCGGCGCACTGGTGGTCAACGCCCACGGTGAGCGATTCATCGACGAAACCCGGTACGGAGCCGCCGTGGGCAACGCGGTGGTGCGAAGCCAGGGCGGACGCGCGTGGATCCTGGCTGACCGAGCACTGTTGGCGCAGGCCCGTAAAGATCTTGCAGCTGAGGCAATCTGGTTTCAACGTCTGCAAATGGAGGCCATGCTGCGCGCGGACCGGGTCGAGGCGGAAACCTTGGCCGACGTCGCCGCAGCGGCGGGCGTCGAACCCGGCGGGTTGCTACGCACCGTCGAAGCCCACAACGGCGCCGCAGCAGCCGGAGAACCCGACCCGATGGGCAAACCTGCCGACTTCGTCCGACCGGTCGGCGCCGGCCCGTACTCGCTGATCTCGATCTCGGTGAAGCAGAGCCTGATCAACCCGTGCCCGATGTTCAGCCTCGGCGGACTGGTGGTCGACGAGGACTCGGGTGCGGTGAAAAGCATGGCCGGCGAACCGATCCCAGGCCTGTACGCGGCCGGACGCACCGCGATCGGACTCTGCGTCAACTCCTATGTCAGCGGGCTGTCGATCGCCGACTGCGTGTTCTCCGGACGACGCGCGGCCCGACACGCCGTTGGGGTGTGATCACCCCTTGCCCGCCGAGACGACGCCGCGCGGCAGCGTGAGCGGCAGATCAGCGTAGGTGGCGATGCCCGGTGCGGCGTCGACGACCGCGGCGATGGCGTGGATGGGTGGCATCGCCGTCATAATGTGGCCCAGGACGAAGAAGTCGTCGATGGAGGTAGCGGATTCGATCATGTCCACCGGCGGCAAGAAGCCGACCTGCATGTTGACCGTCGGTCGGCCGTCGATGGTGATCTTCCAACCGTCCCCGTCGATCTGCCAGTCCGGCTTCAGCGTCTGCCCCTTCTTCCACCGCACATTGACGTCGATGACGACCTTGCCATTGCGTACACCCTGCCAACTCGCCGCCACACCGGCGACGTGTCCGGCCGGGATGGTCCAGGACGCCATCACCAGATCCTCGGTGGTCTCGGCATATTCAGGGACACAGTTGATCTCGTCGAGTTCGATGCCGACGGCATCGGCGACCAGCTGCACTGCCTCGGCGAACACCGCGGTGCCCTTGGCCGCCATCGGTTGCAGGTTCGGGTCATCGATGGCCGCACCGAATCCCACCGGGCGCTCGGTATCCGGTGAGTCGTAGAGCGTGGTGTCCGCGGTTTCGGTGATGGTGATCTTGTCGATACGGTCGCACGCATTGGCCGCGACGATGGCCAGCAGTTCGGCGAATCCGGGGCTCACCCCGGAACCGAACAGCGTGGATCCGCCTTTCTGACAGGCTTCTTCGAGCCGCGCACGATCCTCGCCCAGATTGTGGCCGGTGATGAACGAGGCCGACGCGACGACGTTGACCCCGGCCGACAGGATGCGCACGAGCTCGTCGACGTCGTTCCACATGGGGTTGTAGACGACGCAGTCCGGTTTGAGGGCGAGCAGCGCGTCGGCATCGTTGGTGGCCGCGACGCCGAGCGGTTCGATCCCGACAAGCTCACCGGCATCGCGGCCGGCCTTGTCCTCCGACCATGCATAGAGACCGACGAGTTCGTAGTTCGGATTGGCCGCGATGGCCTGTACCGAACTCTTGCCGACATTACCGGTTGTCCACTGGACAACCCGATAGGGGGTGTTTGGCATGTGCACAGCATAGGAATCGCGACGCGGTTTCGGGGCATTTTTCGCCGACCGGAAAAAAATCGTGGATAGGCTGTGCCGATGGCCGTCCCGAGCAGCGCAGACACCCCGCGTCGGCCGCGCGGCCGGCCGGCCAAGATCGGGCGCGACCAGATCGTCGCGGCCACCCGCAACGTCGCACCACAGGATCTGTCGATGCAGGCGGTTGCCGACGCGCTCGGGGTGAGCCGTAAGGCGCTGCACTATTACGTCGGCGACCGGCAGGGCCTGTTGTCCCTGGTGGTCACCGACCGGTTCGAGGCGCAGTTGGCCGCCGTCGAGCTGCCCAGCCATGCAGACTGGGCTGCGGTGATGCGCAGCTACGCGCGGGCATTCCGGGAGGGCCTGATCCAGATCGGCGTCGCGATCGAGCACACCACCCTGCAGGGTGCGGGCGCGACGGCGGCGCTGGGCCTGGCCGAACGTGTCATCGCCGTCCTGCTCAAGGCCGGATTCGCGGCACCCGACGCACAAAAGGCTCTGACGGCGGTCGCCGGTATCGCACAGACCGCAGCGCAGACAGCCCTGCAGGCCGCCGCCGGCCAACACGATTACGGGGCCGAAACGCGTGCCGCGCTCGACGAGGCCGTCCCCGAGCAGTACCCGGCGCTGCGGACGGTGCTGGCCGGTCCCGCGCCCACACCGTCGGAGCAGTTCGAGTTCGAGCTGGACGTGGTGATCGCGGGGATGGCAACTCTGACCCGTGCGCCGAGTGGCCGGTTATGACACCGTTTCAGCCCGCCGGACCGTGTGCAATTACCGGCCACTGGACGGTTTAGCGGCACACCTTTCGGGCTACCGCTCCACACATGGCTAAGTCACCTACCGAAGGCATCATCGACGACGCGGCGGAGGGCGATATCGTCGCTCTGCAGGATCGCGCCGGCGTCTACAAGGTGGTTCACAAGGAGCCTGTCGACGCGGGTTTCCTGGTCACCTTCGAAGGCGATGACGGCGAGACGTTCCAACTCGAACTGGCGGCGGGCACCCCGGCGCAGCGGTCGTTGGAATCCAAGTGGGAGTCGGCCCAGAGCCCGACACCCTGATCGTGAGCAGCTCGTGGAAACCGTCGAGTACGCCCCCGGGCGGTCGGCTGACGTTTTCGGCATGACCGCACCGATCACGGCACTGCTGTGGCACGGCACGCAGACCGACTCACGGGCGGCCGTCCGCAATCTGGCCGCGGCACTTGCCGTCCGGGAGGTCGGCGTCATCGCTCCGGATTGGGACTCGCACGCACCCGATGGCGGACGTTCAGATTTGTTGGCCTCGGCACGTTTCGCGGGGCAGCGTGCCTCAGATGCCGGTCTCATCGTCGTCGGCTGGTCGCTGGGCGGTGTCGCCGCGGCAGGGTTGACACTGCGCGCCTCCGAACTGGATATCCCGGTGGCGCACACCACCTGTCTCGGCGGAGCATTCTGGGCCGATGACCCGATTTCCAGCGGTCCGATACCAGCCGGACCACCCGCCGGAGCCCTGCCGACTCCATTCACCTTGCTCACCGGCGATGCCGATGAGGTGGTCCCGGCCACAGCCGCCATCGAGTTCGCTGCGAAACTACGTGTCATCGGCTGGCCCGCCGAGGTCGTCGAACTGGCCGCCGATCACGGATCGATCGCCGGTGCCGGCTATGACACCGCAAACGACCGGTACGAGGCGGCCGACGATCCGCAGACCATCGTTGTCGCCGACACGGTCGCGGAGTTGATCACCGTCCGGGCCTCGCTGCGGCTCAGTGAACCGGCGTTCCGCCGGCCGGACTCGGCTGTGACGCCGTGAAGAACGCCGTCACCACGGCCACCGCACCGATGATGGCGGCGGCCACGAAGGCCGCGTGTACACCGAGCATATCGGGAGCACCGCCGGATGCGGACGCCCTGGCCATGACCGTGATGAACAGCGCGGTACCGGCCGCCCCGGCCACCTGCTGCAGGGTCGTCATGATGGCGCTGCCGTGCGAGTACAGCCGGTCGGGCAGGACACCGAGCGCGTCGGTCATCAGTGGTGTGAACATCATCGCCAGGCCGACCATCATGATCGTCTGCAGCACAATGAGTTCCCAGATGGGCGTGGTCGCGGAGAGCATCGCGAAACCGCACAACGCCAGGAACAACATGATCGAACCCGGCACCACCAACCGTCGTGCGCCGTGGCGGTCGTACACCCGGCCGACCAACGGGCCCGCCACACCCATCAGCAGCCCGCCGGGAAGGCTCGTGAGACCGGCGATCAGCGCACTCTGACCGAGCACATCCTGCACATACAGCGGAATCATGATGATGGCACCGAACAGTCCCATGAACCCGATGACCACCAGGGCCACCGACACCGAGAACCGCCGATAGGTGAACGGGCTCAGGTCCAGGAAGGCGCGGTCGATGCGCTGGAGCTGAATCTGCCTGACACCGAAGAGCACCATCGCGACCGCACCGACCGTCAGCGGTATCCAGGCCGGGATGCCCTGGCCGCCGTGCCCACCCAACTCCGAGAGCCCGAACACCAAGCCTGCGAACGCGATTGCCGACAGCGGGACCGAGAGCGTGTCGATCGGTGTGGGTTGTTCACGTTCATCGGCCACCCGCAACCAGACCAACCCGGCGGCGAACGCCGCCAGCGCGATCGGCAGCACGATCCAGAACGTCCAGCGCCAGTTCAGCGACCCGAGGATGAACCCGGACAGTGTGGGCCCGACCGCCGGCGCCACCGCGATCACGATCGAGATGGTGCCCATCGTCTGGCCGCGGCGATCGGCGGGGATGAGTTTCATGACCGTGGTCATCAATAGCGGCACCATGACGGCGGTGCCACAGGCCTGCACGATGCGACCGGCCAGCAGGACCGGGAATCCCGGCGCCAGCGCCGAGATCAGGGTGCCGGCGCTGAACAGCGACATCGCCGCCACGAAGATGGTCCGAACCGGGAACCGTTGCAGCAGCGAGCCGGACATCGGGATGACAACGGCCATGGTCAGCAGGAATCCACTGGTGAGCCATTGCGCCGTGCGGGCGGCGATATCCAGGTCGACAATCAGCACGGGTAGCGCGACGCTCATGATCGTCTCGTTGAGGATCATGACAAACGCCGAGGACACCAACAGCGCGATGACGACGCCCGCGCTCGGCGGCGCCTTCGGCGTTGTCGTGGCGCGACTGATCGGCCCGGTACTCAATGCACACTCCCTGGATTGCCGCACATAGTTAGTGCGCCTACCCAGGGTAGGCGTGCCGGCCCGGGTCGGGAAATCCATTTACCGATGGCCCGCGATGCCGTTGATCACCCAGCGGCCACATAGTGTTGAAGGACCGGACGGGGAGGATGCGTGGGAATGTCGAAGGGGATCAGGTTTCTCCTGGCGTGGACCGCCACGGCGGTACTGGGCGCGCTGTCCCCGATGTCTGCGGCGGCCCAGCCGGCGCAATCACAGTTGATCACCGTGCAGGCGCCGACCGCCGACTCCCCGGTCGGGACGCTGACCGCGTATGAACTCGTCGGCGACGACTGGCAGCAGATTCTCGGTCCCATCCCCGCCGACCTCGGCGAGCTGGGTGTCGGCCAACCGCAGGACGATGTCTTCCGCACGCCCGTCGGCACCTTCCCGCTCGGGATGGCGTTCGGTCGCGAACCCAATCCCGGGACCGCGCTGCCCTATACCCGTGTTGATGACCAGGATTGGTGGGACGAGGACGTCGACTCCCCCACCTACAACACCCTCGTACGGTCGCCCACGATCCCGTCGGAGGACGCTGAGAACCTCGGGACTTCAGGCGTGATCTATGACTACGCGGTGCTGATCGACCACAACCCCGCCCGGATCCCGGGGCGCTCAGCGGGCATCTTCCTGCACGTCACCGACGGCGAACCCACCTGGGGTTGCATCGCGGTCGGACGCGATGACATGCGCACGCTGCTGCAATGGCTCGACCCGGCCGCCTCACCGCGCATCACGATCGGAGTCGGCACCCAGCCGCCACCCGGTTGATCTGTCACAGAGCGCACCGGTCATCCCCCAAACGAACGGACGGTGACTGTTTACTCCCACCGTGATGCCGGGTAACCCCGCATCAACGCAAAGGAGGTCAATGACGTGCACACCGGCAAGCACGCGCGGCGGACGCCGATCAGCACGACGATCAGCCTCACGATCTCCTTTGCCGTGGCTTTCGCTGCCGTCGTGACCGCCCTGGTGATGCAGACCGCGGAGTCCGCGCAGAGCGCCCACCCGCACGATCCTGCGCCTGCCCCGATCGCCAATGCCGTGCAGCCGGTCATGCAGGACGGTCGGCTGATCGCCGTGTCGCCGACGTCGCTGACCGCGATGGGCGCCGACGGAGTCGCCCGGACGTTCCTCCTCGACAACCAGACACACGGCATCACCGCGGCCGGCAGTCAGATGGGTGACACGGCGGCCGCCTTCGCGGTCAACGACGAAGTCTCGATCATCGGGGTGGCCCGCGGTGATAGCACCATCGCCACGACGGTGGCCCACCGCGACGCCGCGGCCCTCAACGGGCCGCCGATGGACTACGCGCTGCCCTGATCCGGCGATGACGCGGCAGCGACCGCCCGGTCGCGCCGTTGGACGAGCCACCACAGCACTACACCGGCGGCCAAAATCGAAAGCGCGATACCGAGTTCGAGAACACCGCCGTATCCGGTGATGGAGAATCCGGTGGCGCCGACCACCAGCAGGATGCCCAGCAGGGTGGCCAACCCGATCGACAGCGGCACGAACACCTGCGGCAGCCGGATGGGCCGCGATGCCTCGGGGCGGTCCTTGCGTAGCAGCGCGAACCCGGCGACGGCCAGCACATGGGCCAGGATGTAGCCGAGGTTGCCCGTCACGATGATCGCCAACGGCTGCTGAAGCACCACCAGCAGAACGACATTGAGCACCAGCATGACGTTGAGCGCCCGCACCGGCACACCACGACGGTTCAGCTTGCCCATCGACCGGACGGTGATGCCCTCCTTACCCATGTTGAACAGCACGCGCGAGGCATCCGCGACCGAGGTCAACATCACCAGCACCAGCGATGCGATCAGGCACAGCACCATCACATCCGCACCGGCACCGGTCAATTGGGAGAAGCTGGCCACGAAGAAAGTCGACGGGTCCTCGCCGATGGCCTGTTCACCGGCGAAACCGCCCAGCGTCAGTGGCACCAGGAAGAAGACACCCAGGCAGAACAGCGCCGAGGCGCGGATCGCGCGTGAGGTGTCGGCCACCGGATCGCGGTACTCCGAGGCGAAGGTGGCGCACACCTCGATACCCAGTGTCGTCCAAGCCATCACGTAGAGCCACACGATCGCGGTGTGCAGGCCTTCCAGCCCGTGCAGTTTCCAGGTCAGATCCATCGGCGCCCAGTCGGCACTGAAGAGCGGGAAGAAGATGAACACCGCCAGCGGGATCATCAGGATGGCGGCGGTGACGTAGACGAAGGCCATGGTGACGCGGACGCCAATGATGTTGATGCCGTACAGCACGAAGATGACGACCAGACCGACGAGGATCGGGAAGCTCAGGTGGAGCGGACCGAGGTCGACCGCCCACTGCGTGTCGGGAAACCACTGTGATTGCACCAGAAGGCCGGTGAACGATCCGTAGGTAGCCAGGTTGGAGCCCCACGGCAGCCAATAGCCCACGCCGGCCAGCGGCGCGAACCACGGGACGCGCTTCTTCCAGGCCTCGGCGGCGTACCCGGAGATGCCGCCGGAGGCATTCGGGAACATCGCCGCCAGTTCGATGTAGATCCAATTCACCGCCAACGAGATGGCCATCGAGATCGCCCAGAGGATTGCCGCGCCCCAGCCACCGAGCCCGGCGATCGACGCGCCCAACGTCGCGACCAGCGCGGCGGGCATCGTCATGGCCATCGCGAAGCCGTCGAACCAACGCATCTTCCGCGGCAACACCTCGTCCACCGAGTGCAGCGCGGTGGCGTCATCCTTGGTCGCCATGTGAACCTCCAGTGCTTGATGCTGAGTCCTCGACATCGATGTCGGGTGTTGATGTCGGCACAGCTCCGATGGATCAGTGCCTCGCCTATTCCGTTACACCGGAGCGTTTCTCACGGACCGGCTGCGCGGTTCACACGCTAGACGCCCGGTGGTCATCTCGCATCTGGAATCGATAATTTGTTGTCCACCAACATTTTCACCATCGTCACTGGACATGAAAAACCACCCGGATCAGGGTATCCGGATGGTTTCGTCGCTTATTGGTGTTGTCGGACGGTCCTTTTCATGAGGGACGGAACGAGTCGTGCGCCACCCGCGGCGCGTGCTTGACCATGATGTGGCGTGCGACGGTGTACTCGGCCACCGCGGCCTGGCTCATGTCCTTGCCGAAACCACTGGCCTTGACCCCGCCGTGCGGGGCCTCCGAGGCGATCGGCAGATGGTCGTTGACCCAGGTGACACCTGCTTCGATGGCGTGAGCGGTACGCAGCGCACGGGCGACATCGGTTGTCCAGACCGACGATGCCAGTCCGTAGCGGCAGTCGTTGGCCAGCCGGATGGCCTCGGCCTCATCCCGGAACGGCAGGACCACCAGCACCGGACCGAACACCTCGTCCTGCACGATCTCGGCGGACTGCGGCACCCCGGTGATCAGCGTCGGCGGGTAGAACGCGCCGGGGCCGTCCGGAATGGCACCGCCGCAGTGCACCGTCGCCCCGGCGGCCACCGCACGTTCGACGAATCCGTGCACGCGGTCACGATGCTCGGTATTGATCAGCGGACCGATATCGGTGTTCTTGTCGCGCGGATCGCCGACACGAATCGTGTTGAACGCATTAACGAGTCGCTGCACCAGGTCGTCGAACACGGATTCGTGGGCGTAGACGCGGGTGGCGGCGGTGCAGTCCTGCCCGGAGTTGTAGGTCGCGCCCAGTGCGATGCCATGCGCCGCGTCGTCGAGGTGGGCGTCGTCGAACACCAGACACGGCGCCTTACCGCCGAGCTCCAGATGGACGCGGGCACCGCGCAGCGCCGCGGCCGACATCACCTGTCGCCCCGCCCGGGTGGACCCGGTGATCGAAACCAGTTGCACCCGTTCGTCGGCCACCAATGCCTGCCCGACGGCCTGATCCCCGGTCACCACTTCCAGAACTCCCGGCGGCAGACCGGCTTCGATCGCGAGTTCGGCAAGGTAGAGGGTGCTCGACGGGGTCGATGGCGCGGGTTTCACGACGATGGTGTTGCCGGCCGCGAGTGCCGGTCCGATCTTCCACAGACCCATGATCAGCGGGAAGTTCCATGGCGCGATTCCGACGACCGGGCCCACCGGGCGGCGGACGATCATCGAGGTATAGCCCTCGCTGAGCACCCCGGCGCCGGTCTCCTCCAAAGACCGGCCCGCACCGGCGAAGAAGCGCAGGTTGTCGGTGCCGAACGGGAGCTCACCGTCGCGAAACACCGCGTCGGGCTTACCGGTTTCGGCAATCTCCAAGGCGGTCAGCTGTGCTGCGTGCGCGTCGATCAGATCAGCCCAGCGCAGCAGTACACGGACGCGGTCGCCGGCGGTGCGCCGCGACCACTCGTGGAAGGCCTCGGCCGCTGCCGTGACTGCTTGCGTCGACTCCGGCACCGAGGCCTCGGTGACCGTCGTGGTCGCCAGCCCGGTGGACGGGTTGTGAAGGACCCGCCGCTCACCCGAGCCCGGCAGGCGCCGGCCTCGGTGGAATCGTCCCGCGGTCATGTCTTGCACTCCTCAGCTGTTGAAGCCCACACCGAACCGGTCGAGCGTGCGCAAAAGCGGTCCACGGCGCCCGGTTACGTCTTCGCGCGCCAGCGCGGCCCGGGTCAGTTGGACGGCCGGCCAGCGCAGCGGCTCGGGTGGAAACGGCACCGCGGTGCCGGTGATCGCCTTCAGCCGGGTCCGCTCGGTGCTCCGCCCGGCCAGCAGGTCCAGCGCCACCCGGGCGCCGAATCGTGTTGATGCCAC
Source organism: Mycobacterium sp. C31M (assembly GCF_053345865.1). Lineage (NCBI taxonomy): Bacteria > Bacillati > Actinomycetota > Actinomycetes > Mycobacteriales > Mycobacteriaceae > Mycobacterium > Mycobacterium sp. C31M. The sequence continues at coordinate 270,179 of NZ_JBKFAX010000003.1, read as the reverse complement.
TCCCAGTCCGGTGAATCCGACCGCATATGCAAGCCGGCCCTTCAAGGCCGTGCCGAAGATCGGGGTGAACCGGGTGGTGGTGTCGATGACGCCGCCCCAGCGGTGGGTGAACGGCAGATCGGACAATTGCGGAAAGGTCTCCCGGAAGTGTTGTGCCAGTAGCCGGTGCGATTGATCGCGCAACTCCAGGTCAGGGCGCACGGCGTTGCCGAAATGGTAGATGGCGTCGTATCCGCCCCACAGGATCCGGTCGTCACGGGTGCGGCGGAAATAGTGGAACTGGTTGCCTGCGTCGGTCAGTCCCTGATTCTGTGTCCAGCCGACGGACTCCACCTGGTCCGCGGTCAGCGGTGCGGTGGCCAGCACATGGTCGTAGACGGGCAGCATCCAGGCGCGCAGCCGACGTAGCAGGGGCCGGTAGGCGTTGGAGGCCAGTAGCACCTGGTCGGTCTCCACGGCACCCCGTGCGCTGCGGACGGTCAGGACCGAACCGGTCCGGGTGATCCCGGAGGCCGTGGTGTTCTCGAAGATGGCGGCACCCAATTCCTCGGCGACACGGCGTAATCCGAGCGTCAAGGCCATCGGATCGACCAGGCCGCCGCTGCTGATGCGCAGTCCTCCGAGGAACGCCCTCGAATGAATGTCGGCGCGGACCTCGTCGCGATCGAGGAAGCGGACCTGTTCGGCGCGACGGCCGTAGACGGACACCGCGCGCCGCAATGCGTCGTACTCGTGGGTGGTGCGCGCCAGCGTGGTCTTGCCGACCAGTCGTAGGTCGGCATCGATGTCGTGGCTACGCAGGAAGGCGGCGATCTCGGCGACGTTCTCACGGCCGAGCCGCTGCAGCTCGTCGAGTTCATCGGGCCACATCGCCTCACCGTGCGCGACGCCGTGGGTCAGCGACTCGGATACGAACCCACCGTTGCGCCCGGATGCGCCCGCACCGACCCAGTGCTGTTCGAGCAGGACCACGCGGCGACCGGGGTTCTCGGTGAGTGCCTCGATCGCTGCCCACAGGCCGGTATAACCGGCTCCGATGATGACGAGATCGGCGCGCACCTGCCCGGTCAGCGGTTCGGTGCGTGGTTCCGTCGGCATGTCGTCCCACCACACGGGCCGGGGTTCGGCATCGCGCAACAGGTCGGCGCTTCTCATCTGGGGCTCCGGGGGTGAAGGGAATGCCATCGCGGATCGGCGAGGGCGGCAGGGACGATAGTTGCACTGAATTTCAAGGAGTGCAAGCCGTAAATTCGCATGTAGAGCGATATTTAGTCGTTAAAACTGAGTAACAGTTCAAGTTTTTCCAGCGCAGGGGCGGAATCTCTGGCACAGTGAGCCGGGACATAGATTTCAGGAGGTGTCGGTGCCCGTCAGCCGCACGGAACGACGCGCAAAGCTGCTACATGCCGCGCAGCGCGCCGTGATGAAACACGGGGCCGACGTCCAGCTCAACCAGGTCGCCGCCGAGGCAGGCCTCACCTCCGGCGCAGTGCTCTACCACTTCCCGGATGTGCAGACCCTGCTCGTCGAGGCCAATCGCGCCGGCATGGAGCGGTTCTACGACGAGCGCCTGCGCGCCATCGAGGGCATCGCCGAATCGGACCGCCGCCTGGTGGTCACGATCGAATCCGGACTGCCGGTCGACTCTGACGATCCCGCCGTCAAGCTCTTGTGCGAACTGGGCGGCGCCGCCGGGCGCTACCCCACCTACGGCGTCCTGCTGACGGCTTTGTTCGACCGGCAGGTGGCCATGTACCAGGTGATCCTGGAATCCGGTGCGGCACAGGGTGTTTTCACCTTGACATCACGGTCGTTGAACATCGCCCGCAATATCGTCGCGCTCGAGGACGCCTACGGCTACCGCATGGTGGCCCGGCATCCCAGCCTCGATGCCGACGCCTCCACCGAACTGATCCTCGACTACGCGCGGGTGGCAACCGGTCACCCGCTGCCCCGCACGGCGCAGGACGAAAGGAAACACCGATGAGCGACTCCCTCACCATCATGTTCTGGCCGGAATCCGCCTACGGACCCACCAACCAATGCATCGGTGTCGCCGCCAAGCTGCGCGAGCGCGGACACACGATCGTGTTCGCCGCCGAATCCTCCTGGGCCGGGAAGATCAAGAAATACGGTTTCATCGAGGAATTGGTCGATCTGGCCGAACCGGCACCCGAGGCTGCCGATGGCGACGCCGGACAGTTCTGGACCGACTTCATCGCCGAAACCGCACCCGAGTTCGCCAAACCCACTATCGCGCAGCTCGAGACGTTCATCGCGCCCACCTTCCAAGCCCTCATCGACGGAGCCAAGTACTGCGAGCCGCGACTGCGCGAGATCATCGCCACCCACCAACCCGACGTCATCGTCGAGGACAATGTGGTGCTGTTCCCTGCTTTGACCACGGCCGGAAAGCCGTTCGTCCGCTTCATCTCGTGCAGCCCGCTGGAAGTACCGGGTTCCGATGTCCCACCGCCGTTCTCGGGACTGCCCAGCGATGATCGTTCGGCATGGGCGGACTACACGGCGGAATACGACCGGGTGCTGCGCCCGATGTGGCAGGACTTCGATGCCTGGGTTCGTGAGCAAGGCGGAGAACCACTTCCGGAGTTGGAGTTCATGCCGCGCGAAAACGCCGCCACCATCTACAACTATCCGGCCGAGGCCGACTACACCGACCGGCGTCCGCTCGGCGACTCCTGGACGCGTATCGATTCCAGCATCCGGGAAACCGATGAGGAATACCGACTTCCCGCCGAGATGGCCGACCGCCCGGACGGCAGCGCCCTGGTGTACCTGTCGCTGGGGTCGCTGGGCGCCGCCGATGTCGAGTTGATGCAGCGCCTGGTCGACGTGCTGGGCCGCACACCGCACCGCTTCATCGTCAGCAAGGGGCCGCAGGCTGACAAGATCACCTTGCCCGACAACATGGTCGGCGCGCAGATGCTGCCGCAGACCCGGATCATCCCACTGGTCGACGCCGTCATCTCGCACGGCGGCAACAACACCACCACCGAATCGCTGCACTTCGGCAAGCCGCTGATCGTGCTCCCGCTGTTCTGGGACCAGTACGAGAACGCCCAGCGCGTCGACGAACTCGGCCTCGGGGTGCGGCTGGACACCTATCACTTCGCCGATGACGAACTTACCGGCGCGCTGGACCGAATCCTGGCCGATACCGCACTGCGCGAGAAGGTTTCGGCGATCGGCGCGCAGATCCGCGAACGCGACGGGATCGAGCGGGCCGCTGATGTCATCGAGACTGTCGGCCACGCGCATCGCGCCTGACCCGTGGAGTTGGAACCGCTCGATCTGCTGCGTCTCGACGACCGATACGCGCTGGCCATCATCGACCGGGACGGCTCGCTGGCGGCGGTCCCTGCCGTGGCCGACGGTGACCGATGGCGACGCGCCGGTGCCGGTGACGGAGTGGCCGAGGCCCTGTTGCGGTTGATCGTCGGCGCGCCCGGCCGGTCCTCACATGGACGGTTCGAGGTGATGTCCTGGACCGCGGGAGCCGTCCCCGCGGGCGAGCGCCCGGTCACCGTCGATCAGACCAACGAGTCTGTGATCGTCGGTGACGTCGCCGTGGTCAAGTGGGCGACCCACCTGGAACCCGGGCCGCACCCGGCGCCCGGCCGACTCGCCGCGCTGACCTCCGCCGGATTCACCGCGATGCCCACCCCGTGGGGTGTGGTCACCTGGACACCCGAAGGGGGTGTGGCGACTCTTGCGGCAACGGTGAACGGCTATCTGCCCGGCGCCGAGGACGGCTGGACCTGGGCCGTCGACGAATTCAAGGCAGCAGCGCGTTCGGCTGACCGCACCACCGTGGTGCACACCTGCCGCGAGTTGGGCACGGTGGTCGGCGACCTGCACATCGCACTGGCGGCCACGGTGACCCGGTCGACGGCCGCCGATGCACAACGCTGGCGGGACAATGCCTTTGCCACCTTGGCAGCCGCGCGTGAGCTGGCCGCTCCGGACACGGCCGAGCTGCTCGACACGCGGGCCGACACCATTGCCGGCGCCCTCGACGGCTTGGCCGGCCTGGTCGACATCCCGGTCCTGGAGGCGCACGGCGACCTGCATGTCGGCCAGATCCTGCGCGCCGGAGCAGATCTGGTGATCACCGATTTCGACGGCAATCCAGTACTGCCCCCGGCCGAACGTGTGCTGCCGGCACCCACCGCGGTCGACCTGGCCGGCATCGTGCAGTCGCTGTGCCACGTCGCGATCGTGGCGGGCAAGCGCAGTGAGCTCGCACAGGCCAGTCTGGCTCCGGTTGATGCCGACGCCCGCGCCGCACTGCTGGACGCCTATCGGAATCGGCTGGACGATGCCGGCCGCAGCGACCTGGATGTCGCGCAGGCCCTGATACCTTTCCGGCTGCAGCAGGTGCTGCGTGAGATCGTCTACGCCGGCCGGCACCTGCCGCGCTGGATGTATGTGCCCGATGCGGCACTACCCGCCCTACTCGATGAGATGAGCCGATGAACCCCGATGCCTTCGCCGCCGACCTCGCCCGCAAGCCTGAGGTGCTCTCGCGGCTGGCTGACGCACTGGCACAGGCGAACCCGTGGTCTGCCGTGGTGCCATCCGGCGTGACACGCGTTGTTTTTCTCGGCATGGGCTCCTCGGCGTATGCCGCTGGGGTGGCCGCGGGCCGGCTGCGGGCCCGGGGCATCTGTGCGGTCTCCGAGATCGCGTCCTCGGACCTTTTGCCGGTGTGGGGGCCGGACACCTTGGTGGTGGCCACCTCGGCGTCGGGCGGTTCGGTGGAGACACTGGATGCCCTCGACCGGCTCGATCCGGCGGCGACGACGGTTGCGCTGACCAATACTGAAGGCTCAGCGATCAGCGAACGCTGTTCCGCCACAGTCGAACTACTGGCCGATCCGGAGGCCGGCGGGGTGGCCTGCCGCAGTTTTCAGCACACCCTGGCGCTGCTGTTGGCGCTGGAATGCCAGCTGACCGGTACACCCACCGCCGGCCTGGTGAGCACCATCGAGGCGTCGGCACGTGCGAGCGCACACCTGCTGTCCACCGAAAGTGACTGGCGCCCATCGGTGTCCGAACTTCTACTCGGTCCGGATGAGACCCATCTGGTGGCGCCCGCACGCCGACTGTCCTCGGCGCAGCAGGGCGCGCTGATGTTGCGGGAAGGGCCGCGCCGGTCGGCCATCGGCTGCGAGAGCGGCGACTGGAGCCATGTCGACGTGTACCGCACCAAGAACTCCGATCTGCGGATGCTGGTCTTCGGCGGCTCGCCCTGGGAGGCGCAGATGGCCGAGTGGACCGGCCCGCGGAGGACCACGATCGTCGCCGTCGGCGCCGATGTCCCGACAGCGACCACGACGGTGCGCTACCCGGGTGACGATGTCGACGACGTTCGATTGCTGACCGAGACGCTGGTGCCCGAACTGGTGGCGGCGCGGGATTGGCAGACCGTCAACCCGCCAGGCTGACCACCTCGATCTGGTCGCCCCCGGCCCGCTTGGCGACGTACATGGCCTTGTCGGAGGCCGCCAGCAGGCGGTCGGTCAACTTGATGATGTCGACATCATCGTCGGGGCCCACCGTGGTGGCGGTAATGCCGAAGCTCGCCGTGAATTCGGTTTGCTGGTACCCGAATTCCGATCTGAGCCGCTCGGCGATATCGGTTGCTTCTCCGACATCACACAGCGTCACGACGGCGAACTCCTCACCCCCGATCCGGGCGATCACCGCATCGTCCGGACAGGTCCGGCGCAGCATGTCCGACAACGTGACCAGGACCTGATCTCCGGCAGCGTGACCGAACGTGTCGTTGATGGTCTTGAAGTCATCGATATCGACCATCGTCATGCAGATGCGGTGGGGCCCGTCGGTGCCGACCAGCTGCCGGACCGCCCGTACCAGTCCTCGGCGGTTCAACAGCTCGGTGAGCGGATCGATGTCGGAGACCACCGCGGTATCGCCGAGCAGTTGCACGAGGATCCGGATCGTCATCGGCACCACGATCACCGACGTCAACCGCAACAGCCCGTCGGCCAGGCCGTCGGCGAGTTCGCCGTCCAGGCCCACCATCACCATCCGCATCACGATCGGCACCGTGGCCAGCCCCAGCACCACGGTGAGCGACGGAAGAGTGTGCACGCAGGCGACATAGCTCGCCGTCAGCGCGAAAGCCAAGGTGCCGGTCATCGGCTTGTCGTCGAGGACGTAGAGCACACAACTGATCGCGATGCTGGCGTTCAGGACCACCACGATGACCTTCGACTGCCGGTAGGACGGCCATCCGATCAACCACACACCGGCGAAGAGCAGGGCGATGACACCGCAGATCACCGTCACGATCTGGTTCGCCGTCCCACTCACCCCGCGCGAACTGAATGCCATCAGGATCGGCCAAGCCCCGATCGCGACGCAGCCGACGGCGATGCCCAGCCGGGTCAGCAGCCCGTACCCACTGGACTGCACCAACTGAACCACCCAGTCGTACCGGTCCGGCTGACGCCACCCTCCCGCAACCGCAGCGAACAGCCCAGTACGGCGCACGGCCGATCCTCCCCCAGATCACCTTTCCGCTGACCGATACCAGCGTGGGGGCCATTGCACCACGGGAAGCGGTGTTGTACCCGGCCGATGGACGAATCCGTCGCAGTTGAGCCGACCGACTCAGAGCTGACTGCCGCCGCCGTCGACGTAGATCTCCGAGCCGGTCATGAAGCTGCTGCCCTCGGAGGCCAGAAAGGTGATGACGCTGCCGTTCTCCTCCGGCCGGGCGCGCCGCTTCATCGGTATCGAAGAAGTCAGGGCGGCCAGTGCGTCGTCGGCGCCGGAGAACAGATCAGCCAGACCGGGCGTCTCAGTGACACCCGGGGCGACGACGTTGACGCGGATCTTGCGGTCGACGAGCTCGGTGCTCCCAGCTGATATCGCCGAGTGCGGCGACCTCGGCGATGCCGGCATTGGCAAAGACGATGTCGCCGGCGCCCGGAACCCTCGACGGTGGACGCGACCCGATCGAGTTCGGCCTGCTCGGTCACATCGGCGCGGATGGCGGCCGCCCCGAGCCTGTACGCCGCGTTCGGCAGCAAGGAGCAGCTGTTCGTCCGGGCGCTGCAGCGCTACGGGCAGCGGTACCGCGAACAGCTCGATATGGTGCTGGCCAAGGACACCACCTACGAGGTCATCGAGTCCTATCTGCGTCCCATCGCGGACACCGCGCCGCATGGCGATGTGCCGGGATGCCTGTCCATCCAGGGCGGGTTGGCGTGCGGCCCGAACAACGCGCACATTCCGCGGTTGCTGGCCGAGTATCGACAAGGCCTGGAGGACACGGTCGCCAAGGCGCTGGCCGCGACCACCGATGTATCACAGCGTCCGGACGGCTTCGACACCGCGGCGCTGGCCGATTACGTGGTAACGGTCGGGCAGGGTCTCGCGGTCCACGCCGGCGCCGGCACGCCGCAGTCACGGCTGGACGCCATCGTCGATGTGGCACTGGCAGGTGTCGCGACTCTTCTTGGCGAGCAGCTTTCTTCGGATACCAACCGGTCCGTCAGCGATTGAGGACGGCCCGCACGCTCGCCGCCGGGCTCAGGTCCAGGCGTCGCAGAAGCTGCGCGTTGAGCGCCACCACAATCGTCGACAGGGACATCAGGATCGCGCCCACCGACATCGGCAGCACAAAGCCGATCGGGGCGAGCACACCGGCCGCCAACGGCACCGAGACCAAGTTGTATCCGGCTCCCCACCAGAGGTTCTGCTTCATCTTTTGATACCCGGCGCGGGAGAGTTCGATGACCGAGAGCACCGAGCGCGGGTCCGAACTCGCGAGGATCACGCCCGCCGAGGCGATCGCCACGTCGGTCCCGGCACCGATGGCGATGCCGACGTCGGCTTGGGCCAACGCAGGTGCATCGTTCACACCGTCTCCGACCATCGCGACCATCTTGCCCTCGCGTTGGAGCGTGGCCACGTTGGCGGCCTTTTCTTCTGGGCGAACACCGGCGAACACTCGGTCGATGCCGAGTTCGTCGCCGACGGCGTTCGCCACCGCGTCGGCGTCACCGGTGATCATGACCACCTCAACCCCGATGTGGTGCAACGCATCCACGGCCTCCCGCGATTCGGGCCGGATCTCGTCGGCCAATCGCAGCCCGCCGATGACCGCCCCGTCGCGCACGACGTGCAGGATGATGGCACCTTGCTCGCGCCAAAACGCAGCGGCACCGACTTCCGGTGCATCGACCGCCTCCAGCAGGCGGGGCCCACCCACCCGGATGACCTGGCCATCCACGGTGGCCGTGACACCGACCGCCGGCGACGACGAAAACTCCTCGGCTCGTGGCACATTGATGCCACGTTGGCCTGCGGCCCGGACGATGGCCCGGGCCAGCGGATGTTCGCTGTCGGACTCTGCGGCGGCAGCCAGGGCGAGAACCGCGGCCTCGTCGAGGTCGGCAGCCACCTCGACCGCTGTGACGGTGGGCTCGCCCTTGGTCAGAGTGCCGGTCTTGTCGAAGATCACCACGTCGGCGGTCCGCATCGCTTCCAGCGCCAACCGGTCCTTGACGAGGACGCCCCCACGGGCCGCGCGTTCGGTCGCGATGGAGACCACCAGTGGTATCGCCAGGCCGAGCGCATGCGGGCAGGCGATGACCAGGACCGTGATCGCCCGCACGACGGCAGCGTCGGGGTCCCCGACGATCGTCCAGGCCAGCGCGGTGATCGCCGCGGCGGCCAGAGCGAACCAGAACAGCCACCCGGCCGCGCGGTCGGCCAGCCGCTGGGCTCGTGACGAGGAGTTCTGCGCCTCGCTCACCAGTCGCTGGATGCCGGCCAACGCGGTGTCCGCACCGATGGCGGTGATCTCGATGCGCAGGCCGGAGTCGGTGGCGACCGTGCCGGCGGTGACGCTGTCGCCGACGCCCCGCGAGACGGGCCGGGATTCCCCGGTGACCATCGATTCGTCGACGTCGGCGCGGCCGTCCACGACGCGGCCATCCGCGGGAACGCTGCCCCCGGGCCGGACGATCACCAGATCGCCGACCCGCAGATCCGCGGGCGCGACGGTGATGGTGCGGTCCCCGTCGACCTTTTCGGCTTCGTCGGGCAGCAATGCGGCCAGGGAGTCCAACGCCGAGGTGGTCTGCGCCAGCGACCGCATCTCGACCCAGTGGCCCAGCAGCATGATGACGATGAGCAGCGCCAGTTCCCACCAGAACTCAAGCTCGTGATGCACCAGGCCCAGGCTCGCGGCCCAGGACGCGAAGAAGGCGACCGTGATCGCCAGCCCGATCAACAGCATCATTCCCGGTTTCCGGGAACGGATTTCAGACACCGCTCCGGTGAGGAACGGTCGCCCGCCGACCACGTACATCAGCGTGCCCAGCACCGGAGCAACCCAGCGCGCACCGGGGATGGCGGGAATGGTGTAGCCGATGAGCATCGCGAACATCGTCGAGAAGGCAATGACCGGGATGGCGATGATCAGGTTGATCCAGAACAGTTTTCGGAACTGCGCGACGTGGTCACCGTGGCCCGCATGCGCACCGTGGCCATGGTGCTGGGCATCATCGCCGGCGTGTTCGCCGGCCATGACGTGTCCGTTGTGTTCTTCCATGACGCCTCCTCCAAGACTCCCGGTCAGTCGGCGCGCACCGCGGTATAGCCGGCCTCGTCGACAGCGCTGATCACGTGCGCGTCGTCCAACGGTCCGCTCGAGGTCACGACGAGGGTGCCGGTCTTGGCGCTGATGCTGACGTCCTGGATGTCGGCGATTCCGGCGACCTCTCGGCGGACCGATGCCTCGCAATGTCCGCAGCTCATCCCGGTGACCGTGTATGTGGCCGTGCTCATATCGACTCCCTCCGATCCAATACCCCTACCGGGTACCTGTAGCCGAACATATACCCCTGGTGGGTATACCCGCAAGGGGTATATGTAAGCCGCGGCCGACCGGTGAACACCCTTTACGAAAACTTCATCGAAGCTCCAGCGAAGCCATACCGGCACCGCCGATACTGCGCAGCCCGCCTGGCGCTGGATCCCGCTATCCCACTCGGCGGCAACGAATTTCATCGTCTCGATTGGGGAACCGCCCGCCGCCGTCCAAGGCGGCGTGTGCTACCGTCATCTCCGTACCAACTACGTAGATGCTGCCCAGTGTCGCCTTGTGAGAAGAGCCGAAATGCCCGCGCAACCCCGGTACATCAGCACGGTCCGCGGTGTGGGATATCGGATGGGAACCGGCGAATGAGCACCACCCGCGGGCGGCCCGGCCTCGGCCTGCGCCTGCTGGCAGCACAGGCGATCGTGCTGGCGGCGGGTGCCGCGGCCACGGTGCCGGCGGTCGATGATGCCGTCGATTCCGTCGTCGCACCCGAACAGGCACTGACCAGCAGAGCTGCTGCCGCGACCGCGGCCAGCCCGTATCCATATCGCTTGTGCTGCATCGCACATCCTTCCTCGGTTCCTGGCGGCAGGTCCTCTCGCCACCTGCACTCCAGGGTCGGCGGTGCGGGTATGGGTCCGTTCCAGGTCGGATGAAGATTCGATGAAGGTGATGGGTACATACCCGTAGGCTGATCGTCGTGCTCGATGCCGACGATGTGCGCCGGAGCGCGTTGTCCTTGCCCGAGACCCGGGAGAAGGAGCGCTGGGGACATCCGACCTTCGATGTGGCCGGCAAGATGTTCGTCACGGTGCCCGATGACGAGACGTCCTTCGCCGTGCGCTGCCCGCGCTTTGACCGCGAGGAACTGATCGCCGCCGAACCGGAGAAGTTCTGGGTGCCGCCACATGAGGCGCCCTCGGCCTGGGTGCGGGTCCGGTTGGCTGCACTCGAGGACGAGCAGGAGTTGCACGATGTTCTGCTCGACTCCTGGCGGCAGGCCGCTCCAAGTCGGCTGACCGACGAGCAGTGACGGAGAGCCAGTGGTCGCAGGCGACTTCAATCTGACCATGGACGAGCTTCGTGTCGTGACGTGCTTTGTGGCCGAGACCGCGCAGACGGTCCTGCCGATCTTCGAAGCGGCGCAGCCAGATGACTCTCGGCCGCGCGCTGCCATCGAGGCGGCATGGGAATTCGCGAACGGTGCTGCCCGCAGCAGGCTGCAGCGGGTCGCGTCAGTGCAGGCACATCGGGCGGCCGGCGAAGCACCGAGCGAAGCGGCACGACTTGCCGCCCGATCGGCCGGCGATGCCGCCTCGGCGGCCTACCTGCACCCGATCGCGCGAGCCACCCAAACCGGACACATCTTGCGTGCGGCCGCCAGCTGCGCTCGCATCGCCGAACTCCAGGCGCACGGCGATGCAGCCGCCGCGAGCCGAGTGATCGACGATGCGTGCCGCCGCGCCACCCCGACCGTGGTCGATGTCCTGCGCCGGTATCCCTGTTTGCCACCCACGAACAGCCGGATGTCGCAGCTCATGGCCACCTTGGACGCGGTGCTGCGCGCCGAACAGGGTTGACCTTCCCCCTGGGGGAGACCTCACCGTAGGGTCATGACCACAAAATGGGCCGGGCTCCCCGACAACATCACGACCTTCATGAACGCACTCGACGGCCGACAGGACGACCGAGCGCTCGCCACCTTCACCGCCGACGCCGTCGTGACCGACGAGGGCCGCGACTACACCGGACGGGACGAGATCGCGGCCTGGCTGACCAGGTCGGTTAGTGAGTACACGTATACGACGGCGTTCACCGGCGCGACGACGACCGACACGACCGTCGACGTCAAGCAGCACCTGGAAGGCAACTTCCCGGGCGGGGTCGCCGATCTGCACTATCGCTTCAAGCTGGATGGTGGGCTGATCAGCCGACTGGTGATCGAGCCATGAGCAGGCGGTGGTTCATCACCGGGGGCACACCCGGTGGCTTCGGGGTGGCGTTCGCCGAGGCGGCACTGGAAACCGGGGACCGCGTGGCACTCACGTCCCGACGTCCCCAGGAATTGGCGACGTGGGCCGAGCCCTTCGGTGACCGTGTCCTAGTGGTGCCGTTGGATGTCACCGACGCGGCGCAGGTCCAGCGTGCGGTGAAAACCGTCGAGGAGCACTGGGGCGGTATCGACATCCTGGTCAACAACGCCGGTCGCGGCTGGTTCGGGTCGATCGAGGCGATGGACGAGTCCTCGGTACGGGCGATGTTCGAGCTGAATTTCTTCGCGGTGATGTCGGTGACGCGCGCGGTGCTGCCGGGTATGCGCGCCCGCGGCAGCGGGTGGATCGTCAACGTGTCCTCGGTGGCCGGGATGGTGGCCGCGGTCGGATTCGGCTATTACAGCGCGACGAAATTCGCCATCGAAGCGGTCACCGACACGTTGCGCGCGGAGGTCGCGTCGCAGGGCATCTCCGTGCTGACCGTCGAGCCGGGGGCGTTCCGCACCAACGCCTATGCCGGCTTCGCCGACGAGCCCGTGGCGGAGCCGATTCCGGAGTACCACGACATGCTGGAGCAGGTCCGCGCCGCATTCGTGGGAATGAACGGTGTGCAGCCCGGTGATCCGCGCCGCGGCGCCCGCGCAGTGATCGCGGCAATGGAACAAGACAGTCCGCCCCGTCGGCTGGTTTTGGGTAACGGCGGATACGATGCCGTGATCGACACCCTGGAGCGGAGCCTGACCGATATCCGTTCGAGCGAAACTCTGTCTCGTAGAGCAGATTTCCCGGACTGAGGTCTGCTGCTTAGCGGCTCCCAGCGCGGCGGACTGACCACGTGAGGCAGCCCTCCTACCCGGGACACTTTCCATCAATATATTTGCTAATCAATGCTTTCGGAGGAGCTGGATCGATCGTACGACCGTGCGACATCCCGGTCCGTTCCGCACCGAAGCCCCCTTGGCAGTCGGGCCCGACCCCCGATGAGCACCGTCAAGGCTCGGAAACACCGATTCGAAGGAGGAGCAGTCGCGCTACCGCTGCCACAATTGCGCGATCGAACGTCAAAACAAAGTCGAACAGCCGATCGTCGTCCGACGAATGCTGGGTGGGCGTTCTTTCGCGGGCTATCAACGCAGACGCAGTCCTCGGCCCGAGTGTCACCACTGTCCATTCCAGGCATAGCCGGTCGTCGGCATCCAGAGCGACTCCGCGCACGCCCGAAGCCGGGCTCGCATCCACGTTCCGACCGAGGACCGCCGCCAGGGGAGCTGTTCGCGCGAGACTTTCGTAGCGACGCAGTGTCGACGCAGTCAGGTTTCGACCGTCCTGGATCGCCGCGAGAACCATCGCTGGATCCACCGTATCCGCAGCCTGGCGTTCGATGTGGCGTGAAAACGCTGTAAGTGTCGCCTTGCGCGCACTTCGCACTGAAACGGCCGAGACGTTGCGCGTTGCCCAGTCGAATGGAGATTCGCCCTGAACCGGATACGCGTGAAAGCTGTTTCTTGGGAGCAGGTCTGCCGTCCACGGCATCACCGCGCACAGATCGTGCGTACCGGGCGTTTGTGGTGAACCGAACTTGTATCCCTGACCCAGAGCTGCGCCGACAGCAACCGCGCGCTCCTGGTGGGCCTCAGTCTCGATACCCTCAGCGACAATGACGGCGCCGGTGCGCTCGTGATGGGCCAGGACCGCAGCCAGGGTTTGTGTTTGATGACGACGAGTCTGCCCTTGGATCAAGTTCCAATCCAGCTTGATCACTTCAGGTTCAATCACGTCCAGAAGAGCAAGCGAGTCCGTGTGGGCACCCACATCGTCCAGAGCAACCGCGAACCCCGCTGCGCGAAGCGCGGCAACCTTCCTGATCAAGGCCGCGGGATTGCTGAGTAGATTCCGTTCGGTGAGCTCGAAAACCATGGCGAACTCTGACGCAGCACGTGAAATACGCACGTCGCTGGCCGGCGAAAAGGTACTTGCCGGTTCACAATTCACGGCCAGCATACTGCCGCGTGGGATCCCCACATCGAATGCAGTCTCCACGGCTGCGATCAGACATGCACGGTCCAACGAATCGAGGTTGCGCGTGCGGGCGGCGTGGGTGAACACGGAAAGCGGGCTCAAAGAGCTAGTTCTCGGCCACCGAGCCAGCGCCTCGTATCCGACGACTCTCGCCTCTGGTAGAGATACGATCGGTTGAAAAAGAGGACGCAGTCCGACCCCATTCGCGGCAGCATCAAGATCTCTATCAGGCGCGCTGTGTGCGGCGAATGAGCCAGCCATTCTTCTTATTGCAACACGATATGGTCAGCGCCGCTTGCTTTCTTGATAATTCAATTACCGCGGGACATCGAAGCAACTGCCGTTCTCGTGCCTGGCCCTCCGTGCACCAGCAATACGGTGCGACCCATACGGTTTCCTCGACGTTCCCAGTACATCTGGTTGCCGTCACCGACGTCGAGCAGTCTCATACTGAACGGGCGACCGTAGGTCATTCGTCCCCCGGACAGGACGGTTGTCCACCGGCTGGTGCCATGTGTCTGCGGCAGGCCACGCCGCGGTGGCTCGGAAGTCATAACCGTCCTGCGGATACCTCTCCCATATGAATGTCACCGACTGGCCGTCGGCAATTCGACGAAAGCCTCGTGCGACACGGCCGGCATCGGCTCGTATGTGGGTGAAGTCCACCCAACAGCCACCGGGGGTATCGACGAATCGATGACACCCCAGCCTTCCTCGGAGTACCAGACTCGCAGCTTGCCGACGGTCGCCATCGCCTGACAGTAGACGATCCGTCGTGACGTTCATGTCGACACTGTGCGTGCATATCACTCTTGAAGCGGCCCGAATGCTCGGGCACGACCGCGGGGGTGGACACTAGGACGTGGCCCTTTCTGCAACAGTGTTCAAAGTCGAACTCGGCGTCTCCGATGTCGATCACGGTTACTACGCCGACCACACGCTGACGGTGGCGCGCCATCCCAGCGAGAACGATGAGCGGATGGTGGTGCGGTTGTTGGCATTTGGGCTGCGCGCACACCGACTGAGCAACAACGAGGGTGAGCTGACGTTCGGGCCGGGCCTGTCCACGCCGGGCGTGCCGGACTTGCGGCTCGCCGACTACACCGGCCGCACCCTGGAGTGGATCAATGTCGGCCAGCCCGATGAACGCGTCCTGGGCAAGGCGGCCAGTCAGGCCGAGGAGGTGCTGCTGTTCCCGTTCGCCGCCGGCGTGCCCACCTGGTGGCGCACCGTGGGCCCCAAAGTGGCGGGGCTGCGCAACCTGACGGTGCTTCAGATACCGCACACAGCGGTGCAGGAGCTCGCCCAGAGCGTTGATCGACGGGTCTCGGCGCAGGTGATGGTGATGGAAGGGCAGGTGACGATGACCGTGGGCCTGGTCGATGTCACCTTTACGCCCGAATTATTGGAGTGACCAGGCGGCGTGACCAGGGCTGCACACAACCCTCACCGGCCGAGGCTGCACCGCCGACCGGCGTGCTGTGCCGATGGAGTACGCGGCGTGGTGGCCATGGCGGCCAGTGCCCCCGCGGCCGCGACGGCACCGAGCGCAACAAACATTGCCGCGTAACCGCCGAGCGCACTGGCCAACGCGGCCCCGACAAACGGGCCGACCGCTGTGGCGATCATGATCGGCGCATTGAGTAGTGCGCTGAGGTGACCGTAATGGGTTGAGCCCCAACGCTCGGTTACCGCGGTGGCCTGCAGCAGCGTCATGATGCCACGCATCACGCCGGCCCCGATCGCCACGACCACCAGCGCCTCGTAAGAGGTGAACACTCCGAGCAGGGCGGTGGTGGCCGCCACACCGACCATGATGAGCACGGTGCGGAGCACGACGCCGATCCGACGCACCAGTGTCTGATAGCCCAGTCGTCCCAACACCTGCCCGGCGCCGCCCAAGCCGAGCGCTACCGCCGCGGCGCCGGTGCTGATGCCCCGCTGGTTCATCAGGGGCACCAGGTTGGCGATGACCGTGAAAGAGGCCAGACCGGCCAGTGCGAATGCGAACACCAACGCCAGAAACGACCATGACCGCGCGGTGTGGGTGGCGGGTTCGACCACATGGTCGGTGGTGATCGGCGGCCATGGACGGCGCAGCCCGAAGAAGTGCGCTGGAATGGTGACGATCGCCAACACTGCCGCCAGCACGAGATAGGTATGTCGCCAATCCAATTGGGCTGACAGCGTGGCGGTCAGCGGGGCGAACACGGTGCTGGAGAATCCGGCCACCAGGGTCAGCACGGTGAGGGCACGCACCGCGTCCGTGCCGAAGAACCGGGTCAGTGCGGTGAAGGCAGGCGCGTAGAAGACCGCACTCATCGCGACGCCGGAGAACACCCAGGCGCCGGCGAACCAGCCGAAGTTCGGCGCAGCTACCACCGCGAGCACCGAGAGGACGCCGAGCACCGAACCGCCGGTCATGATCCAGCGTGGTCCGACCCGATCCAGCCAGCGGCCGACTGGGATGCCCACCAGCGCCGAGGTCACCAGCCCGGCAGAGAACGCTGCAGTCACGGCGGGTGCCGACCAACCGGTGTCGGCGCTGATCTGCGGCGACAGCACGGTGAAGGCGTAGTAGAGCACACCCCAGCTGGTGATTTCGGTGACGCACAGTGTCGACAACACCCAGCGCAGCCCGCGGGCCGCGCTGGGTGCCGGTTGATTCTCGATCTTGGTCATCCACCTATCGGGCTGAGCGACAACGGTTGCGGTGGCGGTGCCACAGCACGGACGATCGCCCAATGGCTGGTGTCAGACGCCCGGAGTAGCGGCGGAATCGACGACGCCCCGGCCTTCCTCCGCATGTCGAAGCGGACAGACCGACGGTTGCCATCACCTGACACTAGGCGATCCCGTCGCGACGTTCGGATCGATGCACGCTGCTTGGGAGCCTGACCACGCGAAGCACGAGATGAACCCAGCAGACGACACTCTGTCGATTGCCGAACTGGATGGCGAACGACGCCGCTCCCACGTGCGCTTTTCGAGTTTGTCACGGAGATCGCACGGCGTTGGTGGAAACCGGTGAACGTACCGGCGTAGAAACCAATGATCTCGTCGAGCGACATCACGTAACCTGCTGCGGCCGAGTCGGTTCTATCGCTGCGGGTCATGCCTGGCACCGTTCGCAACGGTCCACAACCGGCTCCAGGGCTTCAGTGCCATCGTTGACGATCCTGATTTGCGTATCCCTGTGTAGCCCGGCCTTTGCCCAGAGAGGCCTAAGGGGTTTCGTCCAGATATTCCTGTGCAGCATACGATTTGATTGGCCGCTGAGATTTCCCCAGATAGTTCCTGTTACGACGGGTTTCCGCCATCTCACCACAGCCAGGATCCACAGGAATCGGCCGGTCTGTCACCGCCCGTCCGGCAGCATTACGCGCGTGCCGCATGTCGGCGCTCACGCTCCGCTACGACCACCAAATCACGATACCGTTGCGAGAGCCCGCCGGCGGGGTTCGCGAACCCACCGATACCGGATGTAACCAGCCAGCTATTGACGTTTACGCAGTTTGCTTCCTCAGCGCCTCGGGTGACGGACGCCATGCTTTGTACCAGCTATAGACGGTCATGCGTTTTGTGGCTAGATTGCCCGTGGGTAACTGGAATGCGCGTTTTGGTGATTCGGGCACTTCCAGATGGGGGATTCGATTGCAGGATGTGGATTTGCTATCGAAGGTGAAGTCGCTGCGCAGGGTGACGACGGCGGTTCGTGCGTGGTGGATGTCGCCGGTGGACTATGCCGCACAGGTCGGCTACTTCGAGCGCCGGGGACTGTTAGGGGCCATCCAGCTGCTCATCGGCGGCTGCGGCCTTCTGGTGGCTGCCATCCCGGTGGTCGCTCAGTTTTCTCCATCGGGTCCAGACACACTTCTGGCCAGGACGGCCTCTGCGGCGTTCACCGCCATCGCCGTCGTACGGGCCCTTGCGTGGTGGTGCAGGGATTGGCCGTCGCGGCCGTGGTCGATCGCGTTCATTGTCTTCGCCGATGTCGGAGTGGCGGTGGTGTCGGCGTTGGATTCCAACCCTCTGGCAGGCCTGGTCGGGCTCAACCTGATGGTTTTGGTCTCTGTCTATGCGAAGTTCTTCGATGGACCGAAACTGTTGGTCGCACACACGATCTGGGCAACCGGGTGGGCGCTGTACCTCGCGTTTCAGATCGCTGACGGCAGTCCGGCGGATCCCTACCTGGCCGCGGCGAAGGCAATGGTAGCCATCGCCGTGCTCGTCGCGACGCCGATCGCGGTGCATTTCGGTGTGTGGGTGCTGCGCGGGGACGCCGATGCAGCCATCACCGACGACCTCACCGGGCTACTCAATCGGCGTGGTCTGCATCTGCTCTTGAATCGGCTGATCGCTCAGGCCCTCGCCGGCAACCCCACTGGCGACGCGACGCTCGTGGTGATGGTGATCGATCTCGACCGCTTCAAGGACATCAACGACGCCCACGGACACGCCATCGGCGACGAGGTACTCGTGCGAACTGGCCGGCGAATCGCATCCGCCATGGACAGCCCAGCACTGATCGCCCGCACGGGCGGCGAAGAGTTCGTGGTCGCCGCCTTCATGTCGATGCGTCGCGTGACATCGGTTGCCGCACGCATCCTCGATGCGATCGCTGCCCCCGCCGACTCGCCCACCGTGACTGCCAGTATCGGGGTCACCACCGTCTCAAGTGCACAGTTCACCGATCCGCACACCGATCGCACAGCCAGCCTGGAACAGGCCATCGCCCACGCCGATCACGCCATGTTCACCGCTAAACGTCACGGCGGAAACGCCATGTCCCGCTACCCTGTCCCCCCACCTCCACACGACATACCGATACCCACCACCACGGACGAGCACCCACGTGCGCAGCAAGGCTGCTAGGACTCACACCTCTCGGTGTGGGCGTGCCCTGCGATTCCACATCACAACGGAGGTGTAGCTACCGATCGATTGACGGTACGGTGCGTTGTGTGGATACTGACGGTCGCGTAAGCGCAGGCTCGGGCACCACCCCATCAGCAGGAAGCCCACCCGACGATGATTCCAGCGAACGCATCCGGCTGGGCGAATGGGCCGGCGGCATCGCTGATGAACCCGCCCGGATACCGTCTATCCGTATCGGCCGGCGCTGGATCAGCTCGCTGTGGCTATTACCGCTGGGGATCGCCGCGCTGGTCGTCGGGGTGGCCATCGCGCAGCATCTGCGCCAGTTCGACTGGATGCAGGAGTTCATCGCCCGGTACCCGGGAACCACGGCGCCCCGAGGTTCCATCGAGCCCGGACTGCCCGCATGGCTGCGCTGGAGCCATCTTTTCAACCTCGTGTTCATGATGTTCATCATCCGCGCGGGCCTGCAGATTCTGGCTGATCATCCACGGCTGTATCTCAATTCGGGCAGCACCCCCGGAACGGCGTGGATGCGGTTGCGCGGCCCGGTTCCAGCCGATCGGCTCACCTCGGCCGACCCGGCGCGGGTGTGGACGGCCAAAGACGATTCGGTGTCGTTGCCGAGGTGGCTGGGCATCCCCGGTGTTCGGCACACCATCGGGCTGGCCCGATGGTGGCACTTCACCTTCGACGCCCTGTGGTTACTCAACGGCATCGTCTTCTACGTGCTGCTGTTCGCCACCGGGCAGTGGCGCCGCATCGTCCCGCAATCCTGGGACGTGATCCCCAATGCAGCATCGACGATGGTGCAGTACCTGTCTCTGGATTTTCCGGTCAATGACGGTTTCGTCGCCTACAACGGATTACAGCTCATCGCGTACTTCCTGACCGTGTTCGTCTTCGCACCATTGGCATTCGTCACCGGGCTGCTGCAGGCGCCGGCGATCGCGGCGCGGTTCGGGCTGGGCCGCGGGCCCGCCAACCGGCAGGTCGCCCGCTCCGTCCACTTCGTGGTGTTGGCATGGATGGTGTTCTTCATCTTCGTGCACACCGCGATGGTGTTCTCCACCGGACTGGTCGGAAATCTGAACCACATCGTGTTCGGCACCAACACCGACTCCTACTGGGCGCTGGTCATCTACCTGATCGTCATGGTCGTGATCATCGCCCTGTGGCTGCTGGCCTCACCACTCACGCTGCGTTACCCGCGCACGGTACAGAAGGTCGGGCAGGCGTCGATCGGCTGGATCAAGGGTCTGATGGAGTGGTTTCATCCCCGTGCCGACTACACCGAGAAGGACATTTCGCCGTACTTCTGGGCCAACGGCACGCTGCCCACCTCGGATGGCTACCGGCGGCTGCAAACCGGCGGATGGGCCGACTACACCCTGCACGTCGCAGGACTGGTCGCCAATCCAACAGGTTTCAGCTACGCCGACCTGCTCGCGATGGACAAACACGAGCAGATCACCCAGCACTACTGCATCCAGGGCTGGTCCGGGATCGCGAAATGGGGCGGGGTTCGCATGTCCGACATCATGGATATCGTCGGACCGCACCCGTCGGCCCGGTGGGTGGTGTTCTGCTCGATGGCCGACGGATCAGACCCCGACGGCGGCCGCTATTACGACTGCCACAAGGTCGAGCACATGCACCACCCGATGGCGCTATTGGCCTACGAGATGAACGGTGAACCGCTCACCGAATCCCACGGCGCCCCGCTGCGGTTGCGCAACGAGGTCGAGCTCGGGTTCAAACAGGTCAAATGGATCGAATCCATCGAATTCGTCGAGCACTTCGAACATGTCGGTAAAGGCCAGGGTGGGTACAACGAGGACCACGAGTACTTCGGCTACCGCATGCCCATCTGATATCGATGGTCAAAGACACTTCCCCACAATCGCATTCACCCGATACAAAGAGCTCAGAGATTTTTCGTATTTCCCCGGCATCTTCCAGGCCTTCGGTTGGGGCATCGGATCCCTCGTCGGGCGTCAAAGCACCCCGGTAACCAGAACTTTGACCAAAGCGCTCGCCATCCTGTGGGGATTCGCCGGCATCGTGTTCGTCTCGTTCTACACCGCCAATCTCAGCGCGACGCTGACCGTCACCAAACTGGACGTGAAAATCACCGGACCCGCCGACCTCTACGACAAATCGGTCGCCACCGTCGCCGGCACCATCGCCGCCGACTACCTGCGCTCCATGGGCGTGGACGCCACCGAAACCGCCACCATCGAGGACTCATACCACCTGCTGCGCGACGCAGGCTATGACGCTGTGGTGTTCGATGCCCCGGTGCTGCGCTACTACGTCGCCCACCGCGGCGAAGGTATCGCCGTCATGGCCGGTCCCGTTTTCCAGGACGAGAACCAAGGATTCGTCCTCGCAATCAACAGTCCACTGCGACAAACCGATCAACCAAACCCTGTTCGAGATGCGCGAAGACGGCACCTACAACATGATCAAAGAGAAATGGTTCGGCGACGACGTAGCCACCGCCGGAGACGTCGGCTGAGCTACGCAGATGCGGCTCTGCGCCATCTATCAGCTCGCCGCGCTGCGCGTGATCCGTTCAGCGCTCGATGTTTTCAGCCGCGAGTTGGCCACTGTCGGCGAACACGAGAGTGCCGTCGTCGAGCAGAACCGCCCACCGTCGCGCCGAAGCGACGATCAGCTCGTCGCCCACCACGACCGGCTGACCGGCCGCTGACCCGTAGTCCTCGACGATGACACCTCCGGTCTCCTGCGCATCGCCCGGGTACACCCGCACCCGCACGTCGATGGCCAAACCCGCAGTCTCCTCGCTCACGCCCTGCCTCTCGATTCATCAGCCTCACCGCTGCATTCAACAACGTCGGTCGCGCGTGTTTCTAGATGTCGTGGCTGCCGGCGGGCCCTGATCGGGGCCCGTAGCGCTGCTCGTAGGCTCGGTGCTTGTCGGCGTTGCGCTCACGCGAGAGCCTATCGACGAGATCCGGTCTGAGGCCGTGTTTGGCCAGCATGTGCCGGCGCCATACCTTGTTCAGGGCGTGCGAGAAGAACACGAACGGGATGAAGATCGGCAGCGTCATGCTCACGTGCAGATACAGCGACATCGGGATGAACCAGATCGGTGCGAGGATCAGGATGGCAGGCACCGCCACTCGACCCATCATGCGGACCGTGGCACCCGGTCCGGCGAGATCATTGGCGACCCAATCCCGCATGCAATCAGGCAGACGCTTGCCGTAGCAGTACGCGATGTATTGCAGCACGCCGGGCGTTGCCCGCGGTGGCTGATCGGTCGGCACGAGAGAGCAGCTTAACCACCGGTATGATGGATTGCGAATTCAATCAATCCATCAAGATGACTGGCGGCGGGTATGGCGGACAACTTCCTCAACGGACCTGAGCGGCCGCTGTATGAAATCAAAGCCAACCTCTTCAAGGCACTCGCTCACCCGGCCCGGATTCGCGTACTGGAGATCCTGTCGGCGAACTCCACCGCCACCCCGGTGAGCGCAATCCTGGCTGATACCGTCATCGAACCGACTCAGCTGTCCCAACACTTGGCCGTGCTTCGACGACATAACGTCGTGCGCGGGCATCGCATCGCCAACGCAGTGTTCTACGAGTTGGCGCACCCCAAGATCGCCGAACTGCTGGTGATCGCGCGGACATTCCTGACCGACACTTTGCGCGCACAACACGATCAGCTTGAAGCCGTCGGGGCCTTACCGCCGATCGGCGCCGCCCCGTGATGGGTGGCACGGTCGGCGACTTCGCACGGCCCCTGCTTCCGGGCCGTCACGACTACGCCGGGCTGCGATCGTCATGGCGGTCCGACATCGTTGCGGGAATCACTGTCGGCGTGGTGGCACTGCCGCTGGCGTTGGCATTCGGCATCAGCTCGGGAGTGGGCGCAGCGGCCGGTCTGGTGACCGCCATCGTCGCCGGCGTGGTGGCCGCAGTGTTCGGCGGCTCCCATGTGCAGGTGTCCGGCCCGACCGGGGCGATGGCCGTCGTGCTCGCGCCCATCGTCGCGCAGTACGGACTGAGCAGCGTCGCCATCGTCACAGTGCTCGCCGGAGCCTTCGTCTTGATCGCCGGTGCCACCGGTTTCGGTCGTGCGGTGACCTTCATTCCGTGGCCGGTGATCGAAGGTTTCACCCTCGGCATCGCAGTGATCATCTTCCTGCAGCAGGTGCCGGCCGCGGTCGGCCGGCCCGTACCCGAGGGAAAGCGCCCCCTGGTCGCGGCATTCGACGTCGTCATGGCTGCCGAGAGCACCACCGTGCTGCCCGCGCTGGCGGTGGTGGCTCTGGTGGTTGTCGTGATGATCGTGTTGCCGCGCCTGCATCCATCGATCCCGGCCTCACTGCTGGCCGTGATCGCTGCGACGGTCCTGGTGTCGGTGGCAGGCCTGCAATCCGCACGGATCGGGGCACTGCCGTCCCAGCTTCCAGGACCCGCGTGGCCGCAAGCCGATCTTGCTGTGGTGCACACCCTGCTCGGTGCGGCGCTGGCCATTGCAGCGTTGGCGGCCATCGAGTCGCTGTTGTCCGCACGAGTCGCGGCCACCATGTCGACTGCTGGCGACTACGACCCCAACCGCGAACTCGTGGGCCAAGGGTTGGCCTCGGTAGCCTCCGGATTCTTCGGCGGGATGCCGGCCACCGGTGCGATCGCGCGGACCGCTGTCAACGTGAGATCCGGTGCCCGCACCAGACTCTCCGCGATCACGCACTCGATCCTGCTACTCGCAGTGGTCTACCTGCTCAGCGGCCCGGTCGGCGCCATCCCGCTGGCGGCGCTGGCGGCGGTGCTGATGGTGACCGCAGTCCGGATGATCTCGGTCCCCGATATCAGCAGGATCGTGCGCAGCAGCCGCTCGGCGGCGCTGACCTTTGCGATCACCGCCGCAGTCACGGTCTGCTTCGACCTGATCCAAGCCGTCGAGATCGGGATCGCCGTGACGGCCGTGTTCGCGTTGAGTGCCGTCGCCCGGCGCAGCGGCGTCCACCGCGAACCGCTTCCCGGCCCCGCAGCACCCGGCGACGAGCACATCACCCTGCTGCGTCTGGACGGCGCGATGTTCTTCGGTGCGGCCGAACGCATGACCACAAACATCATGGAACTCTGCAGCCCCGGAACAGAAGTGGTCATCATCCGCCTATCCCAGCTGGGTCTCCTCGACGCCACCGGCGCCCATGCCCTCACCAGCATCGCCCGGCAACTCGAGTCACGCGGAATCACCGTCATCCTCAAAGGAATCCAAGCCGAACACCTGGACCTACTCGCAGGCGTAGGCATCGTCGACGCAGTGCGCCACCACAACCACGTGACCGACACCCTCGACGATGCAGTTCGCCACGCACGCAAACACATCGCGCACTCCCCTCCGCAGTCGCCACCCCTGGGCCAGGCCTGACAATGCCGACGACACGACACAAATTCAGGATGGCGACCACTCAGATGTTGGGCCACCGCCACATATTCGGCTGCACCGCAAGCGCTGGGGAAGACCCACAGGCGCACCATCGCTCACCAACACCCCGGACCACACGCCCAGCTCGACATGAACCACCACCCACGGCATCGCGGCGCTCCGGCTGGATCACCTCGGGCATCGCCAACGACCGATCACCGTGGATGAAAGACCGCGTCGACCAGCTGATGCAGATACTCGCCGACGAACACGCAATCAGCATTCCGCGACAACTCATCCGCGCAGAGCTCTCCACCTACCTCACCACCGTTGCATCCCTGTTCCGGATCAGCCGCCTCGACGGACGGTTGTTCGTCACCGACGGCATGCTGCGAGCCTCGGCATACGAAATCACCCAAGCTCATACCGAACTGATGGACACCCATGACCTGATGCCGAGTTCAGACCTTGGCTCTGGTCCTCATCCGCTTGGGCTGCCCCGCCGCCACACCAAAGAGGCAGGCAACGATGAGCGAATCCACTGAGTCCAACCACCAGCAGGAGCACACGTTCAGCGAACGCGTTATTGAAGAGTTCCGCTCACACGGTGGAAAAGTGAGCGGTGCCTTTGAAGGATTCGACATTCTCCTGCTGCACAATGTGGACGCCAAGAGCACCCTCCGCCGCATTAGTCCAGTGCGGTACTTCGATATCGACGGGGCCCGATACATCCTCGGTTCAGCGCCCGGTAGCAATGCGCAACCTGCATGGGTCCTCAATATCCGGGCAAATCCCGGCGTCCGCATCGAGCTCGGCGGCGCCGATATCGCCTACGGCCACGCTGACGAGATACTCGGCGAAGCCCGCGACTGCCTCCTCGACATCATCAAGCAACGCGCCCCCGGATTCGGCCACTCCGAAGCTGCCACACAATCAACCGTTGCCGTCTTCGAATTACGCACCATTCGATTGTCGGTATGAATTCCCCTTTACAACTTGCCCGCAAAGACAAGGGCAGGTTGGCATGTGACCGATAGACCGCGGCCCAGCACGGGATTTCGTTCTCCTGCGCTAATGACATGATCCGATGCCGCGCCGCACGAAGTTCAGCGGACTCCCCAGTGCTCTTGCCCAGCGGGCTACTTTCGCCGACCAAGGCTGCGGCGAACCCATACTTGGCCACCTACCCGAATTACTCGGTGGACACCGAACTGACAGAGGCGTCAACGACTATCGCAGTCAGCACCGCTTGGTACCACTCCTGCGCACCGATGATCTCGATGGCAACGACGACACATGTGGGCCTTGTTCGACTCATCCGCGTGGGGCGAAATGAACAGTTTGGCAGGGCAATTGACCAAATATCGGGAATGTTTGCCCTGGATGCGGAAAACGATCTCTACGGCGTCACCGCCGCGACGTTTGGCGCAATACATCACGTGATCGGCATGCGCGACCAGTTCGTTGATCTCCGCTGTACCGAGTGGGTCATCCTGCTCAATCACCGCCAGGCCGATACTGGCCGTCACCTTCGGCGGCGGTCCGGATGCAATCGTCGCTCGCACCCTCTCACTGATCACCGCGGCGACATCTGCCGGCATCGCGTCGACGATGATGCGAGTCCGGTCAAAGGGTCGACCAGCGAATCGACCGCACTGGTGTGGACCAGCCAGTAGCCGAACTGCACTGCCGGCAGGATCCCCACTACGACTGCAGGCACAATCAATGTCGTGACTGATCCATAGCTGCGCCGGAGAGTCCCTGTTCAGCACCCATCCAGATGGTCAAACCCACCACTGTCAGGCTGGCCCAATAACTTGGCAGGCAGGGAGTTTGAGACCGTGAAAGAAAGTCACATATGCACCGGCGACAACAAACATCTCACCGGTGGCCGGCGCGCCAATACTCTGCGACTTCAATCCAAGTGCCAACACCAGGATGACTTGAGTCAATTGGCAGAAGGCCATTTTCGTCGGTCAAACCACCCACAGATTGGCCGACTGAGCTTTCGCAGACTGCCAAATCGAGCGTTGCGGTCAGCGCCGCCAGCACGCTGGAAAGCGTGCTGAACCGCGCCTCCTCTTCCGCTGACGAGCCCATCTCCAGTCGTGCCAGTCGCAGGGACTCCCACCGCGCCGCTACTGCTGCGTATCGCCGACTTATCGCCGGATTGGCCCCTCGTCGCCTGAGCGCCTCGTTGATGCTCTCCGTCCGAAGGCTGATATCAGTGGTCAAGAGCTCTCGTCCCCAGGCACAGATGTGCCGATGTATGACTGTCGAACCATGTTTCGGCGTGCCGGACGAACGACACGACGCGCCGCCGCCACCACGATGCCGCCCCGGCGGTCCTCAGCCCCCAATTCCTCGCATCCACGATCCCAGGATGTCACCCCCACATTGCGTCAGCATGTCAACCTGTCCCACCGGCATTGGCTCGCGGACGGCGACTGGCGCTACACGTCTGACATTCGGCCAAATGTATTGACGCGATCGATATATTTTGCCGGCAAGACTTGCGCATGCAGAATCTCCGTGTTCAACTGCGATATTATCGTCCAGTTATCGGACTGCGGCGATAGCTGGCTTTGGGGGTGCTGTGTCGGCGCCGAACGCTGACGGCAGGCACAGCAACTGGACGAAGGGGCATGGGGGTTGCGCGGCGATCTTCGGAGCGCTCAGATCTTTGCGCGACTGGTGGCTGAATGGTGGCGAGAACCTGTCGACTACAACGCGTACGTGCAGTACTTTTCCAAGCGATCTCTGGCCGGCGCCATACGCATCATGATCGGCTGCGGAATCGGTCTCATTGGGGTGATCACCGGTGCGCTGGTGTATCCCTCGGCCGGCGATACCCAGCCTGCGTCTCAGATCGTTCTGGTTCTTTTCGCCGGGCTTCTCGGCTGCTGGGCGGTGTTGTGGTGCTTGCGCCCGTGGCCAACCCGCCAGCAGTCCCGGGTGTTCATCATCACCGCCGATGTCGGCATCGCAGCCATGGCGGTCACGGCTGCGAACTGGTTGACCGCCTTGTTCGCACTGAATTGCTTTGCATTGATCTCAGTCTATCTGATGTTCTTCGATGGGCCGAAATCCCTTGCCCTACATACTAGTTTGATCCTTGTCGCGACGATGGGCTTCGTCGTGGTCGAAGGCGCAGACACCAGCGTTGCCGGCAGGGTTCTCGGAGCGGTGATCCCGCTGATCACAACACCATTGGGGATACAGTTCGGCATACGTACGTTGCGCCAAGATGCCAACGAGTCTGCCAACGATCCGCTGACAGGGCTGCTCAATCGCCGAGGCCTCCATTTGCACCTGGATGAGTTACTCCAACTCGGTGAGTCCGAAATTGAGGCCGTGGCGGTACTACTCGTCGACCTTGACCGATTCAAAGATATCAACGACACCTACGGCCACGCTGCAGGGGACGAGGTGCTGACGAGCTGTGCCCAGAAAATCAGATCAACAGTCGGCGATCGTGCACTGGTTGCGCGTGTGGGCGGCGAAGAGTTTGTCATCGTCGACCGCGCAGACCCCAACGACGCCGCCCATACCGCTGAACTCGTCAGGCAAGCGATCATGACCACAGTAGGCCGAATGGCAGTCACAGCCAGCCTGGGCGTCACCATCGCGGCCCGCGCCGATTTCATGTCTCCGGACGCGGATCCGCACCAGCTGCTCGACACGATCATCGCGCGCGCCGACCGAGCGATGTTCGATGCCAAACGCGATGGCGGCAACAGGACACACCACTTATAGGGCAGCGTGGCGGTTCTGGTCTCAGCGGATCTGCGTGCTGCGCTGTTGAGGACGGCGATGGGTATGCTCGAACGCGGCGAAGCATTCTCCATTCGGGCCGTCGCACGCGAGGCCGGCGTGTCGCCCACCGCTCCATACCGACATTTTCCCGACCGCGAGGCGCTTGAATCCGCGGTAGCGGCGCAGGGGCTACGTGATCTGAAGATCGATCTGTCTCGGGGCCGGGGACTGCCCGACACCATCGACGGACTGGCCCTGGGCGGCTGGGGCTTGGTCCACGGACTCGCCTATCTCTAGGACAGCACATGACCAAGCACATCCTCCATGCCGTCACCAACGTCGCGCATTACGAGGAACACCGGACCGGCCTCTGGCTCTCCGAGCTGACCCATGCCTGGCATGTCTTCGGCCAGCATGGATTCGAACAGACTCTCGTCAGCCCCGCCGGCGGAACGGTTCCACTGGAGCCCCGCTCGCTGAAGTTCCCGAGCTACGACAAGACCGCCAAGGCTTGGCATACCGATCCCGCCAAGATGGCACTGCTGGAAAACACCCGCAGCCCAGACGAGATCGACTCAACCGATTACGATGCCATTTTCTTCACCGGCGGACACGCTGTCATGTACGAATTCCCCAATAGCGTTGGACTGCAACGGATCACCCGCGAACTGTACGAGTGCGGAGACATCGTCGCACCAGTATGTCACGGCTACTGCGGACTACTCCATACCAAACTGTCCGACGGCTCGTACCTTATCGACGGCAAGTTGATGACCGGTTTCGCATGGCAGAAAGAAGTTCTCGCCCGCATCGACAAGCTCGTCCCCTACAACGCCGAAGAACAGGCACGGCTGCGGGGTGCCCGATATGAAAAAAACCTTGTCCCGTTCAAGGCCTGCGCCGTCACCGACGGCAATCTGGTGACCGGACAAAACCCAGGATCCGCCAAGAAAGCGGCCACGAGGATCGCTGCGCTTCTCCAGCCGTGATCTCGTTTCTTCCATGAGTTGGTGTGCAGCGGCGCTGATAAAGCCCCCTGTCGTCAGGTAGACCAACGCTGGGGGCTGTCTGATCGATCGCGGGCGCATTCGTGCGGCAACGACTCTGCACCGCATGGCGAATCAGTCCTGCCATCGATTCTCGGGCGTACCATCGACACCACGGTGGGTGTGCGTCTGCGTTGACCAGACGTCCCGCCCAGGCCCCGCTGCAGACTCCTCCCTAACTATGCCGGCGGGGCCGTCCACAATTCGCCCTGGTATCAGTAGCAGGGCACTCTGGATACCTCACGCACCCGCGAAGTGGACATTTTCTGTCGGGGCTACGTGTTCAGCGGTCGGCTGAACCAGTGAGGGCCATCTCGACAGATTCCGAAGGCACCCGAGGAGCCACGACGGGGTCACGTCCGGAATACGCAAACTTATTCGGTCCCCCGAACGGTAGAAGGCACAGTGGCCATTCGGGGCCGTGCTAGACCTGGTGTGGTTGGGTATGAAGCTGATTGCTGCGCTGGTCAGCACAATGGGCGTGGCGATCTTGGCGGGCTGCGGCGGCGGGAACGACGGGACCACAACGACGGTGTTCGTGACACCGTCGTCGGTGTCGACGGTGGTGTCAACAGTGACCGTGACAGTTCATTCGCCACCGGCTTCTGGTTCGACGGGTAGTGCGCCTTAGTCCGAGGTCGGGGTCGTGGGTTCGTCCGTTCTGATTGCGGCCAATGCTTCATCGAGGGCGGTGTAGATGTCGACTACATCAGCGACGCCCACTAGCGTCAATGGGCGTGCTGTCGTGGGTCCGTCTGCGACCACGGCGAACTGAGCGTCCAGATTGTAATGCGCGGAGACTAGTGCGCCGATCCCGACGGAAGCCAGAAAGTCGACGGCCAGCAGATCTACCACCAGGCTGCCCGGGGATTTCGACATCACTGACTCGATCGCGGCCTCTAGGCGGGCGACGGTCAACATGTCCACTGTTCCCGACACCGTGAGCACCCAGATGTCGCCGTCGCGGTGTTCGGTTACTTTGCACGTCGCCGTAGAACGGCCCGCGTTGGTGTCGTCGTTCATTGGCGCGACCTTCCATAGCTAGTTCAGCCGCGTGTTCGAGGCTGGCCGATCATATAGGGGTGTGCGACGGTCGCCGACCGGTGTGCGGGCCCGGGATCGGTTCGCTATCCACTTTGCGCAGAATCTGCCGTATCCATTTCGTTTTCTCGGGATTGACTAGCGTGCAGCCGATTTGGGTACGAAAGTGTCGATGACCGATGCACCGGAGCGCCGCGCGTGGCACTGGGCTGGCGTTGGCGGTAGGAGCAGACCCTCCTGCCGCCAACAGACTGACCCAAGATCTGGTCAGATGGCTCAACAGCCAACGCATCGATCCGGCGCGCACGTCCGATATCTCGCTGGCAGCGTATGAAGCATTAGCCAATTGCGTCGACCACGCGTACCGGGGTGCGGCAGGCCAGATGACGCTCGAAGCAACGTTCAGCGACCGCCATGAGGCGATCGTCGTTTGCGGCACGGACAGCGGAACTTGGGTTGAGCCGTAAGCGTCCGAGGTCGACATCGCGCGCGGAAGAGGGCTGCGCCTTCTGCGGGCGCTCTGCGACGAAGTCGACGAAGTCGCTGTTGATGGCACCGGGTCCGGCACCAGGGTGTGTCTCCAGTTCAACAATCGCTCCGGCATCGCGGAACCAGTCTGAAATGCTCTGTGGTGCAACCAATTATGTGTGGTGCAGGGCCAGGGCTCCTGTGTGCGTAGGCAAGCACCGACGTTGGAATTGTCCAAGGTCGTTGGTGGAGCCCTGACCCGCACTTGACGAGGAGTTCGGCGCCCCAAAGGGAAACTGGACTCTTCGTGACGTGTATGCCCGGCCGGCGAGCAAACTAATCCTGTCGCGTTGTCGGTGACCGGAGGCAAAGTGCGCCAGAGCGTTTCACGTTGGCGTGGAATTCGCTGCAACGCGAACGCCAGTTCCAGACCGCACTGGGCAGCCGGGACCTGATCGGTCAGGCCAAGGGCATCCTGATGGAACGCTTCGACATCGACGTGGTGGCGGCCTTCAACACCTTGCGTAGCCTGTCCCAAGACCTCAACATCACGCTGTCCGAGGTGTCCGCACGCATCGTCACCGAGGTCAGGTGGTAGACCACAGCTGCCGCGTCCCTCTCGCGTCACCAATGTATTAAGACATCACAGCCGGTCAGCAGAGAGGCCCTTAACAAGTCGCAGTGGGCGGCCGACAGTCGGGTTGTGCTGGTGTCGTCTGCGAGGCGATCAGGTGGGCCAACCCCTTGTTGAGACGACAGTGGGGCCGCACCGCGATCGCCGACCACTGCTCCAACACCAACTCTTGCCGATCACAGCTCATCATGTCCACAGCGGTCGGTGCGGTAGCGTGCCCAACCGATGATCAGGAGGCCGCATGGCTGAGCACGTGCCACACGAGCGTGAGCTCGCGTCCCCTCAGAGCCACGTCGCAGTAACGGTTCGGGCAGCGGCACACGCACATAGCCTCGCAATTCTGCGGACCATGGTGTCGGCTGCGGCCTCATACGAAGACTTGGACCTCAACGCCGTCGCTGACCTGCGGTTAGCCCTCGACGAGGCGGCAACCGCACTCGTCCGCGCCGCGTTGCCCGGCGAAACCCTGCAGGTGGTGGTGCAACCACAACCTGATGTCGTCGCAGTGCGGGTCTCGGTCGTCTGCCCCACTGGGGTGACAGTGATAGAGCCGGGCAGTTTCAGCCGACATGTGCTCGACTCGCTGGCCGACAGCGTCCACACCTTCACCAGTGACGAAAGCGGCCCGCACCAGGTACTGGGAACTTCGCTGACCCTGAGCCGGCGGAGCATACGTCGGTGAGTTCGGAATACGCGGACGTCACCGTCAAGTTTCACGAACTCTCCTCTCTGACGGCGGACACACCCGAGTACGTAGCGCTACGCGAACAGATTGTGCAGCAATGCCTTCCGCTGGCCGATCACATAGCGCGCCGTTTCAACAACCGCGGTGAAGCCCACGACGACCTCGTCCAGGTCGCCCGTATCGGTCTGTTGAACGCGGTCAACCGGTTTGATGTGCAGACCGGATCGGAGTTCATGGCCTTTGCGGTTCCGACCATCATGGGCGAGGTCCGCCGACACTTCCGCGACCACGGCTGGGCTGTCAAAGTGCCTCGCCGACTCAAAGAACTGCACCTGCGCATCGGCTCGGCGACCGCCGAGATGTCGCAACGGCTCGGCCGCGCGCCGACCGCATCAGAACTGGCAGCCGAACTGGGTGAGGACCGCGAAGAGATCGTTCAGGGCCTCATCGTCGGCAGTTCCTACACCACACGATCTATCGACGCCGGCCGCGACGACGACACGCCCTTCCTCGCAGCCAGCCTCGGCGAACGCGACTCAGCGCTCGACCGCATCGAAGACCGCGAAGCGATACGCCCGGCGCTGGCCAAACTGCCCGAACGCGAACGCGAGGTGCTGCGGCTACGCTTCTTCGAGTCGATGACCCAGACCCAGATCGCCGAACGTGTCGGCATATCGCAGATGCACGTATCACGCCTGCTGGCCAGAAGCCTCACCGCTCTGCGGCAAGAACTGGACATCTCGGACTAGCACCATGGCTACGGTCGGCGCCCCGGAGGCAGCGCCAACTGGTACTACCGTCAGTGGGCGGCAGACAATCGTCACACGCTCTCTGCGCGCCGGCGTATACCTGCCACAGTCCTCGAGGCATGGAGTGAGATCCACTGAAATGACGTCAGTGTGCCGTACCGAACATCAACGACGCGTTCGGTAGAGGACGACCCAAGCACGCGACGCTAACGTCAGCCCTACAGTTGAGTCATGCGGGCGGACTTCCACGAGAAGCTTGATTCGTTGACCGTGACGCTCAGCGCCATGTGCAGCGCGGCGGGTCGGTCGATGAACCGCGCGACCAGCGCGTTGTTGGACGCAGACCTTGGGCTGGCTGAAAGTGTCATCAGCGACCAGAGCCAACTCGCAGAAGCACGGGCTCACGCCGAGGAGCAGGCCTTCCTCCTCTTGGCGCTGCAGGGCCCTGTCGCCCGTGATCTCCGAACCGTCGTGGCATCCCTGCAGAATGTCGCCGACGCAGAAAGGATGGGAGGCCTGGCAGTGCACGTCGCAAAGATCGCACGGCGGCGGCACCCCGGGTGCGCAGTGCCAGAACAGGTCAGAAGCTACTTTGCCCAGATGGGCAAAATCGCTGTCGATCTCGGGACGGCCGCAGAACATGTCGTGCGCTCGCGTAATCCGTCCCGTGCTGCTGAGATCGACACCGACGACGACGCCATGGACACGCTGCACCGCCACCTCTTCCTGGTACTCATGGGCCCCGACTGGAAGCACGGTGCGGCAGCGGCTGTCGATGTCACACTGCTGGGGCGCTTCTACGAGAGATTCGCTGACCACGCCGTCGCGATCGGGCGCCGCGTCGTCTTCGAAGCCACCGGTCGATCCGCCAGCAACAGCGGATAGCCTAGCGCCGACAGGCCCGCCCCTACCGCTCGCGCATCGCCACGCACGGTAGTGGCTGCGCGACGAATGTTCAGCTCGGGGATGTTCCAGGGTCGCGTCCAGCTCGAACGCCGCCAGGGGTCTGGTGTCACCGCATGACCGTCCCTTGCGAGCACCGCTCATTCCGTTCACACTGCAAAGACCATCTCAAACTACGCATTCGGCATCCGCGATACCCGAGGGATCAGTCGTGAAAGCTTCCTTGTGAAAGGAACACAGAGTGGTGCCAGCATCTGGTGAGGTCACTCCGTTGCGGGAACGCAAGAAGGTCAAGACGCGCCTAGCGATCCGCCGTGCGGCACTCGAACTTTTTGCTGCACAAGGCTTCGCGAACACCACGGTCGATCAGATCGCCGAGGCGGCCGACGTCTCGCCCCGCACATTCTATCGATACTTCGGGCTCAAAGAATCAGTCTTACTGGGCGATACACAGATTGAGCCGACAGTGTCGGCCTTTATTGCAGCTCCCCGACACCTCTCGGCGGTCGCAGCCTACCGGCATGCACTAGCCGAGGTTTTCGGCCGGCTGACAGCGGAGGAACTCGAAGACGCGAAAGCCGTTCTGCAAGTTATGCAACAAGTGCCCGAGGCCCGGGGCCCTCTCTACACGGAGTTCACCAGATTG
Organism: Mycobacterium sp. C31M; assembly: GCF_053345865.1. Taxonomy (NCBI): domain Bacteria; kingdom Bacillati; phylum Actinomycetota; class Actinomycetes; order Mycobacteriales; family Mycobacteriaceae; genus Mycobacterium; species Mycobacterium sp. C31M. The sequence continues at coordinate 236,064 of NZ_JBKFAX010000003.1, read as the reverse complement.
ATCGACTTGATCACCCACGCGCTCGTCCATCGCGCCGACTCACCCAGCAGCGAGCAGGAACGGCGAGTGGTTGCCGGGGCGATCGTCGGCGTCCTGATCGCCGCTTTTCATGACAACCCAGCGCCCAACGAGACCGTCATGTCCGCACTGACCATGCTCGAACTCCGACTGTGACCATCACGATGTGCGCGCCATGTTCCTCGGGCCGAAGCACTTGGCCTACAAGTCAACTGGATTAAGATCGTGCCGGGCTGCGGGTGGTTCTCGGTGATGCGGTTCTAAGGCCAGCGCCAAAATATTCTTCGACGGGGTCCTGGCTACTCAGCGATATCTGCATCGCGAACATCCCGACCGGTTCCTCGTAGCCAGGATCTTGTCGAGTCTTGCTGTCCACAAGGTGGGCGGGACGTCTCTCACAACCATAAATAGACCGATCGGGGTCAGGCCGCCAACCGTACGTCACTCGAACTGGACATTGACCGATCCGAGGCGCCCAGAAGATCGGCCCAACCCCTATCGGGCTAAGCGATGTGGCGAAGCCGCACTACATCGCGCTCCACGCAGCCCACCAGTTGCGCAGCTTCGGATGGGGTCAACGTCGGATCAAACAGAATGCTGAGCTCTTCGGCCGAAAAATGCGGTTCGTGCTCCCACGGCGCATGATCCCATCCAGCATCGCCGAAACCGCCAAACAGTTGCTCGCCGCTCATCGTCAGCTCCCAAACATGGACGTTTTCCGCTGTCGACACTGAAGCGAATCCAGCGCACTACTGACCCTACATCTCGAAAGCAATGCAAGTTCATTTTAGCGGCCGTGTGTGTTGGCTGCCCCCGAATAGGCGACCCACATCGACGAAAACGTCGCTATTGGCTGAGATGCCATGGAGGCCGGACCTGCCTTGGTGCTGGTCATGGCGTTCGGCTCGCGGAAACACGTGAGCTGCCGCGTGGCAGAGTCCTGGGTGGGTGACCAGTCGCGCGCAACCCTTCTCGGTCGCGATTACTCGACGCCGCCACCAGGTACCCGCCGCCTCAATATTCCACATTGATGGGACCGTGATACGCATACGACCAGTACGCGACAGAAAGGAAACGCCATGCAAAGGCGCCAGTCGTGGACTGCCTTGCTCCGCAGCGCAAGCGCTGGCCCGCTTGGAGTGATTGCCGTATTGGCGCGCCGACTCTCCGCGGAGGAGGCAACGGCCATTGCTGACGACTTTCTCGATCACGGATTCCCGGTTTCTGACATCGAGATCAGCACCGCGATCTTGGCCTTGATCGATCGGCCACCGACACCAGCCGAAGTACAGCGCGTGCGTCAGCGAAACACCGTTAACGACGCGGCTGTAGCAAGAAGGTTCGAACGTCCGATCCCGCGTTCAGGACCGGTCTCGGCGAAGCTCAAGGCTGTCTAAGAGAACTGCGTCACAAGTGATGACGTACGGCGACTCTTGCGGCATGTATGCCGCGCGGGGACAAGGCTGTTTCGGCACGCTCAACTGCTCGAAATCTGACGAGCGAGCGGCCCCCTTTCACATTTCACGCCAACCACAGCCCACGCAGCACGTTTGTTAGTGCGCCGCTTCGAACGCTTCGATAACTTCGGCTTTGATACGTCCGCGATCGGACACCTTATGGCCATTCTTGCGGGCCCAATCGCGAATTGCCGCGAGCTGATCCTTCGAGCTAGCTGAGTTACCGCCATGGGATTTCGCACGCCGAGTGCGAGTGGCGCGCACCTTCGCAGCCGCATCGACATACGGCTTCAAAGCCTTATCGAGCTTGGCGATATTCGCGTTAGATAAATCGATCTGATACTCAACGCCGCGCACAGAAAACTCGATACGCTCACCGCCGTCGTCTGCGATTTCAGAACCATCAAGATCGTCAATTAGTTGGCGGACAATGCGTTCAGCCATAGCCATTCCTCGTCTATCCGAAACTTGCAATCGACACGCTACCACCAACCAGTACCGGCAGTTCCAAACGACAAACCACCGGAGAAAATGCGGTGGCGAATGAAATTACTGCATCTGTCACCGTGACCAAAAGTGATGGGTTAGGCCGGATGTCGCTTCGTGAACTCGCTCTGGCGGAAGGAGACCAACCCGAGCAAGATTGCCACCGCCCGGAAGTGCCGCTTTCGCTACTGCGCCCACTTCGAGACAACAGGCCGCGGTCGGGCAGCTTGTGCGTCGCGCCAAGCCTTCCTCGTTCCATCCGACCGGAAACTCGGACTGAAGTACGTCCCCCGCAGGGCGAGGCACCTGATCGGTGTGAAACTTCGCCACGAAAGATGCGGGCGAGAACCACGAAATACACAAGGCCCGAACCGGGTTTGAAGGGATTCGGCTCGCGCTGCTTATCTGACTGGCGAGTCCCCGTTTCTGAGTCCACCCGTTACTAGAGTCGGGTTGGTGTGATCCAGATTCAGTTGATGCTGCAGGCCACCGGGGTGTGGGCGCACCTGCAGGCCGCAGCGTACTCGGCCGGCGTTCGGTAGCCCAGGGACGAGTGGCGATGCCGATGGTTGTGTTCGTCCTTGAAGTCGCCGATGACCACGCGGGCCTCCAGCAGGGTGTTCCAGTGGTTGCGGCTGAGGCACTCCTTGCGTAAGCGGTTGTTGAAGGATTCGATGTGCCCGTTGTTCCACGGCGTTCCGGGCGGGATGTAGGACATTCCCACTTTGTGATCGTAGAACTGTTGCAGCGCTTGGGAAATGAATTCCGGCCCGTTGTCCATCCGCAGCACCGCGGGCGGGCCGCCCGCTGCGGCGAACACCTTCTTGAGTTCGTCGACCAGACGGTCGGCGGTGATCGACCGCTCCACGATGTTCAGCAGCGACATGCGGGTGTGTTCGTCGACCATCGACGCGATCTTGATGGCCTTGCCGTCGATGGTGGAGTCGAACTGGAAGTCGATCGCCCACACCACGTTCGGGGCGTCAGCTTCAATCGGCGGGATCGACGACACCCCGGCCCGCTTGCGCGGACTGGTGACCTTCACCTGTAGCCCTTCCCCGCGCCACAGCCGGTGGATCTTCTTTTTGTTGACCTCACGGCGTTCGTCGTAGCGCAACGCCGCCCAGGCACGGCGGAACCCGTGGCAGGGGTGTTTGGTGGCGTAGGAGCGCAGCCAGGACCGCATCTCGGCGTCCGGATCATCAGGGGTCTCCGAGATGGGGAGTCTGCGGCAGGTAGAGCGGGCCAGCCCAACAGCCTTGCAGGCGAGCCGTTCTGACATGTTCAACGTCTCTTTGAGCATGTCGACGGCGCGGCGCTTGGCGGCTGGGCCTAAAATTTTCCCTTGGCCACTTCCCGCAAGGCATCCTTCATGAGTTCCGCCTCGGCGAGCAGCCGCTTCAATCGGGCGTTTTGCTCGCGGAATTCCTTGAGTTCCTTGGCGGCGTCGGTGCCCATCCCGCCGTAGGTGCGGCGCCAGTTGTACAACGTCGCGGCCGACACCTCGAGTTCGGCGGCGATCTCCTCGCCGGTCTTGCCTTCGGCAGCCAGCTCATCAGCGCGGCGCAGTTTGCGCACGATGTCCTCTGCGGAATTCCGCTTCCGACCAGCCATACGTTCATCGTCCCTTCTCGCCGACATCGGGCTACAGGACTCTAAAACTGGGCGGACTCATTCAGCGGGGACACGCCAGTCGGGCGTGCCCGAAAGTGAACTCACGCAACAGTGTGCCGATGGTTGAGGGTGCGTACACGTCGTCGAAGAGGGTCTTCATCCCGCCCGAGCGCACGATGTCGAGGTCGTCGATGCTGTCGGCGCCGGCGCACATCCCGGCGATCAGCGTGGTCAGCTTCGGTGACGGGTTGGCAGACCCGGACTTGATTCTTGGTTCGCTGATCCGAACCTTGTCGGCCAATAGCGCCGACAATCCGGTCTGGGTGGCCAGCGTCATCACGGGCACCAAACCGGCGATTGACACGAGATGATCATCGTCGAAGACCGCCGACGACGCGGCAAATCTGTGCGATAGTTCCATTCGCGGCGCTCGAAAGTGTCTGTGCCCGTGTTGAACTTAGCTGGCGCGGCGGGCGACGATCGCGAAGTTCAACGGAATGCGTGGCGCGTCTGCGGGCAGTGTCCAACCGCGGGGGTCGGGAGTCAACGCCGGGAATGCTAGCCAATCCATGTAAGCAAGCTCGTGGACGGCCTCGATACGCAGGTCTGCTTCCAAGAGCGCCGTGAGGACTTCACTGAGATCGTGGCGCCATTCGTAGTTTGTTGTCTGACGGATCGCCACGTCGGTGTTCTCGGTGTAGGTGCTGGCGTCGTCATAGGTCCGGGTACCGCCACCGGAGAGGTAGTCGTCGCTGATTGTCCAAGGCTGGAACTCCATCGCCGCCAGTATCGGATGGTCGTCTCGGATCATGAAAACGCCGCCGGGTGTCAGCAGGTCGTGGATGGAGTGCGCCCACGCTGACAGCTCTGGCAGCCACACGATGGTTCCTGCGCTGGTGACAACGGTGTCGAACTGCTCGTCGATCAGTGAGGACGCGACCCGGGCATCGCCCTGCACCCATGTGATGGCCTGACCATCTCGCTCTGCGATACGTTGAGCGTGACGTAGCGAGTTCGGCGACAGATCCAAGCCGGTGACGTTGACGGCGCCCAGCCGCGCCCAGGACACGGTGTCGGTCCCGATGTGGCACTGCAGATGCAGCAGTGATCGGCCGGTGATCCCCGAGGCGGGCAGGTGCGGTTGCAGCACGGACAGATCGTTTCGGACCACCGATGAGACCTGTGACCGGTCCGCCAGGAAGCCCTCCACGTCATACATCTGCGACCGGGCATGGATGTCTGCGCGTTCGTCCCAATTCTCTTGGTTACGGGCTAGCGCATCAACGTAATTCATTTGGGTCCCTCCGTCCGATCGGCGACCGCCCGCCCACCCTGCATTCTTTTTATCACACTCGTGATAGGCCGCCGTCTGCTGTCGTTAGACTTCGACGATGCCAGCACGTATCGACCCCGTGGAACGCCGAAGTCACATCGTCGAGGCCGCGCTACGTCTGGTGCTGAAGGAGGGGCTGTCCGCCGCAACGTTCCGCCGTGTTGCGGCGGAATCGCAGTTGAACATCGGGTCAGTCCGGCACTACTTCGCAGATCACGAATCCCTCGTCGTCGCAGTAGTTACCGAGGCCGGAAACCGCATGGGCCAGCGGCTGATGAAACACACACCACCGCAATCGCGCGATCTCTCGCGACAACGACAACATCTGATCGCACTACTTGAAGAACTTGTTCCCCTTGACGCCGAACGGCATAGCGAGGCAGTGATCCTCATGGAAGTCATCGCTGCCTCCCGAACCACTGAAGCATTCCGCGCAGCGACAGCGCAAATGGCCACCGACCTGGATGACGTGCTGGTCACAGCCCTGAAGGGCATGTCGGTGCCACAGCCCAGCCTGGAAGCCCAACGCCTAGCGTCACTTCTGTCCGGCCTCGCCCTCGACGCTGTGACAGCACACGGCCCCCGAAAGCCGACCACCATCGCCAAGATCTTGCGACTTCACGTGGATTCGCTGCCCACGAATCGCTAAGCGCGGATTACACCGGGGTCGTACAACCCACGGGCACTCGCAGTGCCGGACCGCAGCGACCGGCACAACCGGCCCAAGTACGAATCAGCCCAGATCAGAGCCAGCATTTCTTCAGCGGGAACCGCACTCGATCCACAACAGTCGGTGGATCGAGGCTTAGTGCGCCCGACGGGGGTGAAATTGTCGGACTCCGAGACGAGTCGGCAGTGCTTCGGGGACACGATAACGCCGACGTAGTGCTGAATGAGCAACGCCGACCCGACATGTTCGACGTTGATCGACATCAGCCTGCCGTCGTCGGTTGTAGTCGCGCCCGCGGCGATGTGCTCGCCGGGAGCGCACCTTTGATACTCGGCGTCGGTGAGCTGGAAGAGCCAGGCCGCGACGTCCACCGCGTCGGCTGGGGCGTTGATGGTCGCGGTCGCCGTCGACGCCATCAAGACACGAGAGGACACCGTCAATCACCGGCTTCCCATGCAGTTTGGCCGGCGAGGATGTCGACGAACTCCGCCGTGGTGAGAATCGCATGGGCAAAGGTCGGCCCATTCAGTTCATGCGCGGCGTGCATCATTTCGGGCCCGAACGCCGCCGTCGCATCCCGGACCAGCGTCACGTGATAGCCGAGTTCCATCGCGAACCGGCCCGTGGATTCGACGCAGGTATTGGCGACGACACCTACGAGAACCACGTGGGTAATGCCGCGCTGTTTGAGTTGCATGTCGAGATCCGTATTGGCGAAACCACTCTGCGCCCAGTGTTCGGTGATGAGCACGTCGCCCGGATGCGGCTGGAAGTCTGGGTGGAACTCGCCGCCCCAACTGCCTCGCGCGAATATCTGCTGCTGATTCACTCCCTGCTGGTTGAGGTTGGCATGGTCCCAGCCCACGAAATTGCTTGCTTCCCAACGTCGGTGCGGAACGAACAGCACCTGCATACCGGCTTCCCGCGCCTTTGCGATCGCAGTACGCAGGTTGTCCAGCAGCGCCACCTCGGTGGCAACGGACTTCAGAAGGGGCCACAACTTGCCGCCGTCGGACAGGAAGTCGTTATAGGGGTCGACGAGCAGCACTGCCGTCCTGCTGCTGGTGTAGTTCGTCATGGTCGCCTGTCAAGCCGTGTGCGCACCGCGCGGCTTGGTGTCGGCGTAGGCCAGCGCCCAGTCGAGGGCGTGGTCGGCGACGGCCTCCCAGCCGGGTGCGGCGCACGTCCAGTGGTCGCGGCCCGCGAACTCGTAGTACTCCGTGACGGCGGGCGACTTGGCGTAGTGCTTCGCGTTCGACTTGTTCACCGACGGCGGCATGATGTGGTCCTTCTCGCCGCCGATGAACAGCAGCGGGGCGCGGTCGGCCGAGTAGTCGACCCAGGTCTCCTGGTGGCCCGGTTTGAAGTTGGCGATCAGTCCGTAGGCCCAGACCCAGTTGCCCGGCGCGGGGATCGCGTAGCGCTCCCACGCCGCGTCGGAGTCCTCGCGGCTCAAGGTGTTGGCGAACGCGTAGTGGAACTCCTCCTGCGTGAACCCGACTGCACGGTGCAAGTTGGCCGGGTTCTTCAGCGCGGGGAACAGCGACCTCACCTGGGACAGTGGGTTGACCCGCACGCCCTCGGTCGGCGCGGAGTCGACCACCACGGCCGCCGCGCCGAGGCCGCGCGCCAGCAGCAACTGGGTGAGCGTGCCGCCGAACGAGTGCCCCATGATGATCGGTGGCACCTCGACGGCTTCGATGACAGACGCCAAATGGTCGACGGTCTCGGGCACCGTGAGTTTCGCGATGACGTCCGGGTGGGCCCGCAGTTCCTCGACCTCGATCTCGAAGCCGGGGTACGCCGGGGTCAGGACGCGGTAGCCCTTGGCTTCGTAGTGGGCCTTCCAGCCCTCCCAGCTGCGCGGCGTCATCCAAAGGCCGTGCACCAAAACGATTGTGTCGCAGTTGCTTTTCGCGTCGCTCATGGTGGTCTCTCTTCTCGTTGTTCGGAGCTGATTATCGAGCCGGTCGGCGTGGGGCCGCTGGCGGTCGTCGTCGGGCCGGCGCGATTGAGGCGCGGTGCGTTCATCGTGGCGCCGGCGTGGCCCCGCGGCATCTCGCCGCCGGCATGTTGAGCACTGTCGGACCATTGGTGTGCACGCTGAGTCAACTCGGTGGCACACTGTTGGCACGTCCGCCACTGAAACTTGCGGAATCCTCGCGCGCCTCAGGAAAGGGCCCCGGCGATGCTCGTCTTCGACAGTGCTTCGGTGCCGAAGAGTGACCGGCAGAGCGCCATAGTCGACTCCATCACAAGCGCGGCCGGAGCATCTTTCATGACACCCCAGCACGGTGGCGAGCGCCTTCACTTGACCTTGAGTGCATGGCAGCTCGGAAGCGTGGAGGTTGTCGACGCCAAATGCTCTGCGCACACACTGCGCCGCTCCAGCCGCCAAAGATCAGACGACGGGACGGTCATAGCCCTCACATGTGGTCGGTTAGGCCGTGGCCTACATCGTCAGCACGACCGCGAGTGGGCCGTGAAACCCGCTGACGTCTGGGCCACCAATCTCGCCGAGCCTTACACCCATCACGTCACGGACACCTGGACGACCACGGCCAAACTCCCGGCTGACCTGCTCGGTGTCCCGCTCGATCTTGTGGGCCCGGCGCTGGGGCATGTCGGCCGCAGCCCGCTCGCGCCGCTGTTCAGCCGACACTTGATGCATCTTCGCGATGTCGCCGACGACGTCAACGGTGTCGCCGAGGCGTCACTCGGGACGGCCACCTTGGCACTCGCCCGCGCCTTGCTCGCCAGCGTGTCGAATGACGCCGCGTTCGAAAGGGAAGCGCTGGAGGACAGCTTGATGCCGCGGGTCATGGCTTTCATCCGCACCCATCTACCAGACGCCAGCCTCGACGCAGCGAGCATCGCCGCAGCGAACCACGTGTCGGTACGACAGCTGTACAAGATCTTTGCTCGTGCCGACCTGAGCCTGGAAAAGTGGATCATCGAGCAGCGGCTCGCATGCGCCCATGAGGAGCTCACGGTATCCGCGCAGACGCCCGCGCCGATTGCCGCGGTGGCGCACCGTTGGGGCTTCAGCGACGCTTCGCATTTCGCGCGCCGCTTTCGGAGCCTCTACGGCATGTCACCTCGCGAATGGCAAGCGTTGAACCGTCACGACGGACGACGTTAGTCCTCAAGGGTCATGCATCGCCGTCCTCTTCCGCGGTGGTACAGCAGCAACATCCTCGGCGGCGGCGACTGTCGATTGCCAAACTGGATGGCGTAGACCACCGCTCCTAGCTGCACCTTTTCAAGATTGCCACGCAGGTGGAGGAGCGGTTTTGGTCATCCAAACGGCAAAAGTCGGAACGGTACGGTGGTGCAGGTTGTCGTAGACCTGGACGTCTGTCAGTGCGCGAGTCTTTCTTCGCCGACTCGACCAGGGCGTCGTCCGATGTAGGCGCGGTGACCCGCCCGGCGCCGATCTTGCTTGCCTCAGCACTGCAAAGCAGCAACATCGGGAGGTGAGGCATCGTCGACTTGCATTGCGCTGCAACATATAGCGTCGAGAGATACGGGGCTATCTGTTCGCGTGCGCTTGCGGGCCTCGGCAGCCTGTGATCCTCCGTATGCGTCTTGAGCGCATCGAACTGGTCCGGCACCGGCAAGAGCCATCTGCTGATCGCCCTCGGGACGGCAGCTGCTGAACGCGGCTACCGGGTCCGCTACACCCTGGCCACCCGGCTGGTGAACGAACTGATCGAGGCTGCCGATGACAAACAGCTCACCAAGACCATCAACCGCTACGGCAGGGTTGATCTTCTTTTACTCGACGAGCTCGGGTACATGAAGCTCGACAAACGCGGCGCTGAGCTGCTGTTCCAGGTGCTCACCGAGCGGGAGGAGAAGAACGCCATCGCCATCACCAGCAACGAATCCTTCTGCCGGATGGACCAAGACGTTCACCGACCCACGGCTCTGCGCCGCGATCGTCGACCGCCTCACCTTCGGCGGCACCATCATCGAAACCGGCACCCACTCCTACCGCCTTGCCCACACCCGCAACCACACCACCCGCTGACCCCGCCACCAGCGAAAATGTTACGTCGGGGGCGATCCATGCCCCGGAACCGGTAACGGGCAGCAGGGGTTCAACAGAGCAAGCGAGTGGCCCCGTCGGGCCAACCGGCGCCCGTGGTCGCTGGGGCCGATCGCCGGGGACACTCCGATCCCATCGCTGACATCGGTTGATTTTGACGATGGCGTGAATTGAGTGTGCTGAAACCCGTACAGGTGGTTCACAGGTAGCCCCCACGGCGGTGTTTGACTGGTGTATCTGTTAGCTGGAACGCGCACAGCGGCGCGTCAACTGGACGGGTGAGTGGAGCGGGCATGGCACACGGGAACTACATCGGTCGCGTCGGCGCACTGGCAATCGCACTCGGTGTCGGGGTCGCTTTGGCCGGCCACCCCGCCACCGCACTGGCCGACGACCAGAGCAGCGGCGAATCCCCCTCAACCTCCGGCACCTCCGCCAACAGTTCCTCAACCTCATCGAGCGGACCCCGCACCAACGCCGCCACGACCGATTCCGCTGGTACGACCAGGCCCGGACGCACCACACGCGATACCTCGGTGTCCGCCTCCAGTGACGACGGAGACGACGGAGACGACGACACGGCCACGGGCAGGCGCGGCTCCCGCAGCATCGCAGACAAGAAACCCATCCGTGGTGGCAGCTCTGCGCAGACCCGTTCCGCAGGGAGCGATTCCAGCCCTGATGCTGCAGACAACGATTCTGAATCCGCAGTGTCCGCCTCGGGCAGCCCGGACACCGACACCCCAGCACCCGCGCACACCAACCCCTCGAACGGTGCGCCAGCTGAATCCTCGCCAGAGGCGACAATACCCGCCGAGCACGAGCAGACCGAGCAGCCTGCCGAGACGACCGCACCCGCTGACGAGGCTGTTGCGGTGCCTGAGGTGCCGGTCACCGACCCAGGTGGTGAAGGCCCCCTCGCGGAAGAGACCGACGATCCAGACACTCCCATACAGGTCCCTGTCACGCCGACCGCACCAGAAGCCGCCACCCCGCCCTCAGCTACTGGTAGTGGCTCCAACCGCGACAGAGCCACCACGCAACCATCCACCGGGACCCGGGGCGACGCACAGAGCCCGACCGCCACCACCGACGACGACACTGACGAGCCCGCTGCGGGATCTGCTGTGTCAGACGGCACTGCACCGGTCAACACCCACGACGCCGAGACCGCTGACGCCGGGCAGTCCACGCTTCTGGCTGCTGCGGCCACCCCGACCACCGGTGCGCTCACACCCTCGGCGGCACGGACACCCTCGGTGGTCGACCAACTCTTGGCGATCCCGGCCACGCTGTTCGTGGCCACCGTCGAAGCGGTTGTACGAGCATTCGAACCGGTCGTCGGTCCTGGCGGCCCGCTGGAGAACGCCCTGTTGTGGGGGATGTTGGCCTGGACACGGCGGCAGGCCAACATCACGTTCGCCAACCGCAGCCCCGAGATCGGTTTTGAAACAATCAATCTCGTCGTCCCCGCCGGTAATGCCAACAACCCCATCGGGGTCCTGCCCGCCACCGATACCGACGGCGACACCCTCACCTACAGCATCGACCCCCGCCACGGCCCGTCAAACGGCACCGTCACCATCGTCGGCAACACCGTTACCTACAACCCGAACGCCGGATACACCGGCACCGACAGCTTCACCCTGATCGCCAGCGACACGGGTAACGGATTCCGTATCCACGCACCGGGCCAGAGCCACACCGATTCGGCGACTGTCTCCGTTAGTGTCGTCAATTCCGCACCCATCATTAACAGCGTTGTATCCCAATTAGGTTCGGGAAACACGTGGATCATCGCCGTAGATGCCGATGATCCGAATGGCGATGCAGTGAGTGTCGCGGTGAGTTCATCCAATCCGAACGTCGTCGTCGAAGTGTCGGAGGGTCGCACCTATGTCACCGTCAGCCAGGGGTGGGCGTGGGCGAATCCCGGTGCGGCAGTGTCTGTTACGGTGAGCGCAACTGATACCACCGGCGCAAGCACAGTCCTCAACGATATCGCCATAGGATCGGCGAACAACGCGATGCAGTCAGCCTGGATCTACCCGTACCAGGGCAATCATGTGACCGCGCTACCAGCCGGTGTGACTTATGTCAGCGCCGCGAGCGGCACGCACATGTCGGTTCTGCTGCGGTCCGACGGCCACGCGGACACCGTCGGATACATCGCGCCCGTCGCTGCACCACAAGAGGGCACGGTCTACACGAAGGTGGCGGCGGGTTACTACCACGTTCTGTTGCTGCGGTCCGACGGCGAGGTGGTGGCATCGGGCAACAACGCCGAAGGACAGATCGATGTGCCAGAACTCCCGGAAGGCCTGCGTTACACCGACGCTGAGGGCGGCGAGTATCACACGGTGCTGCTGCGCTCGGACGGATCCGCAATCGGCTTCGGTCGCAACGACTCCGGCCAGATCAACATCCCCGATCTACCGGCCGGCTTGACCTACGTCGGGGCTGGTGGCGGCAGGGCCCATACCGTGCTGCTGCGCTCCGACGGATCGGCTGTCGGCTTCGGGGCTAACGACGCCGGGCAGATCGATATCCCGCCGCTGCCCGATGGAGTGACCTACGTCGCGGTCAGTGCAGGTAACGCACATACAGTGCTCCTGCGGTCAGACGGCACAGCCGTGGGCATCGGCGCGAACAATTACGGGCAGATCGATATCCCGCCGCTGCCCGACGGAGTGACCTACACCGACGTGGCGGCCGGGCCGAGCGACACCCTCCTGTTGCGCTCAGACGGTACCGCGGTAGCACTGGCAGGAGGCAATAAGATAGCGGAGCTGCCGGCCGGCGTACGGTACATCGATCTGGCATCTGGCTCTGGGCACGCCATTCTCGTCGTCGCGCCAGACACGACTGCTGACATGTAGCCTCCTGCCTTGGCCTTTCTCATCCAGGCGTCACTTGGGACATTCGATGACATCTCGGATGAGAAATGACACGCAGTTTGAGAATCGACAGCGGCGGCGGCCGGCGACGACGACGGCGACAACAGCGACCACGTGACACCCTTGCCTCATTTCGCAACGCGCCGTAGCGTAACTACCCGTGACCCGCAGCTTCCACGCCGGCAGCCCGTTCGACACCTCCGATGCCGATATCTCGGCCGCATTGGAGCAGGTCAGCATCCCCACGCTGCTGCTGTCGCTGGTGCACATCACCGGTGACCCGCGGTTCATCCACGACTACAAACAGGCCGGGCTGTTCCTCAACGAAGTCCAAGGCTTCATGTGCGAGGAGGACAAAGCCCGGGCTCGTGCCGAGGCCCTGCCGGTCGTCACCGCCTACCGCGACGCCGGCTGCCCCGTCCCCAAGCCACTGTCGGCCGAGCTGGTCCGCGAGATGCTGGACTGGGCCGCCTGCGAACACGTCGGCGACGACAACCTGGCGCTGGTGCTGGAGGAACTTGACCTCGAAGGCAGCGACCCGCGCCGCCCCGCCCACCTCGACGACAGCGGTGACTTTCACGTCATCGTCATAGGCTGCGGCGAATCCGGCGTGCTCGCCGGCGTCCGACTCAAACAGGCCGGTATCAACTTCACCATTGTGGAGAAGAACGCCGGGCCCGGCGGAACCTGGTGGGAGAACAGCTATCCCGGCGCCCGGGTCGATGTCGCCAACCACTTCTACTGCTACAGCTTCGAACCCAGTAACCACTGGGAACACTTCTTCGCCGAGCAACCTGAACTGCGCCAGTACTTCGCCGACGTGGTCGACCGGCACAACCTCGCCCCGCACATCAAATACAACACCGAAGCAAGGTCCCTCAGCTGGGACGGCGACCGCTGGACCGTCATGACCGACCACGGAACACTGCAAGCCAATGCCGTCATCACCGCCGTCGGCCAGCTCAACCGGCCCAGCCTGCCCGACATCCCCGGCGCGGAAACCTTTGCCGGACCGGCCTTTCACTCCGCCGCGTGGGATCACAGTGTCGATGTCGCCGGCAAGCGGGTGGCCCTGATCGGCGCCGGGGCCAGCGGCTTCCAGATCGCCCCTGCCATCGCCGGAAAAGTACAGAGCCTGACGGTGTTCCAGCGCACCGCACAGTGGATGTTCCCCAACCCGATGTACCACGAGCCCGTCGCCGACGGCGTCCGCTGGGCCATGGAACACCTGCCCTACTACGGCCGCTGGTACCGCTTCCTGCTGCTGTGGCCCGGCGCCGACAAGGGCCTGGACGCCGCGATCGTCGACCCCGACTACGCCGACCAAGCCAATGCGGTCAGTGAGATCAACGCCATCGCCCGCATCATGTTCACCGACTGGATTACCACCCAGGTGGGCGACGACGCCGACCTGCTCGCCAAGGTGCTGCCCGACTACCCGACCACCGGCAAGCGCACCCTGCAGGACAACGGCAGCTGGCTGTCCACCCTCAAACGCGACAATGTCGAACTCGTCCGCACCCCCATCGAACGAATCACCCCGACCGGTGTGATCACCGCCGACGGCACAGTCCACGACGTTGATATCATCGTGTACGCCACCGGCTTCCGTGCCACCGAGGTGTTGTTCCCGATCACCGTGACCGGCCGCGACGGCGCCGAGCTGCACGCGGTGTGGGGCACCCGCCCCTACGCCTACCGCAGCATCACCGTCCCGGGCTTCCCCAACTTCTTCATGACCTACGGCCCGGGCGCACACCTGGCACACGGGGGCAGCCTGATCCTGAACTCCGAACTGCAGATGCGCTATATCAACCAGTGCCTGGAACGCCTGATCACACACCAGCTGCGCACCCTGGAACCGTTGCCCGAACCGACCGCTGAATGGCACCGCCGCTCCCAGGAGGAGATCCGCAAGACGGTGTGGGCACACCCGTCGATCAAGCACTCGTACTTCAAGAACGCCGACGGCGAGATCCACACCGTCAGCCCCTGGCGGCTGAGCACCTACCACGACGCGGTGCTGCACCCCGTCTGGTCCGACTACCAGGAGACCTGAGATGCGTTCCGTCGTCATCGATTCCACCGGCACCATTCAGGTGACCGACCGCCCGGACCCGGAACTGTCCGGACCCGACGGCGCGATCGTCGCGGTCGAGGCCACCGCGATCTGCGGCTCGGATCTGCACTTCCTGGAGGGCCACTACCCGATCTTCGACCCGGTGGCACTGGGCCATGAGGCCGTCGGTACCGTCGTCGAAACCGGCTCGGAGGTGTCCGGTTTCGACCAGGGCGACCGGGTCCTGGTGTCCTCGGTGGCCGGTTGCGGGCACTGCTCCGGCTGTGCCACCCACGACCCCATCCGTTGCGTGAGTGGCCCGCAGATCTTCGGGTCCGGCGCGCTCGGCGGCGCCCAGTCCGAACTGCTCGCGGTGCCCGCCGCCGACTTCCAACTGCTCAAGGTGCCCGAAGGCATCAGCACCGAACAGGCCCTGCTGCTCACCGATAACTT
The DNA here is from genome assembly GCF_053345865.1 of Mycobacterium sp. C31M. Lineage (NCBI taxonomy): Bacteria > Bacillati > Actinomycetota > Actinomycetes > Mycobacteriales > Mycobacteriaceae > Mycobacterium > Mycobacterium sp. C31M. The sequence continues at coordinate 221,026 of NZ_JBKFAX010000003.1, read as the reverse complement.
GGCTACCGGATGGGCCGCCGCCAAGCGCGCCGACATCCCGATCGGCGGAGCCGTCGCGGTGCTCGGACTCGGCGCGGTCGGCATGTGCGCGGTGCGTAGCGCACTGACTCTGGGTGCGGCCACCGTCTACGCCGTCGACCCCGTGCAGACCCGCCGCGACCGCGCCCAGACCTGGGGTGCCACACCTGTCGAACCACCTGCCGCACAGGCGGTTCGCGAGGCGACCGGCGGCCTCGGTGTCGATGCCGTGATCGACGCCGTGGGCACCGACACCTCCATCAACGACGCCATCGACACCGTCCGCACCGGCGGCACGGTGTCCATCGTCGGTGTGCACGACCTGCAGCCCTATCCGCTGCCTGCGCTGGCCTGCCTGATCCGCAGCCTCACCATCCGGCTGACCACCGCGCCGGTGCAGCAGACATGGCCGGAACTGATCCCGTTGCTGCAGAACGGCCGCCTCGAGGTGGACGAAATCTTCACCACCACAATGCCGTTGGACGATGCCGCTGCCGGCTACGCGGCAGCGATGTCCCGCGGCGGAGATCACCTCAAGGTGCAGTTGATTCCGTAGCTCAGCGGAACGTCGCCTTCAGGTGCGCGGCGATCAGACCGGCATCGGCCGGTCCCGCATAACCGAGATGCCCATCCGGTCGCACCACGAAGGCGGCGGACTCGTCGACGGGGTACGCACGCGCGAAATCCCCTGCCGCATCACGGACCAACGGCAGAACGGTGCGCTCGACCGGCGCATCGGGGTGCGCGATCACGTACACATTGAGCAGCCCACGACCCGCGGCGGCCACCTCCTCGAGGGCCTCGAATCCCTCGTCGGCACCGGCGTACAGCAGCAGGGTGTGTCGGGTTCCGGCCAGCAGCGAGAACAGCCGCACCGGGTCGGCGGCGGCGTCGCGCACCAACCCGCGCGCATCCGGCGCACGCCCGCCGGCACCGTCGCCCACGATGGGACTGCCGGCGTAGCTGACCAACAGTTGGGCCTCACGGCGGATGATGAAATCCGGATCGGCGGAGTCGGCGCCGATCCCCTCGCGCGCACTGCGCACGGTGCGACCGACCACCTCCTCACCGATCGGGCGGCGCTCCGCGTCATAACTGTCCAGCAGACCGTCGGCGGCCTCCAACCGGACCGCGAGCGCCAACTTCCAGGCCAGGTTGTAGGCGTCCTGAATCCCGGTGTTCATGCCCTGCGCGCCGGTCGGCGGGTGGATGTGCGCGGCATCCCCGGCGACGAACACCCTGCCCCGGCCGTAACTGTCGACGATGCGGTGACTGATCCGGAACACCGAGGACCAGCGCAGGTTTTGCGCGGTCGTCGGCGCCGGCGACAGCCGGTCCAGCACCGCCTGGATGTGGTGTAGCTCCGGTTTCGCGCCGTCACCGAATCCGTGTTGCACACCACCGCCGGGAATGGACAGTTCGGGCGGGACCAACATGGACATCCGGTACCGGCCCCGGCCGGGCAGCGGGATGCACACCAGCAGATCGTCGATCTTGCCGTCACTCTGATGCATACAGCGCACGGTGTAGCCAGGCGGCAGCGACCAGTCGACCTCGACATCGCCGAGCATGTACTGCTCCTCGAATGCCGCGCCGTCGAAGCGCAATCCGAGGGTCTTGCGCACGATGGAGTGCGCCCCGTCGGCACCGATCAGATACTGCGCACGCACCGGCGTGGAGTTGTCCAGCATCGCGGTGACCCCGTCGGCGTCCTGCTCGAACCCGGTCAACCGCACACCGCGTTCGATCCGCACCCCGCGGGTCGCCAACTCATCGCGCAGGATCCGCTCGGTCTCGTACTGCGGCAGGCCGACGAACTTGAACGGCACATCGGCCGGCAACGCCAGCTCGATCTCGCCCACCCGCTCGCCGTTCACATAGGCGATCTGCCCGCGAAAGTGCACGGCAGCGTCGAGCACCTGCCGCAGGATCCCCATCCGCTCGAAGACTTCCAGCGTCCGCGGTTGCACACCAACGGCTTTGGCGTACTGCGGCGGTTCGAGCAACGGGTCGACGATCCGGACGGCAACGCCGCGGCGGGCCAGTTCGATCGCGGCGGTCAGGCCGATCGGGCCGGCGCCCGCAATGAGTACGTCGGTCACGCCGCGAATTATGCCCGAGCGTCAGTTTCCGTGTACGTGCCTACGCAAATTGTCGCGGAGTGTCGCGATCCCCTTCTGCATCGCGCGCAGTTCGTCGGGTTCCAGCCCGGTGGCCGCCACCAGGTCCATCTCCAGTCCCCGCTCGCGCAGTTCCCGGCCCGCGTCGGTCAGGCTGATGACCACCTGCCGTTCATCCTCGGCCGAGCGCTTGCGGGTGAGATAGCCGGTCGCCTCCAAACGCTTGAGGATCGGGGTCAGGGTGTTCGACTCCAGGAAGAGCTTCTCGCCCAACCCGCTCACGGTCTGGTGATCCTGTTCCCACAACGCCACGATCACCAGGTACTGGGTGTAGGTGATGCCGAGCTCGTCGAGGATCGGCTTGTAGGCCTTGCCGTAGGCGAGGTTGGCCGAGTACACGGCAAAGCACAGGAAGTCGGATAGCTGCGGCAGCCCGGAACGTTTCGACGGCGTAGAGCTCATGTTCATACTGTAGCGCGCACGATTTAATCGGGAATGATTCAATGAGCCGAGCAGTTACACCGAACAGTCAGGCCGGAGCGACCGACCGACGAGAACTTGAAGGAGACCACCATGTCCGTTCTGTACACCGCCGAGACCCACACCACCGGCGGACGCCAGGGCGAGTCGTACAGCTCCGACGGCAATCTGGACATCCAGCTGACCGCGCCCGGCGCGGGCGGCACCGGCACCAACCCCGAGCAGCTGTTCGCCGCCGGATGGTCGGCCTGCTACCTGAGCGCGATGGGCCTGGTCGCGGGTCAGCACAACGTGAAGCTGCCCGCCGAGACCGCGGTGGACGCGCAGGTGGACCTGGTGAACACCGATGGCGCCTTCTCCCTGGAGGCGCGCCTGAACGTGACCATCCCCGGCGTCGACCGTGAGGTCGGCCAGCAGATCATCGACGGCGCACACCAGGTGTGCCCCTACTCGAAGGCCACCCGCGGCAACATCCCGGTGACCATCACCCTCGTCTGATTCCCCGCAGCCCAATGGCCGGTCATCGCACTTTCCCTGCGGTGACCGGCCATTCGGCGTCTAACGCGCCGACGGCTGGTGCTGGGTGATGCAGTGGATGCCGCCACCGCGGGCGAACAGTGGCCGCGCATCGACAGACACGACCTTGCGGCCGGGGTACTGCTCGGCCAGGATCGCCGCGGCATCGGCATCACGCGGGTCGCCGAAGCTGCACGCGATGACCCCGCCGTTGACCACCAGATGGTTGATATAGCTGTAGTCGACAAAACCTTCGTCATCGGTGAGCACCGTCGGGGCCGGCATCTCGACGATCTCGAACCGATCCCCCAGTGACGCCCGAATCTTTCGACTCACCTCGGCATCCGGGTGGTTCTTGTCGGCCTGGGTGTGCAGCAGCAGCCGGGCCGGCTCGGTGAACGCGGCGACGATGTCGACGTGGCCGCGGGTGCCGAAGCGCTCCGAGTCTCGGGTCAGCCCCACCGGCAGCCAGACCACGTCGGTGGCGCCGATGGTGCGGGCCAACTCGGCCTCCACCTCGGCCTTACCGAGATCCGGGTTGCGGCCCGGATCGAGCTGCACGGTCTCGGTCACCAGCACCGTGCCGCACCCGTCGACCTGAATTCCGCCGCCCTCATTGACCATTGGTGAGGACACCACCGGCACCCCGGCCGACTCGGCGACCAGCGCGCCGATCTTGGCGTCGCGATCCCACTGCGCCCAGTCCTGGCCGCCCCAGCCGTTGAACACCCAGTCCACCGCGGCCACCGACCCGTCGTCGGCATGCACGAAGGTCGGCCCGATATCGCGCATCCAGGCGTCGTTGAGCGGCGCTTCGATGATCTCGATGTCCTGGGACACATACTTCTTCGCGTAGGTAACCTCGCCCGGATCGACCACCAGGGTGACCGGTTCGAACTCGGCGATCGCGTGGGCCACGGCCGCCCAGGTGGCCCGGGCCTCGTGCTGTTCGGCCTCGGTGTCGCCCAGCGAGTAGCCCGCGGACGGAAAAGCCATCCACACCCGGTCCTGCGGTGCGCCCTCGGCGGGCATCGAGTAGGTCATTTGACGACCGCCGTCGCCTCGTGCCCGACACCATACGGCTGCGCGGGATCGACCGGTGCGCTCAGCGATCCATAGCTGTCCGGCCGCCGGGTCAGAAGGAACGGGAACAGCTCCAGCCAGTCACGGCGCTGATCCAGATCCAGGTCCGCGACCAGCACCGCCTCCTCATCGCGCGGCGCCGAAACCAGCACGCGGCCATAGGGATCGGAGATGAACGACGACCCGTAGAAGGACAGCGCACCCTCGTTGCCGGTGCGGTTCGGCACCACCATGAACAAGCCGTTGCTGATCCCGTGCCCGACGATCACGTGCTGCCACAGCGGCTGGGTGTCGAAATCCGGGAACACCGGTTCGGACCCGATGGCCGTCGGGTACACGACGATCTCGGCCCCGCCGAGTGCGTAGTTGCGGGCCACCTCGGGAAACCATTCGTCCCAACAGGTCGGCATTCCGATGCGGGCACCCAGACCGTCGGGCGAATACACCGGGTAGGCCTCCTCGGGAGGACCCGCGCGGAAGTAGGTGTCCTCGTAATAGCCCGCCGAGATCGGGATGTGCATCTTGCGGGTGCGGCCGGCCAGCTCCCCGGCCGGCGAGACCAGGATCGCGGTGTTGAAGCCGAGACCGTCGGCGGCCGGCGCCTTCTCGTACAGCGAGGCGTGCACGAAGATCCCGTGCCGGCGCGCGGCCTCGGCCGCCAGCGCGAACGTCGGACCCTCCAGCAGATCCTCGGCGGCGTCACCGGGATTCGGGCCGGCCTGGACATCGGCCGGGTAGCGCAGCAGCGTGATCTCGGGCAGGAACACCGCGGCCGCACCGGCATCGGCGGCGCGGGCGATGCCGTCGTTCAACACACCGGTCAGTTCCGCGGCATCGGCCCGCCAGCGGTGCTGCACCAGCCCGACGCGTAGCGGTGGGCGATCGGACGCGGTGGTCCGGGACAGCGGCGGGGCGGGTTCGGCGATCAGGGTGAGCATGTCGGCACTCCTAAAACGAATGTGTTTCGTTTATTGTGTAATGAACCGACACCGTTGGCAAGAGCTGGGAGAAAATCAGATGGGACGACCCAAGGTCGCAATCCTGTCGAGCGACCGGATCGCCGACGCCGCAATGGAGCTGGTCGAGGCGACCGGCGGCTTCACCATTCCCGAGCTGGCCCGCAAGCTCAAGGTCAGCCCGTCCTCGCTGTACAACCACGTCGCCGGCCGGGAGCAGATCGTCGAACTGCTACGAGACAAGGCCATGAGCACCGTCGACCTGCCCGAACTGGACGGCCCGTGGCTCGACGTGCTCGCCGCGATCATGCGCTCCTACCGGCGCAGCTACGCCCGCTACCCACGACTCATTCCGCTGCTCACCGCGTATCCGGTCGGCAGCGCGCACGCGGTGACCATGTACAACGCGCTGGCCGCCACGCTGACCCGGGCCGGTTTCGACGCCGCGGACACCCTGCGCGTCCTCACCCTGATCGACAGCTTCGTCCTCGGTTCGGCGCTGGACGCCGCGGCACCGGAGGCGCCCTGGGGTGACAGCCCCGAGGTCGGCCCGGAACTCGCCCAAGCCCTGGCCACCGGCACGCCCACCACCGACCGCGCCGACGATGCCTTCGAATACGGCCTGGCCGTGCTGCTCCGCGGGCTGGGTGAACACTGAAAATTTCGCTGATCCAAACTGTTCACCCCGCCTGCACCGCCCCGTCGAATGGAGTCGACCCACCCCCAACCTGATTTGAGGACGCTCCACCATGGCAGCGCAGCCACGACAACTGCACCTGAACGCGTTCCTCCGAAACATCGGTCAGCACGAGGCCGCTTGGCGGTTGCCCGAAACCCAGATCTCGGGCGTCACCGACATCGATCACTACATCGACCTGGCCCGCACCGCCGAGCGCGGCACCCTGGACGCGATCTTCTTCGCCGACCACCCGGTACTCAAGGACAAGACCGAGTTTCGTCCGTTCGACGCCCTGGACCCGTTCACCCTGGTGACCGCGCTGTCCGGAGTCACCCGCCAGATCGGCCTAGTCTCCACCGCGTCGACGACCTACAACGATCCGTACAGTCTGGCCCGGCGGTTCGCCACGCTGGACCATGTCAGCAAGGGCCGTGCCGGCTGGAACATCGTCACCACCGCGAACGCGTCCGCCGCCGCCAACTTCGGCTATCCCAATCACCCGGACCCCGACCACCGCTACCGCCGCGCCGACGAGTTCCTACAGGTCGCCCTGCAGTTGTGGGACAGCTGGGAGGACGACGCGATCGTCGGCGACAAGGACGCGCCACGGTTCGTCGACCCCGCCAAGATCCACCGCATCGACCATGTCGGCGAACACTTCTCGGTCACCGGACCGCTGGAGGTGCCGCGCTCACCGCAGGGCCATCCGGCGCTGTTCCAGGCCGGGTCCTCTGAACCCGGCAAGGAGTTCGCCACACGCTACGCCGAGGCCATCTTCACCGCGCAACCCACGCTGGCCGAGGCGCGCGAGTTCTATACCGACGTCAAGAACCGGGTGCGCACCCACGGCCGCAACCCCGACAACGTGCACATCCTGCCCGGCCTGTCGGCGATCATCGGCGGCACCGAGGCCGAGGCGCAGGCCCTGCAGCGTCAACTCGAAGAGCTGACCGTGCCGGACTACGGCCTGGAGCAGCTCAGCAGCATCGTCGGCTTCCCGGTAACCCACGATGATCTGGACCGGCCCCTGCAGTTCCCGGAGAACCAGGACAGCGCAACCCATTTCATCAAGAGCCGCTACGCGCTGATAAAGCGGCTGGTGGAAACCGAGGATCTGACGGTGCGGGAACTATTGCTCCGCCTGAGTTCCGGACGCGGACACCGACTGATCGCCGGCACGCCCGAACAGATCGCCGATGACATCGAGGAGTGGTTCACCACCGGCGGCGCCGACGGATTCAACCTCATCCCGCCCGCACTGCCCTCGTCGCTGGCCGCGTTCGTCGACCATGTGGTGCCGGAACTGCGGCGCCGCAACCTGTTCCGCACCGAGTACACCGGCAGCACCCTGCGCGAGCACCTGGGCCTGCCGCGTCCGACCAACCGTTTCAGCACCGGTGCGGGGTCTTCCGTATCGGCTGCCAGCTAGGAGCCACCTCATGCGTCCGTTGTCCACCCTGTTCCGCCTCGCGGCCGTCACCGCCGTGACGGTGGGAACGCTGACCGCGTGCGGTTCGGCCGACACCGACAAACCGGCCGGTGCGGCGCTGGCCGCCGACGCCACGCTGCCGATCGAGGTACCTGCAGGCACCAAACTGGTGGTGGCCGACGATGCCAACCGGATGAAGACGTTGTTCGCCCTGTCCGGCGAGCAGGACAAATTGACCGCCGAGGTCAGCTACGCCAACTTCAGCAGCGGACCGCTGCGGCTGGAAGCCATCCGGTCCGGAAACGCCCAACTCGGCCGCGTCGGAGACGTGCCACCGATCCTGGCGCAGTTCTCCGATGCGGGCGTGCCGACCGTCGGGACCGTTCGTTATGACGGACCCGGGGCCACCCTGGCCACCGCGCCTGGATCCGGCATCAACACCCTGGAAGACCTCGCCGGCAAGCGCATCGCCATCAACGAGGGCACCGCCCAGCAGGCCATCGTGCTGCGCAATCTGAAGGCCGCCGGCCTGTCCATCGAGGATGTCGCACCGATCAACCTGGGCCTGGCCGAATTTGCCGACGGTCTGCGCGCCGACCAGGTCGACGCGGCGGTGCTCAAACAGCCCGACCGATTCCGGTACCTGGCCTCCACAGAAGGCAAGGGCAGTAAGGAGATTCCCAACGCTCCCGGCGCCAACCCGGGTCTGTACCACGTGTACGCCAGCAATGTGGCCCTGCAGGATCCGGCGCAGGCCGCCGCGGTCCGCGAGTTCGTCATCCGTTGGTACCGCGCCGAACAGTGGCTCAACGACAACAAGGACGTCTGGATCCAGGAGTACCTGATCAAGGATCAGAAGGTGTCACCCGAAGACGCCGCCGCGATCGCCGAGTCCGACGGTATGAGCAGCGTCCCGGGATTCACCGACGACGTGATCAACACCCAGCAGGAGACCATCGATCTTCTGCAGAGCGCCGGCGCGTTCAAGGGCAAGGATCTTGTGGCGCGTGACGAATTCGACATCCGCTTCGGCGATCTGACGCCCAACGCGCCACTGCCCGCCGGAGCGACGCAGTAGTCGGCATCGGGGGAACACCATGACCAGCACGCGGACCGTACCGGCACCACCGAACACCGCCGGCGAATTCCCGGACCTGGAACACCGTTCGGGAACCAACCGACGCCGCCGGCTCGGGCCGGGCCGGGCCATCCCCGGCGCGCTGGCGCTGGGCCCGCTGCTGCTGCTGGCCATCTGGTTCGTCACCTCCGAAACCGGGGTCCTTGATCCCGGCACGTTGCCGCACCCGTTCGACATCGCCCGCAGCGCGGCCGAACTCTGGTCCGACGGCCGGTTGCCCGACAACATCCTCGCCTCCCTCAAACTGGCGTCTGTCTCCCTGGCCATCGGTGTGGCGCTGGGCCTGGTGCTGGCGCTGATCTCCGGGCTGAGCCGCATCGGCGAGGCCGTCGTCGACGGGCCCATCCAGGTCAAGCGGGCGGTGCCGACGTTGGCGATCATCCCACTGGCCATCATCTGGTTCGGTATCGGCGACACCATGAAGATCATCATCATCGCCACCAGCGTGCTGATCCCGGTCTACATCAACACCACCGCTCAGCTCAAAGGCGTGGACCTGCGCCACGTCGAGTTGGCCGAGACGGTCGGGCTGACGCGTGCGCAGTTCATCCGCAAGGTCGCGATCCCGGGTGCGCTGCCCGGGTTCTTCACCGGATTGCGCCTGGCGGTGACGATCTCGTGGACCGCACTGGTGGTCGTCGAACAGGTCAACGCCACCGAGGGCATCGGCTTCCTGATGACCCAGGCCCGGCTGTACGGGCAGCTGGAGATCGTCGTCGTCGGACTGGTGGTCTACGCGATGTTCGGCCTGACCGGTGACTACATCGTGCGCGCCATCGAAAGGAGGGCGCTGTCATGGCGACGGGCACTCGGGACCTGATCGAAAAATCCGGCGCCGTCACGGGTTACGGCGACCCGGTCGCGGCGGTGCGCACCCTGACCCGCTCCTTCGGCGACAAGAAGGTGCTCGACAGAGTCGACCTGACGATCCACCGCGGCGAGTTCGTCGCGCTGCTGGGTCGCAGCGGATCGGGCAAGAGCACCCTGCTTCGGGCGCTGGCCGGACTCGATCACGGCGTGGCCGGCGACGGGGACCTCTACGTCTCCCGCGATGTCTCGGTGGTGTTCCAGGATTCCCGGCTACTGCCATGGGCGCGGGTGCTCGACAACGTCACCCTCGGACTGTCCGGTCGCGATGTCGGTGACCGCGGCGCCACCGTGCTGGCCGATGTCGGGCTGCCCCGCCGCGAACGCGCCTGGCCCTACGCGCTGTCCGGCGGTGAGCAGCAGCGTGTCGCGCTGGCCCGCTCACTGGTCCGTAACCCGGCGCTGCTGCTGGCCGACGAACCGTTCGGTGCGCTGGACGCGCTGACCCGCATCCGGATGCACACGCTGCTACAGGATCTGTGCGCCAAATACCGGCCTGGTGTGCTGCTGGTGACCCACGATGTCGACGAGGCGGTGGTGCTCGCCGACCGGGTGCTGGTGCTCGACAACGGCCGTTTTGTCGCCGACCGCACCCTGGACTTCCACGGCGAGCAAGAACGCGACTACCGCAATCCGCAGTTCGTCGCGCATCGCGAGGCGTTGCTGAGCGCGCTGGGTGTCACGTTCGACTCGCACTGAGCGCAACCCCTGACCCTCCACCGAGCCCGCCCTATGGTCGGCAAATGGCTCAACCCGCGAAGTTGAACGAGGACTGGCTGGCCGTGATCGTCGGCCTGACCCTGCTCGCTCTGGTATTGGCCGGCGCGATCCCGGGCAGCGTGATCCCGTGACCGAAACCGACAAGACCGACATCAGCACCGACGCCGACGCTCGCTCGTCGAAACTGAGTTACGCCGTCGCGGGTGTGCTGGTGGTGATCGCGCTCGGTGCGGCTACCCGATTCCTGGAGCAGCAGGTCCCGGGCTGGACCGCCGACACAGCGCTGGCCAAGGTCGCCAAGTCGATCGAGTTCCCGATCTATGCCATCGCACTCGGCCTACTCGGCAACTACCTGCTGTCCAAACTGGCTCTGCGCGAGGCGCTTTCCCGCGGCTTCCGCACCGAGTTCTTCATCAAGACCGGACTGGTACTGCTCGGCGCGTCGATCAATCTCAAGCTGTTGGTCACCGCCGCCGGGCCTGCGATCATCCAGGCGCTGCTGTTGATCACCATTGTGTTCGGCTTCACCTGGTGGCTCGGCGGCAAGCTCGGCCTCGACGACAAGCTGCGCGCGCTGCTGGCATCGGCGGTTTCCATCTGCGGCGTCAGTGCCGCCATCGCCGCCGCCGGCGCCGTACAGGCCAAACGTGAACAACTGGCCTACGCCGCCTCGCTGGTGATCATCTTCGCGCTGCCCTCGATCTTCCTGCTGCCCTGGCTGGCGCAGGTTTTCGGGCTGTCCGACGCGGTGGCCGGGGCCTGGATCGGCGGCAACATCGACACCACCGCCGCCGTCGCCGCAGCCGGTGCGATCGCCGGCGAGGAGGCGCTGCAGATCGCCACCATCGTCAAAACGACCCAGAACGCCCTGATCGGCGTCGTCGCGATCGCACTGACCGCCTACTTCGCCCTCAAGGTCGAACGGAAGACCGGGGCCCAAGCACGCCCATCCCTGCGCGAGTTCTGGGACCGCTTCCCCAAGTTCGTGCTCGGATTCATCGCGGCATCGATCATCGGCACGCTGTATCTGCAGTTCGGTGGCGACAAGGCCGACATCACGACCGTCAACGACCTGCGCACCTGGTTCCTGATCTTCGCGTTCGTCGCCATCGGGCTGGAGTTCTCGCTTCGTGGCCTGCGTGAGGCGGGTTGGCGGCCCGTCGTATTGTTCGCGTCGGCGACCGTGGTCAACATCGTGGCGGCGCTCGGTCTGGCCACACTGCTCTTCGGGAACTTCACGCTGTAATCCCATCCGCGAACGACCGCATACTGTCCGCGGCGTCGGCGTGGCGCTGTACAGACACGGCCGCTCGCGGCGAAGTACGCTCACGCACGTGCCGGCATCCTGGTCGAGGCGAGGGTTCCTGCTGACGCTTGCCGCCGGGACATCAGCCGCGCTGACCGCCTGCACGTCCAAACCACCCACCGGCGAGATCGCCGACGACGGCTCGGTCACCGTCACACATGCCTTCGGCGAGACCAGGATTGCGGCGCTACCCACTCGGGTGGTCAGCGCCGGGCTCACCGGCCAGGACTGCCTGCTGGCCGTCGGTGTCAGCCCCGTCGGGGTCACCGAGTGGTTCGGCGGGCAACCGTTCGCGGTGTGGCCGTGGGCGATCGGTGCCCTCGGAACAGCCCAACCCGCCGTCCTCAACCTCGACAACGGCATCAGCTTCGAGGCCATCACCGCGCTGAACCCCGATCTGATCATCGCGACCAACGCCGGGCTGGACCGCGACACCTACACCCGGCTGTCCGCGGTCGCCCCGACCATCGCGCAGTCCGGGACGCAGGCGTTCTTCGAGCCGTGGCGGGATCAGGCCACCGCGATCGGTGCGGCGGTGTTCAAACACGACGAGATGCAGCAGCTGATCACCAATATCGACAACCGATTCACCGCGCAGGCCACCGAACAGTTCAAGGGCAAGCGGGCGCTGCTGCTGCAGGGCAGCCTCGACGACGGTGATCTGGTGACCACACCACCGGGGTGGCGCACCGAGTTCCTCACCCAGCTCGGGTTCGAGACACCCGAGATCGACCCGGTGGTGCCGCGCGCCGAGATGGCGCAGGTGCTCGAGAGCGCCGATGTGCTCATCTGGTGCGCCGACGACCCCGAGACCGCCGCGCTGACCGCCGACCCGATCGTCGCCGAGCAGGGCCGGCGCAATGTGTTCACCGGCCGCGACCTGGCCGCCGCGATCGCCTTCAGCTCGCCGCTGTCGCTGCCGGCGGTCGCCGACCAGCTGCCGCCGATGCTGGGCACCGCACTGGCCTGAGAAGATACTCAGGTGAGCAGCCCGACCGACACCGCCGATCGCCCGTCCTACGCCCAGGTCGGTTCGGCCTACTATCCGATCTTCGTCGCGGTGTTCACCGCGCTGGTCATCATCTCCAACGTCACCGCCACCAAGGGTGTGGAATTCGGCCCGATCATCACCGACGGCGGGTTCCTGGTGTTCCCGCTGACCTATGTGATCGGCGATGTGCTCTCCGAGGTGTACGGCTTCAAGGCCGCGCGCAAGGCGATCCTGCTGGGCTTCGCGATGAACATCCTGGCCGCCGTGGTCTTCTGGGCCACCGTCTATCTGCCCGCCGCCGACTTCTATCCCAACCAGGAACACCTGGAGAACATCGTCAGCTCCTACACGGGGCTGATCATCGCCGGGATGGCCGGTTTCCTGGTCGGGCAGACGCTGAACGCCTGGTCGCTGGTGTTGATCAAGGAACGGACCAAGGAGAAGCATCTGTGGGCGCGCCTGGTCGGCTCGACGTTCGTCGGGCAGCTGGGCGACACCGTGGTGTTCTGTGCCATCGCGGCCGGCGTCATCGGCATCTCGTCGTTCAGTGACTTCCTGATCTACACCGCCCAGGGCTGGTTCTACAAGACCATCGTCGAGGTCGTCATGCTGCCGATCACCTACCGGGTGATCGCGATCGTCAAGCGTCGCGAACCGACGTATCAGCCCGCGATCTGAAGAGGCTCTAAGGCTCCTCTGGCAAAGCGATCAGACGCCTCGTAAATCAACTTACTCGGCGGTAGCTTCGGTAGATGACCGTGACAACGGAGATTCAAGTGCCCGCTTCACTGGGCGTCATTCGCGATTATGGGGATCAGGCGCTGCTGCTCGAGTTCGACAGCACCGCGGCGGTATTGGCCTGGACCGACACCCTGGCCCGCGCCGGCCTGCCCGGTGTCCTGGACATCGTCCCGGCCTCGCGCACCGTGCTGTGCAAGCTCGCAGGCCCGCAGTACCTGGCGCCCACACGGCAACGGCTGCAGAAGCTGGCACTGCACGAGGCCGTCGCGGACATGGCGAAAGCCGCACAACCCGATGTGGTGATCGACGTGACCTATGACGGTGCCGATCTCGACGATGTCGCCGAGCTCACCGGCCTGGGCCGCACCGAGGTCGTCGCGGCCCACACCGGCAGCCTCTGGCAGGTCGGATTCGGCGGTTTCGCACCGGGATTCGCCTATCTGGTCGGCGGCGATCCCCGGCTGCAGGTACCGCGCAAGGCCGAGCCCCGCACCCGGGTCCCGGCCGGGTCGGTCGGCCTGGCCGGAGAGTTCAGCGGTGTCTACCCGCGGGAATCCCCCGGCGGCTGGCAGCTGATCGGCCGCACCGAGGCGGTGCTGTTCGACGTCACCCGACCCCAACCCGCCCTGCTGACGCCGGGCATGACCGTCGCCTTCCGGGAGGCCTGACATGAGTGTGACGCTGGAAATCCTGCGGACCGGCCCGATGGCTCTCGTCGAGGACCTCGGCCGACCGGGTATGGCGCATATGGGTGTCTCCCGTTCGGGGGCGGCCGACCGGCGGGCACATTCGCTGGCCAACCGGCTGGTGGCCAATCCGAGCGAGCGGGCCACCGTGGAGGTCACCTTCGGCGGCTTCTCGGCCCGGGTCCGCGGCGGTGATGTGGCGATCGCCGTCACCGGTGCCGACACCGACCCGGCGGTCAACGGAGTTCCCTTCGGCACCAACAGCATCCATTACGTGCGCGACGGCGAGGTGATCTCGCTGGGCGCACCGCATGCCGGGCTGCGCAGCTATCTGGCGGTGCGCGGCGGGATCGACGTGGAACCGGTGCTGGGCTCGCGCAGTTATGACGTGATGTCGGCGATCGGGCCGGCACCGCTGCGGCCCGGTGATGTGCTGCCCGTCGGTGTGCACACCGACGATTTCCCCGAGCTCGACCAGGCGCCGGTCGCCGCGATCGCCCCGGAGATCCTGGAACTGCAGGTGGTGCCGGGTCCGCGTGACGACTGGTTCGTCGACCCCGATTACCTGGTGCGCACCAACTGGCTGGTGACCAACCGCAGCGACCGGGTCGGTATGCGGCTGATGGGGATGCCGCTGGAGTACCGCTGGCCGGACCGGCAGCTGCCCAGCGAGGGTGCGACCCGCGGTGCGATCCAGGTCCCGCCCAACGGTTTTCCGGTGATCCTGGGTCCGGATCACCCGGTGACCGGCGGCTATCCGGTGATCGGCGTGGTCACCGACGCCGACATCGACAAGCTGGGCCAGGTGCGTCCGGGCCAGACAGTTCGGTTGCACTGGTCGCGGCCCCGCCGACCCATCTGATTTTGGTGGTAAAAGCCGCCCGCTTGGATTGGTGGTAGAAAAATGAGGTGCGCAGTCACACGCAGCCGGTACCCGGTGCGGTGCGGGAGATCCATACCGCCCGCCTGATCCACACGGCCGATCTGGACACCGAGACGCACAGCGACGCGCACCGGATGGTGGTCGACGCCTTCGAAGGTGACTTCGACGAGGCCGACTGGGAACACGCGCTGGGCGGGATGCACGCCCTGATCGGTCACCGCGGCGCCATCATCGCGCACGGCGCGGTGGTGCAGCGTCGCCTGTTCCACAACGACACCGCGCTGCGCTGCGGCTACATCGAGGCCGTCGCGGTCCGGGAGGACTGGCGCGGGCAGGGTCTGGCGACCGCGATCATGGACGCCCTGGAGCAGGTGCTGCGCGGCGCCTATCAGCTGGGTGCCCTCGGCGCCTCCGAGGACGGTCGCCGACTGTATCCGCCGCGCGGGTGGCAGCAGTGGACGGGCCCGTTGTCGGTGCTGTCTCCCACCGGCCGGGTGCGCACCCCCGAGGACGACGGTGGGGTGTTCGTGCTGCCGATATCGGTGGAGCTGGACACCGAGGCGGAACTGAGTTGTGATTGGCGCGACGGCGACGTCTGGTAGAAAACACCAGTTCAGGACCTCACAGCCGACCCTGATCCGCGGTGAGCGGAAGTTCACGGCCGGGTTATCGACAGCAGCGTTCGCGCAACAAACGACTCCTAGCCTCTTGCCAATGTCTCAAGCAGTTCAGCCCACTGCGACACCCGCGCGCAACCGCGGAGTAACAACCAAGAAACACCGACTGAATACACAGGTGACATGACCGGACCCGATTGGGCACCGCTCACCGGGTTCCGGGTGGCGGTCACCTCGGCACGCCGCGCCGAGGAGCTCGGCGCGCTGCTGACCCGGCGCGGCGCCGACGTGACCAGCGCGGCGGCCATCTGCATGGTGCCGCTGCCCGACGACGACGAGCTGCGCGCCAACACCGAGGCGCTGATCGCGAGCCCGCCCGATATCGTCATCGCCACCACCGGCATCGGCTTGCGCGGCTGGATCGCCGCCGCCGACGGGTGGGGGCTGGCCCACGATCTGACGGCCGCGCTGGGCAACGCGCGCATCGTGTCACGCGGGCCGAAGGCCACCGGGGCGCTACGGGCCGCCGGGCTGCCCGAGGAGTGGTCACCGGAATCGGAGTCCTCGCGCGAGCTGCTGCACTACCTGCTCGAGGGCGGCATCGTCGGGATGCGGGTCGCCGTGCAGCTGCACGGCACCAACGACGACTGGGATCCGTTCCCCGAGTTCCTCGACGAGATGCGGGCCGCCGGCGCCGACGTCGTCCCGATCCGGGTGTACCGCTGGAACCCCGCGCCCCGCAACGGGCCGTTCGACCAGCTGGTGCTCGGCATCGCCGATCAACGCTTCGACGCCGTCAGCTTCACCTCCGCACCGGCGGTGGCCGCGCTGCTGCTGCGCGCCAAGGATCTCGGTGTGGAGCCCGCCGTCCTGGACGCGCTGCGCACCAACGTGCACGCCATGTGCGTGGGGCCGATCACCGCCCGTCCGCTGGTCCGGCTCGGTGTGCCGACCTCGGCCCCGGAGCGGATGCGCCTCGGTGCGCTGGCCCGTCACATCACCGATGAGCTGCCGCTGTTGCAGTCCCGCCGGATGCACGTCGCCGGGCATGTGTTGGAGATCCGCGGTACCTGCGTGCTGGTCGACGATGTGGTCAAGGAGCTGCCGCCGGCCAGCATGGCGACCATCCGGGCACTCGCGCACCGGCCGGGTGCGGTGGTGTCCCGCAATGACCTGCTCAGCGCGCTGCCCGGTGGCGGCACCGACACCCATGCCGTCGAGACCGCCGTGCTGCGCCTGCGAACCGCGTTGGGCGACAAGAACATCGTGTCCACGGTGGTCAAACGCGGCTACCGGTTGGCCATCGACGAACATCCGCTGGGCGTCTCATGAACCGGCAGGCTTCGGCGGTGCTGGTCGCCCACGGCACCCGCAAACCCGGTGGTGTCAGCATGGTCCACGAGCTGGCAGACCGGGTCGCCGTGGTGCTGGGCCGGAAGGTGCACGTCGCGTTCGTCGACGTGCTGGGCCCCACCCCGTCGCAGGTGCTCGACGGCCTGCCGCACGATCGGCCTGCGGTGCTGGTGCCGGCCTTTCTGGCCGGCGGTTATCACGTCCGCGTCGACGTGCCCGCCCATGTCCAGGCCAGCACACACCCGGCGGTGACCGTCACCCGCCCGCTCGGTCCGTGCGCCGGCTCGGTCCGGGTGCTGGCCGATCGGTTACAGGAATCGGGTTGGCGTTGCGGGGATTCGGTGATCCTGGCCGCCGCCGGTACCTCGGACCGCAGCGCCCAGTCCGATCTGCGCCAGACTGCGGCCATGTTGTCGGCCCTGATCGGGGACCGGGTGGAGCTCGGCTACGCCGCCACCGGCGCGCCGACGGTGGCTGCCGCCGTGCAGGCCGCCCGGGCCCACGGTGCCCGGCGCGTCACGATCGCCTCCTACCTGCTGGCCGACGGGTTGTTCCAGGACCGGCTGCGTGACGCCGGGGCGGACCTGGTCACCGAGCCGCTGGGCCTGCACCCCGGGATGGTCCGACTGATCGCCGGCCGGTTCCGGCGCGCGGACGCGGTACGGCTGCCCGTCGCGGCCTGACCTGCCGATTCGAGGGCAGCACGATTCCTCGGCTAGGATCGTGCAAATGGCTTCGTTGGGGGAAAGTGAGCGGCTGCGCGCGCAGTTGCTGACGGCGTTGCAGGATACCGAGGCGCCCATGACGACCGCCGATCTGCGCGATCATGTGCTGCGACAGGGCAATTCGAAGGCTGTGATCGAGTCGGTCTACCGCAACCTGACTGTGTTACAGCGGCGGGGCGATGTGGCACGCCACCCCGGCCCCGGCCGAGACGCCTACTGGGCGCTGGCGATCACGCAGCAATCTGCACAAGACCGTCCGGCGTGACCCGGGTCCGGTAGACCGGCACCGACTTCTGCGGATCATCAAGGCAGACACCGTCATCCAGCGCAAACGCCTGCTTCTTGATCGGCGATTGCACACAGGCCCGGCCGCCGCGGTCGCCGACGATACCGCGCGACATCACGGCCGCGCCGGAGAACGGGTCGATATTTCCCACCGCATGTAACGAGCCGTCGTCGAGACGGAACAACGCGACCTGCACACCGCCGGGCAACAGCACACCCACCCCGCGACACGGCAGCAGCCGGTCCAGGCCGCACGCCGTGGTCCAGATCGAGTCCACTTCGGCGGCAACATCTTTACGGTCATCGGTGAGCGTCATTTCGCGTCCTCCTCGGGCTTGAACTTCGGCATACCGATCGCCACGGGCACCTTGCGCCCGAAGGACTCGGTGAACTCGATGGTCGGGTCCGCGACCTCGGGGGCGTTGACGAAGGACACGAAGCGCGACAGCTTCTCCGGGTCGTCGAGGACACCCTTCCACTCGCACGAGTAGCCGCCGACGTGCCGTGCCATGGCCGCCTCGAACTCGGCGGCCAGCCCCAGCGAGTCATCGCAGACCACCTCACGCAGATGCTCCAGGCCACCATCCATCGCCTCCAGCCACGGCGCGGTGCGCTGCAGCCGGTCGGCGGTGCGGATGTAGAACATCAGGAACCGGTCGATATAGCGGATCAAGGTCTCGTCGTCGAGATCACCGGCCAGCAGCTGCGCGTGCCGCGGGGACATACCGCCGTTGCCACACACGTAAAGGTTCCAGCCCTGCTCGGTGGCGATGACGCCGACATCCTTGCTCTGCGCCTCGGCACATTCCCGGGCGCAGCCGGAGACAGCCATCTTGATCTTGTGCGGGGAACGCAGACCGCGGTAACGCTTCTCGATCTCAACGGCCATGTTCACCGAATCCTGTTGCCCGTACCGGCACCAGGTGCTACCCACGCAGCTCTTGACGGTGCGCAGCGACTTGCCGTATGCCTGACCGGATTCCATGCCGCCGTCGACCAGCCTGCGCCAGATCTCGGGCAGCTGGTCCACCCGCGCGCCGAACATGTCGATGCGTTGACCACCGGTGATCTTGGTGTAGAGGCCGAAATCCCGGGCGATCTCACCGATCAGGATGAGCTGCTCGGGGGTGATCTCCCCGCCGGGTGACCGCGGCACCACCGAGTAGCTGCCGTTCTTCTGGATGTTGGCCAGGAAGTGGTCGTTGGAGTCCTGCAAGCTGGCCTGTTCACCGTCGAGAATGTGCTCGGAGCTGGTGGAGGCCAGGATCGAGGCGACGGTGGGTTTGCAGATATCACAACCCTTTCCGGTGCCGTACTGCTCGATCAGGCCCGAGAACGTCCGGACCGAGGTGGCGTTGACAAGCTCGAACATCTCGGCGCGGGAGTAGTTGAAGTGTTCGCACAGGGCCTTGGACTGCTCGACACCCTCTGCTTCGAGCAGTTGTTTGAGCAGCGGGACGCAGGATCCGCAGGAGGTGCCGGCCAGTGTGCACTTCTTGAGTGCGGGGACATCGCTGCAGCCACCGCAGATGGCTTCCTTGAGATCACCCTTGGTGACGTTGTTGCACGAGCAGATCTGTGCGATATCGGGCAGCGCACCGACACCGAGGCCGGCCGGCGCGCCATCGGACACCGGGGCGATCAACGACAGTGGATCACCGGGCAATTCGCTGGCCACCATCGGCCGCAGCACACCGTAGGAGGAGGCGTCGCCGACCAGGATGCCACCCAGCAGCGTCTTGGCGTCATCGGAGAGCACCAGCTTGGCGTAGGTCTGCTTCACCGGATCATTGACGACGACGTCCAGGCAATTGGGGGTGCGCCCCTGTGCGTCACCGAAACTAGCCACATCGACACCGAGCAGTTTGAGCTTGGTCGACATGTCGGCCTCGGGGAACTCGGCCTCACCGCCGAGCAGCCGGTCGGCGACCACCTCGGCGCTGGTGTAGCCGGGGCCGACCAGTCCGTAGCAGCGGCCCTCGATGGCGGCCACCTCGCCGATCGCGTAGATGCTGGGATCGCTTGTCACACAGGATAGGTCGGTCATGACCCCGCCGCGCTGGGCCATCTCCAGGCCGGCCGCGCGGGCGAGTTCGTCACGGGGGCGCACGCCGGCGGCGAACACCACCACACTCGCGTCGATGCTGGAGCCGTCGTTGAGCGACAGGCGCACCGCATCATCGGCGGCCGCTTTGCGCAGCGGTTTGTTGCGCTGGGCCGGGGCGATGGTCTCGGTGCCGACACCGGTGTGCACCTCGATACCGAGCCCGCGGATCATCCGGGACAGCAGGGCGCCGCTGGCGGGGTCGAGTTGGGCGGCCATCAGGTGCGGCGACATCTCCAGCACGTGGGTCTGTAAGCCGAAGCCGCGCAGGGCGTTCGCCGCCTCCAGGCCGAGCAGGCCACCACCGATGACGACGCCGACCGGGGTCTTGGTGCCGACCGCGGCCTGGGCACCGGCCCGGATGGCATCCAGATCGTCGAGGGTGCGGTACACGTGGCAGTGCGGCAGGTCGTGCCCGGGCACCGGCGGCACGAACGCATACGAGCCGGTGGCCAACACCAGGGCGTCGTAGCTGAGGCACTGGCCGTCGGCGGTGGTGACGGTCTTGGCGGCGCGGTCGATCTCGCGGGCGGGCTGGGCCAGGTGCAGGGTCACACCGTCGTCGCCGGCGTAGTCGTTACCGGGCAGCGCCAGTTGCGCGCGATCCCAGTGCTCGGTGTAGGACGTGAGTCCGACACGGTCGTAGGCGGCGTCGGCCTCCTCGGACAACACCGTGATGCGCCACGCGCCGTCGGTGTCCCGGGCGCGCAGTGCCTCGACGAAGCGGTGTCCGACCATGCCGTGTCCGACCACGACCACATGCTTGGCTGCTTGCATATGCCAGACGGTAGGAACCCGATATTGCCGGAATGTGCCCTCGTGTGAATCGGCCGTCACGGTGTTCTCACATATCGGCCCGGCAGTCTGTGAGTGCTTCGCTGACGGCGAAACCGCAGATGGAACTTCAGCGTGGTGCGCTCAAGTTATCTAGGCAGCGGATCGGCGCAGGGCCGGTCACCACATCTGGAGGAGACACATGAGCAACGCAGTGCGCACCCGCGCCACCTCGCCGGTCGATTTCTGGCTGCGCGATTTCTTCGCCACCACGGCACCCGTCGCGGCTGATTTCAACCCGGCCGCCGAGGTCGTCCGCGACGGTGACGACGCCGTCGTGCATCTGGAGCTGCCGGGTGTCGACGTGACCGCCGATGTCACCGTCGAACTCGACCGTGGTCAGCTCGTCATCCGCGGTGATCGGCGTGACCAGCACGCCGAGGATCGCACCCTGTCCGAGGTCCGCTACGGCGCGTTCCGCCGGACCTTCAAGGTGCCCGCCCAGGTCAGCGGGGACGCGGTATCGGCGTCCTACGACGCCGGGGTGCTGACGGTCCGGGTGGCAGGCGTGTACGCCGGCACCGAACCGCAGCGCATCGAGATCGCCACCAAGTAGCGCGCTTCACCACCGCCCAAACGAACAAATGGGCGCAAAAGACCCAGGAAGATCGCGCCAGAACGTCAATCTGGGTGACACACAACGAGGCCCCGCGGGCTACCGCGGGGCCTCGTCGTCTGCATGCCGAGACTGACGTTTCGGCGGAAATCACTCGCACTTTCCCGCCCGTTTGTTCGTTTGGGCGGCAAGTAGGTGTCACGACCAGGGCGTGACGAGCTCCTTGATCCGCTCGGTCAGTGCGAATTGCAGGAACGGGCCGAAGCTGATGCGACCGACACCGAGCGGGGCGAAGTGCTTGGGATCGTCCTGGCCGGGCAGGGCGATCGCGTTGATCGGCAGCGGCAGCGCCTCCACCAATCGGCGGTAGGTGTCGTCGTCGTGGCGGCCCACCGGGTAGAGACTGTCCGCGCCCGCCTCGGCGCAGAGCGTCAACTTCCGGACCGCCCGCTCGAAACGGTCCGATTCGTCGCCGATCTGACGCAGGAACAGGTCGGTGCGCGCATTGATCACCACATGCACCCCGGCCGCGTCGGCGGCCTTGCGCAGCTCGCCCACAAGCGCGGCGTGGTCCTCGTCGGCGCGGGTGCGGCCGCCCTCGGAGTGCACGGTGTCCTCGATGTTGAGCCCGACCGCGCCCGCCGCCAGCAGACCGTCGATCAGCCGGGCCGCCGACTCGCCGTAGCCGGACTCGATGTCCACCGACACCGGAACGTCGACCGCGGCGGTGATCTGGGCGACCCGGGTCACCAGATCGTCGTAACTCATGCCCTCGGCATCGGGCTTGCCGACCGAGTCGGCCACCGGGTGACTGCCCACCGTCAACGCCGCGAATCCGGCGTCCACCACGGTCTTCGCCGACCACGCGTCCCACACCGTCGGCAGGATCGCCGGGTCCCCCGGCTTGTGCAAGGCCAGCAGCGCGGCGGCCTTCTGCTGCAGATCGTCCTTCGACATTTATGAGCCTTCCGTTGACGTAGACGTGATCTGTCTCACTCCCAAACCGCGTGTTGTGGCTAACATCGAATGCGTAATGTGATCCTTGACACCCTTCAGCCCAAGGAGGTCACCCTTGTCCACCACGACTGAGCTTGCCGAACTGCACGAACTCATCGGCAATCTTCGACGCTGCGTCACATCGCTGCGTGCGCGGTACGGCGACACCCCGGCGATGCGC
Source organism: Mycobacterium sp. C31M (assembly GCF_053345865.1). Lineage (NCBI taxonomy): Bacteria > Bacillati > Actinomycetota > Actinomycetes > Mycobacteriales > Mycobacteriaceae > Mycobacterium > Mycobacterium sp. C31M. The sequence continues at coordinate 198,762 of NZ_JBKFAX010000003.1, read as the reverse complement.
CGCATCGTCAACGACGCCGAACGCATGCTCAACGATATCGACCGGCTGGACATCGACGCCGCCGAACTGGAGATGCGTGGCACTTCGACCCAGGCCCGACCTGGCGAGAAGATCACCATCCCCGATTCCGACTACTCCAGAGACTTCTGGAGCGGCGTCGATGACGAGGGGCTCGGCGGCAGCCGCTGACCCCACACGGGGTTTGACCCGCAACAACAGAAGAAGAGGACTGTAGTGAGCGCACCGACCTCGAATCGTCAAGGTACCGGCGTCTTCTCACCCACCCGAGCACAGATCAAGCCGCGCACCCTGCGCACCGACGCATGGTGGAAATCGCCGCTGATCACCGATCTCGGATTCGCCGCGTTCGTCATCTACGCGACGGTGCGAGCGTTCCTGCAGAACAACTACTACGTCGCCGAGTACGGCTACCTGACGCCGTTCTACTCACCGTGCGTCAGTACCGGCTGTGTCCCCGAGGCCAGCCACTTCGGTCAGTTCCTGCCCGATGTCTGGTGGCTGCCCTACGCCGCGGTGTCCCTGCCGTTCCTGCTGCTGTTCCGGCTGACCTGTTACTACTACCGCGGCGCCTACTACCGCTCGGTCTGGCAGTCCCCGACCGCGTGCGCGGTGGCCGAGCCGCACGCCAAGTACAGCGGCGAGACGAAGTTCCCGCTGATCATGCAGAACACCCACCGGTACTTCTTCTACCTCGCGGTGGTGATCTCGGTGATCAACACCTACGACGCGATCATCGCGTTCGCCAAGCCCGGCGGTGGATTCGGCTTCGGCCTGGGCAACCTGATCCTGGTGATCAATGTGCTGCTGCTGTGGACCTACACGGTGTCCTGCCATTCCTGCCGGCACGTGGCCGGCGGCCGCCTCAAGCATTTCTCCAAACACCCGGTGCGGTACTGGATGTGGACCCAGATCAGCAAGCTGAACACCCGCCACAAGATGTACGCGTGGATCACCCTGGGCACCCTGATGTTCACCGACTTCTACATCATGTTGCTCGCCAGCGGGACCATCAGCGACCTGAGATTCGTTGGCTGACAACTCAATTACGGATTAGTGAGGATTCTGAATGGGTGACCTGGAACGGCACACCTACGACGTCGTCGTGATCGGTGCCGGCGGGGCGGGGCTACGCGCGGTGATCGAGGCCCGGGAACGCGGCCTGCGCGTCGCGGTGGTGACGAAGTCGCTGTTCGGCAAGGCGCACACGGTGATGGCCGAGGGCGGCTGCGCGGCGGCGATGCGCAACGTCAACACCAAGGACTCCTGGCAGGTGCACTTCGGTGACACCATGCGCGGCGGCAAGTTCCTGAACAACTGGCGGATGGCCGAACTGCACGCCCAGGAGGCCCCGGACCGGGTCTGGGAGCTGGAAACCTATGGGGCACTGTTCGACCGCACCAAAGACGGCCGGATCAGCCAGCGCAACTTCGGCGGCCACACCTACCCGCGGCTGGCCCACGTCGGCGACCGCACCGGTCTGGAGATCATCCGGACCCTGCAGCAGAAGATCGTCTCGCTGCAGCAGGAGGACAAGCGTGAACTCGGCGACTACGAGGCCCGCATCAAGGTCTTCCACGAATGCTCGATCACCGAGCTGATCCTCGACAACGGACGAGTTGCCGGCGCCTTCGGGTACTGGCGCGAGACCGGTGAGTTCATCCTGTTCGAAACCCCGGCGGTGGTGCTGGCCACCGGCGGTATCGGCAAGTCGTTCAAGGTGTCGTCGAACTCGTGGGAGTACACCGGCGACGGGCACGCGCTGGCACTGCGCGCCGGGTCGGGCCTGATCAACATGGAGTTCATCCAGTTCCACCCGACCGGCATGGTCTGGCCGCTGTCGGTGAAGGGAATCCTGGTCACCGAGGGTGTGCGCGGTGACGGCGGAGTGCTGAAGAACTCCGAGGGCAAGCGATTCATGTTCGACTACATCCCCGACGTGTTCAAGGGGCAGTACGCCGAGACCGAAGAGGAAGCCGATCAGTGGCTCAAGGACAACGACTCGGCGCGGCGCACCCCTGACCTGCTGCCCCGCGACGAGGTGGCCCGCGCCATCAACGAGGAAGTCAAGGCGGGCCGCGGCTCACCACACGGCGGCGTGTATCTCGACATCGCCTCGCGGATGCCGGCCGAGGAGATCAAGCGCCGGCTGCCGTCGATGTATCACCAGTTCATCGAGCTGGCCGAGGTCGACATCACCAAGGACGAGATGGAGGTCGGTCCGACCTGCCACTACGTGATGGGCGGTATCGAGGTCGATCCGGACAGCGGCGGTGCCGCGACCCCGGGCCTGTTCGCCGCCGGTGAGTGTTCCGGCGGCATGCACGGCTCCAACCGGCTCGGCGGCAACTCGTTGTCCGATCTGCTGGTGTTCGGCCGCCGCGCCGGGCTGGGTGCCGCCGACTATGTCCGGGCGCTCGGTGACGCCCGGCCGGTGGTCACCGAAGAGGCCTTGAATTCGGCCACCGACCTGGCGCTGGATCCGTTCACACCCAAGGCCAATCCGGAGAACCCATACACCCTGCACGCCGAGCTGCAGCAGTCGATGAACGACCTGGCCGGGATCATCCGCAAGGAGCGTGAACTCGAAGAGGTGCTGGTCAAGATCGACGAGCTCAAAGCGCGGTATGCCAACGTCGTCGTCGAGGGCGGTCGCTTCTTCAACCCGGGCTGGCATCTGGCGATCGATATGCGCAACATGCTGCTGGTCAGCGAGTGTGTGGCCAAGGCCGCGCTGGCGCGCACCGAGAGCCGCGGCGGGCACACCCGCGACGACTTCCCGCAGATGGATTCGCACTGGCGCAATCAGTTGTTGGTGTGCCGGACCGTCGGCGGCGGGGTGGTGCCGGACGTCTCGGTCGAGGCAGAGCAGCAGCCGGTGATGCGGGCCGATCTGCTGGCCACCTTCGAACTGTCCGAGCTGGAGAAGTACTACACCGACGACCAACTGGCCGAACACCCGGACCGGAAGGGCTGAGACATGGCTGCCTATAACGCTAAGATGCGGGTCTGGCGCGGCGACGAGAGCGGCGGCGACCTGCAGGACTACACCGTCGAGGTCAACGACGGCGAGGTGGTGCTCGACATCGTGCACCGGCTGCAGGCCACCCAGGCCGGTGATCTGGCGGTGCGGTGGAACTGCAAGGCCGGCAAGTGCGGGTCGTGCTCGGCGGAGATCAACGGCCGCCCGCGGCTGATGTGCATGACCCGTATGTCGACCTTCGATCCGGCCGAGACGGTGACGATCACGCCGCTGCGGACCTTTCCGGTGATGCGCGATCTGGTCACCGATGTGTCGTTCAACTACGAGAAGGCGCGTCAGATCCCGTCGTTCACCCCGCCAAAAGATCTGCAGCCCGGTGAGTACCGGATGCAGCAGGAGGACGTGAACCGGAGCCAGGAGTTCCGCAAGTGCATCGAGTGCTTCCTGTGCCAGAACGTCTGCCACGTGGTGCGTGACCACGAGGAGAACAAGGAGAACTTCGCGGGCCCGCGCTTCCACATGCGCATCGCCGAGCTGGACATGCACCCGCTGGACACCGTGGACCGTCAGCAGATGGCCCAGGACGAGTTCGGGCTCGGCATGTGCAACATCACCAAGTGCTGTACCGAGGTGTGCCCCGAACACATCAAGATCACCGACAATGCGCTGATCCCGATGAAGGAGCGTGTCGCCGATCGCAAGTACGACCCGATCGTGTGGCTGGGGAACAAGCTCTTCCGGCGGTAACCGCCCCGTCCCCCTTGGCGAAACTCGCGTACCGGTCGTTCTGCCGTGCGCGAGAGCGACGGGTACGCGAGTTTCGCGCAAAAGTGTGGGGCGGTGCCGACATGGGCCATCGCGCGTACGCTCGTGACAGCGGCCAATCAACGTCGAAAGGTAGCGATGGCAATGGGAGAAATCACCAGCGTCAACGACATTCGCAACGCGATCCGGGAACTGTCGGCCCGCGCCGACCTCGCCCGCAAGGAGGGCCGGCCGGCCGATGCGGCCGAGCTGGATCAGCGGGTCGCGGGGTACCGCGAGAAACTCGGGTCCCGCCCCTAGGTTCCGAGCTTGCGGAACGTGCTGCGGTGGAAGACGATCGGCGGCACGTCATGCACGACGATCTCGCTGACCTGCAGCACCACGATGGTGTGATCGCCGGCCAGCACCTCCTGGGTGATGGTGCTCTCCAACCACACGCTGGTCCCGTGCACGAACACCGCGCCGCTGTCCTTGGAATGGGTCTCCAGGCCGGCGAACCGGTCACCGGTCTTGGCGGCCAGCGTGCGCGCGGCGGCGTCGTGCGACTCGCCCAGCACGCTGATGCCCAGCGACGGCAGACCCTTCAGCTTGGGCCAGGTCTCCGAGGAGTTCTGCACGCAGAACGACACCAGCGGCGGATCCAGCGACACCGGCACGAACGTGCTGGCCGCCAGACCGACCTTGACGCCGTCCACCTCGGCGGCGATGGCAATGACACCGGTCGGGAAATGCCCGAACGCCTCGCGCAGCGAGGCCGGGCTCAGTTCTGTGTCGCTCATAACAAATCCATCTTCACACGTAATGGTGCGCGGCGGCGACGTCGGGGTGCGCCCGCAGTCGACTCTTCCACGCATTGCGGCCGTATACCGCGTAAATCCGGTCGTTGGCGGTGTCCACGCTGACACCTCGGGCGCGCTCCGCCAGGTCCGCAGGCAACCGCAGCACCGGGATCGTCGCGTCCAGTCGGGGGTTGAAGAAGTAGGCCACCGACAGGCGTTCCCCATCGTAGATCCGGACCCGGTGTTCGGTGGCCCGCAGGTAACCGCCGCTGGCAATCTCCAGCATCTCGCCGATGTTGACGATCAGCGCACCCGGCAGCGGGTCGACATCCACGAAACCCCGCTCGGTCCGCACCTGCAGCCCTCGGCTGCCCGGTTCGGCGAGCAACAGCGTCAGTACCCCGGCGTCGCGGTGCGCCCCCACACCCTGATCGCTGTCCGCCCGCCCCGGGTACCGGATCACCTTGATCAGGGTGGCCGGGGTGTCAGCGAAGGCAGCGTCGAACACATCGGCCGGATTACCCAGCGCCGCCGCCCAGTGCCCCAACAGTGTCCGACCCACCGCGGCCAGCACGGCGTCCCACTCCGCGACCACGGCCGGCAACCCTGGCAACCCGGCGGGCCACTGATTCGGCCCCTGCAACCGCAGATAGGGCTCGGCCGGATCGGTCAGTGGCACCCGCTCGGGACCGATGTCGATCTGTTCACGCCAGTCCACCGTGCCACCGGTCAGCTCGCCGCCGAGCCGGGTGTACCCGCGGAAGTGCGGGCTGTTGACCATGGCGATCGCATCCTTGGCGACCTGCGGCAACCCGAACAGGCCACGAGCCTGCGCCAGCAGGCGGTCGATCAACTCCTCGGGCACCCCATGCCCGGTCAGATAGAAGAAGCCGACCTCGTGGGCGACCTGGCGCAGTTGCGCCCGCAGCGCCGCCGGTTCGGCCCGCAGGTCGACGACGGGCAGCGCCGTCTGCACAGAAACCACGCCTACATCATTCCCGCAGATGCGGCCGTCAGCCATGGTCACGCTCAGCCTGAACTCAACCTTTGAGTAGCCTGACCTCCATGCCGAACGCGACCATCCTGACCGTGCTGCGGGATCGCGCTGGCGTGACACCCGACGAGCTTGCGTTCCGGTTCACCGATTACGACCGGGACCCGGACGGTACCGTGGAAACCCTGACCTGGGCGCAGCTGTACCGCCGCACTCTCAACCTGGCCGACGAGATCAGCCAGCACGGGGCCGTCGGCGACCGGGCGCTGATCATCGCGCCGCAGGGGCTGCCGTACATCGTCGCATTCCTGGCCGCCATGCAGGCCGGGTTCATCGCGGTACCGCTGTCGGTGCCGGTCCCCGGATCGCACGACGAGCGCACCAGCGCCGTGGTGACCGACACCGCCCCGTCGGTGGTGCTGACGACGGCCGCGCTGTTCGACATCGCGGCCCAGTACGTCGACGACGGTGCCGCCATGACCGCGGTGGTGTCGGTGGACAGCCTGGACCTGGACTCCGCGGCCCCTGCCCCGGCCGCCCCCCCCGACGGCGGGCCGGATATCGCCTACCTGCAATACACCTCGGGATCGACCCGGGCACCGGCCGGTGTGATGATCAGCCACCGCAACCTGATCGCGAACTTCGAGCAGCTGATGCCGGACTACCTGCCCCAGCACGGCGGCGAGTTCCCGCCGGGCGGTGCGCTCGTGTCGTGGCTGCCGTTCTATCACGATATGGGGCTGATGCTCGGTGTCGCGGCGCCGATCCTGGGCGGCGCCGAGGCCGACCTGATGAGCCCCATCGCCTTCCTGACCCGCCCGGTTCGCTGGTTGCAGGCGCTGGCTCGCCATCCGATGGTGGTGTCCGGCGGGCCCAACTTCGCCTTGGACCTCGCTGCCCGGCGCACCATCGACGAAGAACTCGAAGGACTGGATCTCAGCGGTGTCGACAGCATCATCTGCGGTGCCGAACGGGTACACCCGCCCACCGTCGCGCGGTTCAATGAGCGCTTCGGCGCCAACGGTTTTCGCCCCGAATCGCTGATGCCGTCCTACGGACTTGCCGAGGCGACGGTCTTTGTGGCCAGCGGTAGCCGCGGCCGGGTGCCGGAGGCCGTCGAGTTCGATCCCGAGGAGTTGTCGCAGGGCAACGCCATCCGAAAGCCAGGCGGCGCTCCGCTGTTGCGCTACGGCCTGCCCGCGGCGTCACCGCTGATCCGCATCGTCGACGCCGATACCCGCCGGGTGTGTCCCGACGGGACCGTCGGTGAGATCTGGACCCACGGCGAGAACGTCTCGGCTGGTTACTGGCAGAAACCGGACAATACCGGAACCGGTTTCGCTGCAACGCTATTGGATGCCCAACAGGGCCACCCCGACAGCGGCTGGCTGCGCACCGGCGACCGGGGGTTCTTCTCCGAGGGTGACCTGTTCATCGTCGGCCGCATCAAGGACATGCTGATCGTGCGGGGCCGCAACCATTACTCCGAGGACATCGAGTCGACGGTCGCCGAGTACACCCGGGGCCGGGTGGCGGCCATCGCGGTCGCCGACGAGCAGGCCGAGAAGCTGGTCACCGTCGTCGAAATCAAGAACCGCGAGCAGGATCTGGACACGCTGAAGAACGATGTGGTGGCCGCGATCTCGCGGGCCCACGGTGTCCAGGTCGCCGATATCGTCCTGGTGGAACCCGGCTCGCTGCCGACCACCACCAGCGGCAAGATCCGCCGATCGGCGTGTGTGCAGCAGTACCAGCAGGGGCAGTTCGTCCGATTGGACGGGTAACCGTCCCTCGATGTGGATCACGCTGCTGGTGATGGCCCTCGCGGTCAGCCTTGAGCCGTTCCGCATCGGGATGTCGGTGCTGATGCTGAATCGGCCACGGCCGCAACTGCAGTTGGCGGCGTTGCTGGCCGGTGGTTTTGTGATGGGCCTGGCCGTCGGCAGCGTGGTGCTGCTGGTCCTGGAGGCCCGGCTGCCCGACTCGACGCGGTTCACCCTGCCCAAGGTGCAGATCGTGATCGGCGCGTGCGCCCTGCTGGCGGCGGCCATCATCGCCGTGACCAAGGGCAGACCGCGCACCCAGCCGGACTGGCTGCGCCGACTGCTCGACGGTCAATCGCTGTGGGTGGCCGGTGCCGCGGGCTTCGGTATCGCGCTGCCCTCGATCGACTATCTGGCCGCGCTGGCCGTCATCGGCGCGGCCGATGTCAGCACCGCCACCCGACTGACGGCACTGCTGATATTCAACATCGTCGCCTTCGCCCTCATCGAGATCCCGCTGGTGGCTTACCTTCTGGCACCCGAACGTACCCGGGTGACGCTGTCGACGTTCAACGACTGGCTGCGCGCCAAGGGCCGGCGTGCGGTGGCGGCCCTGCTCGCCGTGGTGGGTGTGGTGCTGCTGGCGGTCGGGTTCGCCGGGCTGTAGCGGCTACTTGGGCGGGTTGTTCAACACATACTGCAGGCCGGCCATCAACTGCGACACCGGATCTGCGCCACCACCGAAGGCGGCCTGGGTGGCCGGCGCGGTGACCTCGGCCGGGTCGTACCCGTTGATCGGGTCGACCGTGATCGGCGCCGTCGCCGGATCGTCGTTGCGGGTGTAGCCGGCGTCGACGTAGGGCTGCAGCACCCGGTCGAGTTCGATGAGGGTCTTCTGGTCGACGCCGAGGTACTTGAACGGCAGCACCAGCGGCAGGTGCTCCTCGGGGATCATGTACGTCGTGGTCTTGGCGCCGCGCGAGTTGACGGTGGTCCGGATGTTCTGCGGTGGAACCATGCTCGGGTTGGTGAACGCGACGGCGGTGTGTCCGGTGGCCAGACCGACGATGGCATTCGCCACCGAGATCCAGTTGTCCGAGCGCTGCGGCCAGTCGGCGATGCTGTCGTAGGCCGAGACGAACAGGTGGCTGTCGTACTGACTCTCCACCGGTGCAGGCATCCGGTAGTCCAGCGAGGGCACCACGCTGCCGACCGGGAAGTTCTGGCTCAGGAAGCTCTCGCCGAAGGCATGCTTACCGACGGGGTTGCCGTAGGTCGCAAACGCCAGCTGATCCGGCGGCGGGGCGGTCGGATCGTTGGCCAGCCGGGCCCGCACATCGTCGAGCACCGAGGCGCCCTCGGACAACCCGACCGCCATGCCCGGGCCGCCCGCGCGGATCGCCGCCAGCAGGTTGGGCCCGCCGACATCGATGGACTCGCCGTAGCTCGGGCCGTCGATACCGAGTCCCGGGAAGCTGTCGTCGAGGCGCCCGATGCCCGGGAACAGCCGCTCCAGGGTGTGACCCTGCACCTGACCCGCCGGGTAGTCGACGATCTGCCGGTTGAGGTCCGGGAACCACTCGGCACCGGTGCGCATGATGTATTCGTCATACGGGATGCCGAGCACGTGGGCACCGCCGAGCGCGTAGCCGCGGCCCTCGATGGTGCGGGCGTGGCCGGGGCCGGCCGGGCCGGGCACGGCCGGGCCCGGAGGCGGTTCGTCGGCGGTCGCGATACCGACACCCAACGGACCGGTGGCGCCGACGATCACGAAAGCACTTGCCGCAGCGAGTAACTTCTTCATGCTCTACTCCGCGTTGTCAGTCGTGATGGCCACCAGTTCGCCCTACCCACCAGCGTGGCCATCGCGGGCACGGTGACGGTTCGGACCAGGAAGGTGTCCAACAGGATGCCGATGCCGATGACGAACCCGCCTTGCACCACAGTACCGATGCTGGAGAACAACAGCCCCCACATCGAGGCCGCGAAGATCACGCCCGCCGCGGTGATGACACCACCGGTCGAGCTCAGCGTCCGGACGATGCCGAATCTGCCCAGCGGGGCCTCGTCGCGCATCCGGGACACCAGCAGCAGGTTGTAGTCGGCACCGACGGCCACCAGCACCACGAACGCCAGTGGCGGTACCGACCAGTGCAGCTGCTGTCCCAGGATGACCTGGAACAGCAGCACCCCGAGGCCGAGCGCGGCGAAGTACGAGATCACCACGGAGCCAACCAGATACAGCGGAGCGATCACCGCCCTCAACAACAGCATCAGGATCGCCAACACGACGATGACGGTCACGATGACGATGTAGCGGATGTCCATCTCGTAGTAGTCGCGGGTGTCGGCCAGCGCGACCGGGTACCCACCCATCGAGACCGAGGCGTCCGACAGCTCGGTATTCGGCAGTGCGCTGCGGGCGGCGTCCTCGATGGCGCTGACCTGATCCATGGCCTCGGGACCGAACGGGTCGAGTTTGGTGAACACCAGATAGCGCGCGGAGTGCCCGTCCGGCGAGACGTAGGCCTTGCTGGCCATCTGGAAGTCCTGCAGCTGCAGAACCTCGGGCGGGATGTTGAACCCCGCCATGGCCGGTGACCCGGCGTTCTCGGCCATGGTCAGCAGGAAGGCCGCCGCCTGGTCGAGTCCGGTGCGCATCACCTGGATCTGATCGACGATCTGGTCGACCCCGTCGGCGACCTGACGGCTGCCACTGGCCGAGCTTTCGGCGCCCTGCTGCAGCTGGGCCAGCGTCGCCTCGGCGCCGGCCGGGCTGTCCAGACCCATCGCGGTCATGGCGTTGGTGAGCCGGGTGAACGCGGTACCGACCTGCTGCAGCGCCGCGTTGAGTGACTGCCGGTCCTGCAGCGATTCCAACTGCCCGGCCAGATCCTCGATCTCGGCCAGCGTGCCGTCGTTGCGGGCGGCGGCCAGCCGGGACAGGTGGATGCGGGTCTGACTGCACGACGGGTCCAGGTCGCACACCACGTTGCCGTGCAGCGCGGTCAGCACCGGTGGCACCCAGGCGAACATGTCGCGGGTGGCCATCAGGTTCACGCCCATGGAGTTGCCGAGTCGGTTGATGCTGGCGACCAGCTTGGCGGCCACGTCGACGTTGCGGACCAGCTTGTCGCCGCCGTACTGGCCACGCAGTGCCGCGAACGCGTCGACCATCTGCTGCAGGCTGCCTGCAATATCGGTGATCTGGCCGCGCACATCGCTCAGGCCGCCGGCCAGGGTGTTGGCGCCCGTCGACAGCCGGTCCAGATCCTTGGATCCGTCGCTGATCATCTTGGCGCCGTCGGCCAGTCGGGTGCCGACAATGCCCGCCTGATAGGTGGCCCGGAACTCCGGAGGCACCGAGCCCAGGGGCCGGGTGATCCCGCTGACCATCTGGATATCGGGTAGCTGGGTGATCCGCTCGGCCAACTGCTCCAGGTCCGCGAGCGCCTCTGGATTACGCAGATCCTTCGGGGACCGGATCAGCACATAGGACGGGATGGACTGGTTGATGTCGAAGTGCTTCTCCAGCGCGACGTAACCCAGCGAGCTGGGCTCGGAGTCCGCGACGGCCTTGCGGTCGTCGTAGTTGAACGTCGCGAAACCGGCCAGACCGGCGAGCAGGAACAGCACCAGCAGACTGCCGATCAGGTGCGCCCACGGCCGGCGGACGATCCGGGTGCCCGAGCGTCGCCACCAGCGCGACGTCAGTTCCTTACGCGGCGTGATCCAGCCGCGCGGTCCGATGAGCGTCAGCAGCGCCGGCAGTAGCGTCACCGCGGCCAGGTAGGCCACCCCGACGCCGACCGCCGAGGACACGCCGACGGTGGAGAACACGCCCATCTTGGCGAAACTGATGGCCAGGAAGGTGACGCCGACGGTGGCCGCCGAAGCGGAGATGACCTTGCCGACCGAGCCCAGCGCCTCCCGGACGGCGTCGTTCGAGTCCTCCCCCTTGCGCACGAAGTCGTGATAGCGGCTGATCAGGAAGACGGCGTAGTCGGTGCCCGCGCCGAAGATGATGGCGCTGAGCAGGATCATCGCCTGGTTGGACACCCCGAGCCCGGTGAACTCCGACAGCGCGGCGATCGTCGACTGCGCGATGACCAGGGACATCCCGATGCCGGCCAGCGGCAACAGCATGGTGACCGGGTTGCGGTAGACGATCAGCAGCACCAGCAGCACCAGCACCGCGATGGCGATCTCGATGGGTAGCCGGTCGTTCTCCCCGGCGACGGTGAGGTCGGCGGCGGTGGCCGCCGGACCGGCGAGGTGCACCTCCAGCGGGCCGCCGGCGGTGGTCCGTTCGATGAGATCGGAAACCTGGTTGAACGACTGATAGGACTGCGGTGTGCCCAACGCCCCGGCCAGACCGACCGGCAGCACCCAGGATTTTTCGTCCTTGCTGGTCAAAGTCGAACGCAGCGCGGGTGTTCCGATGAACTCCTGCAGCATGACGACGTTCTGCTGGTCGTCGCGCAGCGCGTCCACCAGCTTGGCGTAGGTCTCTTCGTGTTCGGGTCCCAGCCCGTCCTCATCGGTGAGCACCACCAGCAGCAGGTCATCGGTGCCCGGCTCCTGGAACGCCTCCTCCATCTGGCGGGCCGCGACGCTGGACGGCGCGTCGCCCGGCAGCATCGACAATGGGTTCTTCTGCGCCATCTCGTTGAGACTGGGCACCGTCAGCGGCAATGCCACCGCGAGCGCCACCCAGATACCGATCACGGCCAGCGGCCAGCGCACCACAAAATCGGCTAACCGTCGCACGTTGTCACTGCCCCTTCGCCGGACGGATACTCCGGGTCACCCGAAATGACCCCAGTCCCCGCCGTCGGCCACCTGTTGGATCACCGATTTCATCGTCGCGATGTACCGGGTGACCGATTTCTGGGCCACCTCGTTGTCCGGGAACATCACCGCCATTGCCGTTCCCTTGTCATATCGGAATACGTAGATGGTCAACTGATAGGAGAATCGGCCGTCGGAGTAGATGCCGATATTGTTCGAATAACCCATCTCGGCGGCCGCCAACACCGCGTTCAGCGGGGCGGCGCCACCGTGCAGGAAATTCGACACCGGAAAGTTGGGGCCCGGCTTGTCCAGCCACGGCGCCAATTCCAGAACCCGGTAATACGGCACCCGCGCCAGATTCAGCCCGGAATCGAAGGAGGTCTGCGCCGACCAGGCCGCCTCGGCGAACGTCGTCGCGGCGATCGGCACCGTCAACGGCACCAGGCCGGTGAACCAGCCCTGGGTCATGAAATTGTCCGACGTCCGGCGGGTGTCGCGCGGGGTCAGACCGTAATAGGTTGCCGCACCGGTCAACTCGTGCTCGACCATGGCCGTGCAGGCATACAGTCCGCCGACGAAGCGGACGCCCGCCGCCACACAGAGTTCGTCGAACCGGGCCGTCTGTTCGGCGTCGAGCAGCATCTCCCCGACCATATCGGCGACCGTCGGCTGCGACGGATCACCCAGCGGCAGCGAAAACTCCGGCATGCTGTTGTTGTTGTTCTCGGCGAACTCGATCCAGGACTGCACCTCGGGCGAATCGACGGTCAATTCCGCCGTCCGTTCCCGTTCCTGAACACAGAAATCGTCGAAATGCCCGGCCTCCGGCAACGGCATCGGCTGCCCCGTGGTGGTCAACGAGGTGTACATTCCGTGCGCTTCGAGCATGGTGATACCGATCAGTGCGGCGTCACCGTGCACATGATCGATGCTGGCGTAGAAATCGAAATGATCGGCGCCCTGCACGATTCCGAATGAAAAGCAGCCCCACTCCAGCGGGGACGGGATATCGACAATGTGTTTACGGGCGTCCTCGGCGGCCATTTCGCCGTTGTTGACGGGCTCGAATTCGATGTCCTGCGGGTCGGTGATGGTGCGCCGCACGATCTCCCCGGTGCCCTCGTATTCGAACCAGCTGCGATAGGTGTCGTGCCGGCGCAGATATGCGTTCAACGCGTGGTTCATCGCGTCGATGTCGCAGATACCGGGCACTTCGCAGGTGGCGATGATCTGGCGGGAGTAGTCGAGCCCCTTGGCGTCCTGCTCGTAGACACCGCGGATGTGCTGGCCCTGCATATAGCTGACCGGCACGGTGCTGACCGGGGCCTGCCGCGCCGAGGCGACGGCCGCTGCGGTCGGGTGCCAGGACGTGACGACGCCGGTGCTCGGCGACCAATCGTCGATCGTGCCGATCGTGATCTTCCCGATCTGCAAGGTTTTTCCTCCGGGGTGTGTGCAGCGACGGCTACGGATCAGCGACATCAGCGGCGACTTCACGATAACCGCTGTCACCGTCGAGGTCGCCGACACATCTGTGCGGCTTCACAGCCGGGCGAAGATGACATGGTCAGACGACTGTTTGCCAGCCGCTGTAACCATCTCGCCTACTCCCCAACCCGACCCCGAAACCCTGTCGGTCAGCAACCTACATGCAATACTGACTGCCGAGTAAGGAGCCGGCCGTGGCTGTCGGGGGCCCGAGGCCGCTGTGAACGGTGCCCCCTGGCCCTGTGCGGCCCCCTCCAAACACCGATACTCCACACCATCGGCAGTTCATGAGATCGACGCGGGGAGCACACCTGATGGCATCAACCCAACACGGCAGCGGCGAACGCTTCGCGATCATCGGTTACGCCGCCCGCCTGCCCGGCGCCGCCGACGCCGACGGGTACTGGGACGTCCTGCGCAATGGCCGTGACACCGTCACCGAGATCCCGCAGGACCGCTGGGACGTCGACCAGTTCTTCGATGCCGACGCCGGCGCCCCCGGCAAGGTGGTGACCCGCCGGGCCGGGTTCGTCGACGATGTGACCGGGTTCGACGCGCCGTTCTTCGGCGTGTCCGCGCGCGAGGCCCGCCTGATGGACCCGCAACACCGGTTGCTGCTGGAGACGTCATGGCGCGCGGTGGAGCATTCAGGTACGGCGCCAACGGCTTTGGCGAACACCAAGACCGGTGTGTTCGTCGGCCTGTCCACCCACGACTACCTGGGCATGGCCTCCTCGGAGCTCGGTTATGACGAGGTCGAGGCCTATCTGGCCATCGGCACGTCGGGGGCCGCCGGCGCCGGCCGGATCAGCTACCGGCTGGGCCTGCACGGCCCGGCCGTCACCGTCGACACCGCCTGCAGCTCCTCGCTGGTGGCAATCCACCAGGCCTGCCAGGCGCTGCAGCTCGGCGAATGCGACATGGCGCTGGCCGGTGGTGCCAACGTGCTGCTGAGCCCGGCGACCATGATCACCTTCTCGCAGTCGCGCATGCTCGCCCCCGACGGCCGGTGCAAGACGTTCGACGCGGCCGCCGACGGTTATGTGCGCGGCGAGGGCTGCGGTGTCATCGTCATCAAGCGACTCGAGGACGCGCTCCGCGATGGTGACCACATCCGGGCCGTGATCCGCGGCAGCGCGGTCAACCAGGACGGCGCATCCGGTGGTCTGACGGTGCCCAACGGCGTCGCCCAGCAGCGGGTCATCGCCGAGGCGCTGGATCGGGCCGACGTCGCCCCCGGCGCGGTCGGCTATCTGGAGGCGCACGGCACCGGCACCTCACTGGGCGACCCGATCGAGGTGCAGGCCGCCGCCGCCGCGCTCGGCAAAGGACGCGACGCCGACAAACCGCTGCTCATCGGTTCGGCCAAGACCAATATCGGCCACCTGGAGGCGGCCGCCGGTATCGCCGGCGTGCTCAAGGTCGTGTTGGCCCTGGAGAACCAGCAGCTGCCCAAGCACCTGCACTTCCAGAACCCGTCACCGCACATCCCCTGGGACCGGATCCCGGTGCGCGTCGTCGACGAGGCCACCTCCTGGGAGCGTGGCGAGCGCCCGCGCATCGCCGGTGTCAGCTCCTTCGGCTTCTCCGGCACCAACGCCCACGTCATCATCGAGGAGTCCCCGGTTGCTGTCGCGGCGGCCCCGGCCACCATCGATGACCAGCGCTTCATGCTGCTGTCGCTGTCCGCGCGCACACCCGCCGCGCTGGTGCAGACCGCCGAGCAGTACCGCGACTGGCTGGGCGAGCATCCGGAGGCCTCGCTGGCCGATGTCTGCCTGACCGCCGGGGCCGGCCGCGCCCACCTGGAACAGCGGGCCGCGCTGGTGGTCAACTCGATCGAATCGGCCCGCGAGCTGCTCGGTGCGCTGGCCGATGACCGGCCCGCCCCGGGACTGGTCCGCGGCGAGTGCGCCGACGCCCCGAAGACCGCCTGGTTGTTCCCCGGACAGGGCAGCCAGTACGCCGGGATGGCGCGGCAGCTCTTCGAGACCGAGCCGGTGTTCGCCGAGACCATGACCCGGCTGGCCGATGTGCTCGATATTCCGTTGCTGGACCTGATCTTCGATGCTCCCGACGGCGACGCCACACTGCGGCAGACTCAGTACGCCCAGCCCGCGATCTTCGCGGTCGAGATGGGTCTGGCTCGGCTCTGGGAATCCTGGGGTTACGAACCCGACGTGGTGCTCGGACACAGTGTCGGCCAGTACTCGGCGGCCTGTGTGGCCGGTGTGTTCAGCATGGAGGACGGGATCCGGCTGCTGGCCGAGCGTGGCCGGTTGTTCGGCAACCTGCCCGCAGGCGGCCGGATGGCGGCGATCTTCGCCGATGCCGATCGCGTCGAGCGGCTGGCCGACGAATACCCCAGCCTGTCGGTGGCCGCCTACAACGGCGCCAACACCGTGTTGTCCGGCCCGGCAAAGGATCTGGAGCAGGCGGTGGCAGGGTTGGCCGCCGACGGTGTGCGCTGTGACTGGCTGGACACCAGCCATGCCTTCCATTCCGCACTGCTCGACCCGGCGCTGGATGCCTTCGAGGCCTATGCCGATCAGTTCGAATTCAAGGCGCCGCACCGCATACTCGTTTGCAACCGCACCGGCGCGGCACTGGGCCGCACCGCGAAACTGGACGGCGCCTACTGGCGCCGGCACGCCCGCCAGCCCGTCGAGTTCGCCAAGAGTGTCGCCACCCTGGCCGAACTCGGTTGCGCGGTACTGCTCGAGGTCGGCCCGCAGCCGGTGCTGACCGCCGCCGCGATGCGCGCCTGGCCCGATCCGGCCAGCGCACCGCGGGCGATCGCGTCGATGCGCCAGAACGGCGCCGACCACCGGCAGATCGTCGATGCCCTCGCCAATACCTATGTGACCGGACATCTCCCGAAGTTCGAGGCGGTGGCCCAGCCCACCGCCCGCAAGCTCGACCTGCCCACCTACCCGTTCCAGCACCGGCAGTACTGGTTCCGGGACAAGCAGGTGCCGACCACCAAGACCGATTCCGCCCGCACCGAGGCGGTTCGACTGCTCGAAGACGGCCGCATCGCCGAACTGGCCGCGCTGCTCGACGGCGCGGACGCCAACCCGGCGACCATCGACGCACTGAACAAGCTTGCCGCTCAACACAACCGGCAGCGTGATGCGCAGTCGATCGCCGATGCCCGCTACGAGGTCCGCTGGCAGGCCGGTGGCAGCGCCCCGACGACCGGCGCCGGTGGCGCCTGGCTGCTGATCGGCGATGACGCGGCGGTATCCGCCCCGCTGATCGAGTCACTGACGGCACAGGGCCACCGGCACCGCGTGCTGGCACTTCCGGTGTCCGACGCCGACGAACAGCGACTGGCGACCGAACTGCAGGCCGCGGTCGAGGCCGAACCGGACCTGCGCATCGTGCACATCGCCGCACTGGCGGCACCGACCACCCCGTCGATGCAGACGCTGCTGCGCATGCAGCACCGCATTCTCGACGGCACCCAGCGCCTCTTCCGTGCGGCGGCCAATGCCGAACTGCGCGTACCGATCTGGGTGCTGACCCACCGGGCGCAGCGGGTCACCGAGACCGACACGGTGTCTCCGGAGCAGACCAGCCTGTGGGGCTTCGGCCGGGCGGCCGCCCTGGAATACCCGCAGGTGTGGGGTGGCCTGGCCGACGTCTCCGGCAGCCCCGAGGAGTGGCCGGAGCTGATCAGGCAGGTGCTCGCGGCCAGCCGCGGCGAGGACCAGATCGCGCTGCGCGGGCGGACCGTCTGGGTTCCCCGACTGGTCCGGCGTACCGGTCAGCCGAATCCGACACCGCTCGAATTGCGCTCCGATGCCACCTATCTGGTGACCGGTGGGCTGGGATCACTGGGTATCGAGATCGCCGCACACCTGGCGGCGCACGGTGCCCGGCAGCTGGTCCTGACCAGCCGGCGCGAGCCGACTGCAGCGACCCAGCAGCGCATCGATGCCATTGCCGCGCAGCACAACTGTACGGTGCGGGCCATCACCGCCGATGTGGCCAATCCGCACGATATCGCGCATCTGATCGCCACGGTGTCTGCCGAGATGCCGCCACTGGCCGGTATCGTGCACGCCGCCGGCGAGAACAGCACCACCGGACTGAACACCCTGGAACCCGCCGAGCTGGACCGGGTGTTCTCCGGAAAGGTCTGGGGCGCCTGGTATCTGAGCGAGGCGATCGCCGGGATGCCGCTCGATTTCTTCATCAGCACGTCGTCGATCTCCGCGGTGTGGGGCAGCTACGGGCAGAGCGCCTACAGCGCCGCCAACGCCTTCCTGGACGGGCTGACCTGGCGTCTGCGTGAGCAGGGCATTGCGGGATTCAGTGTGAACTTCGGTCCCTGGTCGGCCGGGATGGCCGATCCGGAAGCCCGGGCCCAGCTCGACCGCCGTGGCGTCCGGACCCTGCCACCGGTCGATGCACTGGCCGGGATGGCCGATGTGCTGGTGGGACCGCCGACGGGGGTGGTGGCCCGCATCGACTGGTCCAAGTTCCTGCCGGTCTACCTGCAGACCGGGGCACGGGCCCTGCTCAGCGAGGTGGCCCGCGAGGTTCCCGAGGCGGCGTCCGCACCGGCCGCCGGCTCCGGACCGACCCGACTGGTCGAGCAGCTGACCGCCGCACCCGTGCAGCAGCGCAAGAAGCTGGTGCTGGAGTACCTGCGCGACGCCGTCGCCGAGGTAACCCAGGTCGAGGCCGCCGAGGTCCGCGAGGAGGCCGGCTTCTTCGATCTGGGAATGGACTCGCTGATGGCGGTGGAGCTGCGCCGCCGGCTGGAACGTGCTGTGGGCCAGGAACTTCCGGCAACACTGGCGATGGACTACCCGCGGCTGACCGATGTCGCCGACTACCTGCTCGGCGATGTGCTCAAGCTCAACGACAAGGCCGGAGCCAAGGCCGCCGTGCAACTGCAGTCGTTGGCCTCGGCGGCCACCGATGAACCGATCGCGGTCATCGCGGTGGCCTGTCGGTTCCCGGGGGCGGCCGACCCGGATGCCTACTGGAACCTGCTGGCCGGCGGCGTCGACGCCATCCGGGAGATCCCCGAGGACCGCTTCGACGTCGACGATTTCTACGATCCCGATCAGCAGACCCCGGGCAAGATCTACACCCGCAACGGTGGTTACCTCGACAGCGTCGACGGTTTCGATCCGGAGTTCTTCGGGATCTCACCCCGCGAGGCCGTCTGGATCGACCCGCAGCAGCGCCTGATGCTCGAAATCGCCTGGGAGGCACTGGAACGCGCCGGATACGCGCCGTCATCACTGCGTGGCAGCCGCAGCGGTGTCTTCGTCGGAGTCGGTGCCAACGAGTACTCACATCTGCTGTCGGGTGATTCGGTGGAGAACCTCGAGGCGCACTTCATCACCGGTAATGCGCTCAACGCCATCGCCGGTCGCGTCGCGTTCACCCTCGGACTGGAGGGTCCGGCCATGGCGGTGGACACCGCCTGCAGCTCCTCGCTGGTGGCCGTGCATCAGGCCACCCAGGCGCTGCACGCCGGTGACTGCGACCTGGCCCTGGCCGGCGGTGTCAACGTGCTGCTGAGTCCGGCGTCGATCGTCGCCGCGTCACAGGCCCGGATGTTGTCCCCGGACGGCCGCTGCAAGACCTTCGACGCCGCCGCCGACGGGTATGTCCGCAGCGAGGGCTGCGGTGTCCTGGTGCTCAAGCGGCTGTCCGACGCCCAGCGCGACGGTGACCGGATCGCCGCGGTGATCCGCAGCAGCGCAGTCAACCAGGACGGCGCCTCCAGCGGCCTTACCGTGCCCAATGGTGGTGCACAGCAACGGCTCATCGCCTCCGCGCTGAATCGAGCCGGACTCAACGGCGGTGATGTCGACTACCTCGAGGCGCACGGCACCGGCACGCCGCTGGGCGATCCGATCGAGGTGCAGGCCGCCGCGGCCGCCTACGGCGACGGGCGCGAGGCAAGTCGCCCGCTACTGATGGGTACCGCGAAGACGAACATCGGTCACCTGGAATCGGCGGCGGGTGTCGCCGGGCTGATCAAGGTGGTGCTGTCGCTGCAGAACGAGATGCTGCCGCAGAACCTGCACTTCAACAATCCGTCGCCGCACATCCCGTGGGACAGCCTGGCGGTCAAGGTCGTCGACACGGCCACCCCGTGGCAGACGAACGGGCGGCCCCGCCGCGCCGGTGTCAGCTCCTTCGGGTTCACCGGCACCAACGCCCACGTGCTGCTCGAAGAGGCACCGGCGGTTGCCGAACCCGCAGCCGAGCCGGCCGAATCACCCAAGGAACCGCTGCACGTGTTACCCCTGTCGGCACGGTCGGCGGCCGGGCTGTCCGCCCTGGCGCAGCGGTACGGTGCCTGGCTGGATGCGCACCCGGACACCGCGATCGCGGATGTCGCCCACACCGCCGGGGCCGGGCGCGCCCACTTCGAGCACCGCGCCGCGGTCGTCGCGAACTCGACGGCCGAGGCCAAGATGCTGCTGGAGGATCTGGTGGCGAACCGGCTGCGACCGGGTGTCGTGCGCGGCGAGTGCACCGATCCGCCGACCACCGCCTGGTTCTTCCCCGGCCAGGGCAGCCAGTACCCAGGCATGGCCCGCGAATTGTTCGACACCGAACCGGTTTTCGCCGATACCGTGCGTCGCTGCGCGCAGGCCGTGGACGGCATCCTTCCGCAGCCGCTGCTGGAGGTGCTCTTCGGTTCCGGCCGGGAGGCCGCCGAGACGTTGAAGCACACCTCCTTCGCGCAGCCGGCGATCTTCGCCGTCGAGATGGGGCTGGCCCGGCTGTGGCAGTCCTGGGGTGTGGAACCCGATGTGGTGCTGGGCCACAGCGTCGGCCAGTACGCGGCGGCGTGTGTCGCCGGGGTGTTCAGCCTGGAGGACGGTGCCCGGCTGATCGCCGAACGCGGCCGGCTGTTCGGCAGCCTGCCCGCCGGCGGCCGGATGGTCGCGGTGTTCGCCGACCCCGAGTACGTCGAGCGGGCCGCCGAGGCCTTCGCCCGGGTGTCGGTCGGCGCCTACAACGGCCGCAACACGGTGCTGTCGGGTCCCGGTGAGGATCTGGAACAGATCGTCGCCAACTGCAGCCAGGACGGCGCCCGGTGCACCTGGCTGGAGACCAGCCACGCCTTCCATTCCGAACTGCTGGATCCGGTGCTCGACGAATTCGAGTCGTTCGCAGCCCAATTCGAGTACGCCGTACCGACCCGGCCGCTGGTCTGCAACCGGACCGGTGCGGCGCTGACCGCCGAGAACCCGATCGACGCGCTGTACTGGCGGCGGCATTCACGGCAGCCGGTGCAGTTCACCGAGAGCGTGCGGACCGTCGCCGGGCTGGGCTGCTCGGTGTTGATGGAGATCGGTCCGCAGCCGATCCTGACCGCGGCCGCGCTGCAGTCCTGGCCGGATTCGGCCGCGACCCCGAAGACCATCGTGTCGCTGCGTAAGGGCGCCAACGCCCAGCGTCAGATGAGTGAGGCTCTGGCCACCACCTACATCACCGGCCACCGCCCCGATTTCGCCGCCCGCTTCCACACCCCCGGTCGCCGTTTGGAACTGCCCACCTACCCGTTCCAGCGTCGTCGCTTCTGGCCCAAGGCCTCCGCGGTCATGAGCTCCGGCGGTACCGCGACGTCCGGAATTCTGGGCAGCCCGAAGGATCTGGCCTCCGGCGACACCGTGTACAGCAATGTGTTCTCGGTGAAGACCCAGCCGTGGCTGGCCCATCACGTCATCTACGGCACCGTGGTGGTGCCCGGCGCCACCTACGCGTCGATGGCGCTGGCCGCGGCCGGCGCACCGGCCCGGGTGACCGATGTGTACTTCTACGAGCCGATCATCCTGCCGGACAAGGCCGCCCGCGAGGTACAGCTGACCCTGCGGACCGCTGAAGGGCTGTCTGACGGCACCGCCGTCGTGGACGGCTGGAAGTTCCAGGTGCACAGCCGCCCGTACGGCGTCCGAGAATCCGAATGGTCGCTCAACGCCGACGGCACCCTGGTCTCCGGGGTCGAGATCACCGAACCGGACGAGGCCGTGACGCCACCGGACGAGGCGATCGAGCACATGAACCGGACCCGGCCGCAGGAGCTGTTCGACATCTTCAACGATCTCGAACTGGCCTGGGGCCCGACCTGGTCGACGTCACTACGCTCGCTGTGGGTGGGCGACGGCGAGGCCATCGGTGACGTGTCGGTGGGTGACGAGCTGGCCGAGCACCTGGGCAGCGAACCGATTCACCCGGTGTTGCTGGACCTGTGCACCGGTGTGGCCTTCCCGTCGTTCCCGGCGGTGTTGGCCGCCGAGCAGGGCATCCACGATCTGTTCCTGCCGCTGCGGTACGGCCAGGTGCAACTGGCCGAGAAGATGCCGAAGCGGTTCTACTGCCGGGCACGCTGGCACGAAGGCCCGCTCAACAGTGAAACCCTGGTGTTCGACATCGATTTTGTGGACCGCGACGGGCACATCCTTGGCGGGATCCGCGAGTTCACCGTCAAGCGGGCCCCGCGCGAGGCGCTGCTGCGCGGCCTCGGCGGCGACTCCACCCGCCTGCTCTACACCCTCGGCTGGCATGAGGCCGCTGCCCCGGAGACCGCCGAGCAGGACGCCGGCGGAACCTGGCTGATCGCCGGGTTCGACACGCTGTCGGCCGAGCGGCCGGGTGCCGTCACCGTCGATGCGGTCACCGATCCGCAGGCCTGGCAGCAGGCGTTCACCGCCGCCGCCGAGCGGGGCGCTCCGGTCACCGGAATCGTGTGGCGCAGTGGCAGCGCGCCGGGTGTTGACGAGTCCACCCCGGAGTTGGCCGCCCGCCTGGAGGCCGAGGTGTCGGCGCTGCTCGCGGCGACCCAGACCGCGGTGGCAGACCAGAAGAGCACACTGGCCGGCGGTCTGTGGATCGTCACGCAGGGCGCGGTGGCCACCGAACCCGGTGAGCCGGTGGACCCGGTGCAGGCCGCGCTGTGGGGCTTCGGCCGCACGCTGGTGGCCGAGCAGCCGACGCTACGGGTGCGCATGATCGACAGCGAGGCCGCCGATTCGGGCGCCTGGCTGGCCGGGGCCCTGGGCACACCGGTCACCGAACCGGAGATGGCGGTCCGGCAGGGCCGGTTCCTGGTGCCGCGACTGCTGCACTGGGCCCGCAACGGTTATCTCCCGGTGCCGCGCTCCGACGATTACGAGCTGGCACCGACCGAGCGCGGTGCGATCGACAACCTTCGACTCACCGAGAAGGACGTCACTGCACCGGATTCCGGCGAGGTGCAGGTCCGCATCGAAGCGGCCGGGCTCAACTTCCGCGACGTGCTCAACGTGCTGGGGCTCTACCCGGGTGATCCGGGCCCGATCGGCGGTGACCTGTGTGGTGTGGTCACCGCGGTCGGTGACGACGTCACCGATTTCGAGGTCGGCCAGCGCGTGTTCGGTTCCATGCAGGGGGCGTTCGCCAGCCGGCTCAACGTGCCCGCACAGCTGTTGGCGACGGTGCCCGACGGTGTCGGCGCGGTCGACGCCGCCACGATTCCCGCTGCGGCGCTCACGGTTCGGCTCGCCTTCGACTGGGCCAAGCTCAAGCCCGGCGATCGTGTCCTGATCCATGCCGCCAGCGGTGGTGTCGGGTTGGCCGCGGTGCAGATGGCCCGACAGCACGGTGCGACGGTGTTCGCCACCGCCAGCACCTATAAGCGGGCCACGCTGCGCGCGATGGGTGTCGAGTACGTATACGACTCGCGCACCACCGATTTCGCCGATCAGATCCTGGCCGACACCGACGGTGCCGGTGTGGATGTGGTGCTCAACAGCCTCACCAACGACGGGTTCATCGAGGCGACGGTGCGCGCAACCGCCCAGGGCGGTCGGTTCGCCGAAATCGCCAAGCGCGATATCTGGACCACGACGCAGATGGCCGCGGCGCGTCCGGACATCGACTACGAGATCGTCGCGCTCGATGTCACGATGATGAGCGATCCCGACCACATCCAGCGGTTGATGAACGAGGTGTCCGACGGTCTGGCCACCGGCGAGTGGACCCCGGTGCCCGCCGAGGTCTATCCGCTGACCGAGGCCAGGACCGCCTTCCGCCGGATGCAGCAGGCCCGCCATATCGGCAAGATCGTGGTGCAGATGCCGAACCCGCTTCAGCCGCACGGTGACCGGACGTATCTGGTGACCGGCGGCGTGGGTGCACTCGGGTTGCACACTGCGGCGTATCTGGCTCAGCTGGGTGCCGGGAACATCGTGCTGACCAGCCGACGCTCCCCCGACGCCGAGGCGCAGCAGGCCATCGACGCCATCACCGAGCGCTACCACTGCCGGGTGCACGTCTTCACCGCCGATATCGGTGCCGAAGCCGAGGTGTCCGGGCTGCTGGATCGCATCCGTACGGAGCTGCCGCCGCTGGCAGGTATCGCCCACCTCGCGGGTGTGCTCGATGACGCCCTACTACCGCAGCAGGACCTGGACCGGTTCCGGACGACGTTGGGTCCCAAGGCCTACGGCGCCCATCATCTGCACCGGTTGACCGCGGGCGACGACCTCGACTTCTTCGTGGTGTACTCGTCGGCCTCGGCGGTGCTCGGTTCGCCGTCGCAGGCCAATTACGCCACCGCCAACGCGCTGCTCGACGGTCTGGTGGCGGCACGGCGGGCGGCCGGGTTGCCGGCGACCGCGGTGAACTTCGGGCCGTGGGGTCATGGCGGTATGGCCAGTTCGCAGGCGGCCGTCGCCAACCTCAGCGCGCAGGGCATGATGCCGCTGGAGCCCTCGGCCGCACTGGCGGCCCTCGGCGAAGCGATGCGTCACGGTGTGGGGCAGTCCACGGTGCTGAAGGCGAATTGGCAGCGCACGGCGAAGATGCTCGGCGGGATCCGTCCGCCGCTGCTCGATCAGGTGTTGCCCCGTGGCGACGCGGCCGCCGGTGGCGACAGCGAGTTGCTGCGTCAGTTACAGGAGCTGCCGGTGGCGGCACGGGCCGGTTTCATCACCGAGTTCCTGCAGCGCGAGGTACAGGGCTTCCTGCGGTTGGCTCAGCCGCCCGCGGCGACCAGCCGGTTCCTGGACCTGGGTACCGACTCGCTGATGGCCGTCGAACTGCGCAACCGACTGTTCGGCCAGTTCGGCGGGAAGTTCGACATCAGCCCGACGGCGGTGTTCGACTACCCGACCATCGGGGAGCTCGGCGAGCATCTGGTGTCGCAATTGCCCGATGCCGAGGGTGAGGCGCCGGCCGAGTCACAAAGCTGAGCAACGAGATTCACTTCAGGGACGCCTTTCGCGCGTCGGGCGTCCCTGGTGTGAATCTCGTCAGGCCCAGCGGGCGGTTTCGGCCTCTGGTGCCAGCGCCGAGCGCAGCGGCACCTGTAACCCGTCGTAGATCCCCGGCTTCTGCTCGGCCAGCCAGTTCAGTGCGCCGAGCAGTCGGTTGGCGGCGGTGGTGTTGCCACCGTCGGCGCGGGTACCGCCGGGCACATCGGCGCGGGTGGTGATGGTCAGCTGCGGGTCGCCGTCGACGATCACGCGATGATCGCCCAGGCCCTCGTCGGGCTGCGGCCAGTCGGGTGCACAGCTCGAGTGGATCCGGGTGATGTGTTCGATGATCACCCGCTGCCTACCGCCGGACCAGCCGATGACCTTCAGGAAGAACGCGCCCTGGGTGCCCTTTTCGAACGGGCCCATCACGGTGTCGACCGTCTGCTCCAACGGCAAGCGCTGCACCTCCTCGGTGATCTCGTCGATCTCGATGCCCAGCCCACGTCCGATCAGCCGGACGTTGCCGCCCCACACCATGGTCGGGATACTCGGCAGCAGCATCATCGGGGTCTCGTCCATCGAACCGCCGAATCCGCAGGACACCTTCACCGCGAACGGCTGGTTGTAGGTGGAGTAGTCGAAGATCTCCTGACACGTGATGGTGTTGATCCGGGTGCACAGGCTCGCCGCCGTCACCGCCAGCGCATCGTTGCCCCAGCCCGGGTCGACCCCGCTGACGAGCAGCGTCGCACCACCCTCCTCGGCGGCCGCGGTGAGCCGCTCGACCCATTCGGCCGGGGCCGAGGCCGGGTCGTAGAGCGAGTACAGCGACGGCGTCACCACATGTTTGCCGGCTCGCAGACAGCGCTCGATATCGGCGATGGCCTCTTCCGGGCGGATATCACCGGAGGCCATATAGGCCACCGCATCGGCGTCGGCGAGTGCGGCATCGATATCGGTGGTGGCCTGCACCCCGGTCGGTTCGGCCAGCCCCGCGAAGTCCGCGGCGTCGCGGCCGGCCTTCTCCGCCGTCGACGTGATGACACCCGCCAATTCCAGACCCGGAAAGGCGACCGCCGAGCGGACCGCCGTCGAGCCCATGTTTCCCGTTCCCCACACCACCACACGCCTCATGCGCCTCACCCTAGAGGTTTGACAGGACCATTCGTGGCGAGCATCACATATTGGTCGAAATCGCAGTTCAGAGGGCATAAAACGGGTCCGCACCCCGCCCAATCAACCAGGCGGTTGGTTCGCTGGCGACAATTTGCTCGACACCCCTTTGCGATGCGGTTACCGGGCGGTATAGTTCTGGGTAGTTACTGGTGGGTAACTTGGCGCAGTCCGCAAGCGAGTACCCAACCGACAGCTTCGATCTCACCGAGGAGAAAACGTGAGCCACTACAAGAGCAACGTCCGTGACCAGGTATTTACCTTGTTCGATGTGCTCGGTCTCGACAAGGCGCTGGGCGCGGGGTCGTTCAGCGATCTCGATCCCGACACCGCACGCGAGATGATCAACGAGATGGCCCGACTGGCCGAGGGCCCGATTGCCGAGTCGTTCGCCGACGGCGACCGCAACCCGCCGGTCTTCGACCCGGCCACCCACACCGTGAAGATCCCAGAGTCGTTCAAGAAGTCGGTCAACGCGACCATCGAAGGCGGCTGGAACAAGGTCGCCCTCGACGAGGAGCTCGGCGGCATGCCGGCCCCCAAGGCGCTGCTGTGGGCCCTCAACGAGCACATCCTCGGCGCCAACCCGGCCGTCTGGATGTACAGCGGTGGCGCCGGCTTCGCGCAGATCTTCGCGCACAACGGCACCGAAGAGCAGAAGAAGTGGGCAGCCATCGCCTCGGAGAACAACTGGGGCGCCACCATGGTGCTCACCGAGCCCGACGCAGGCTCCGATGTCGGCGCCGGCCGCACCAAGGCCGTCAAGCAGGAGGACGGCTCCTGGCACATCGACGGTGTGAAGCGCTTCATCACCTCCGCCGATGCCGACGACCTGTTCCCGAACATCGCGCACCTGGTGCTGGCCCGCCCTGAGGGCGCCGGCCCGGGCACCAAGGGTCTGTCGCTGTTCTTCGTGCCGAAGTTCCTGTTCGACTTCGAGACCGGTGAGCTCGGCGAGCGCAACGGTGTGTACGTCACCAATGTCGAGCACAAGATGGGCCTGAAGGTCTCGGCCACCTGTGAGCTGTCCTTCGGCCAGCACGACAAGCCCGCCGTCGGCTGGCTCGTCGGCGAGGTGCACAACGGCATCGCCCAGATGTTCGACGTCATCGAGCAGGCGCGAATGATGGTGGGCACCAAAGCCATCGCCACCCTGTCGACCGGCTACCTGAACGCCCTGGAGTACGCCAAGGACCGCGTGCAGGGTGCCGACCTGACCCAGATGACCGACAAGACCGCGCCGCGCGTCACCATCACCCACCACCCGGACGTGCGTCGATCGCTGATGACCCAGAAGGCCTACGCCGAGGGCATGCGCGCGCTGTACATGTACACCGCCACCTTCCAGGACGACGAGGTCGCCAAGGCGCTGCACGGCGTGGACCACGACCTGGCGGTGCGCATCAACGACCTGCTGCTGCCGGTTGTCAAGGGCTTCGGCTCGGAGACCGCCTACCGCTACCTGACCGAGTCGCTGCAGACCTTCGGAGGTTCGGGGTTCCTGCAGGACTACCCGATCGAGCAGTACATCCGCGACGCCAAGATCGACTCGCTGTACGAGGGCACCACCGCCATCCAGGCACAGGACTTCTTCTTCCGCAAGATCGTCCGCGACAAGGGCCAGGCGCTGGCCTACGTCGCCGGTGAGATCGACACGTTCGTCAAGAACGCCACCGGCAACGGTCGTTTGAAGGCCGAGCGTGCCCTGCTGGCCACCGCACTGGAGGACGTCCAGGGCATGGCTGCCAGCCTGACCGGTTATCTGATGGCCTCGCAGGAAGATTCGGCCGCCATCTACAAGGTGGGTCTGGGTTCGGTGCGGTTCCTGCTCTCGGTCGGCGACCTGCTGGTCGGCTGGCTGCTGCAGCGTGAGGCCGCCGTCGCGATCGAGAAGCTCGACGCCGGTGCCACCGGTGCCGACAAGGCCTACTACGAGGGCAAGATCGCTGCCGCATCGTTCTTCGCGAAGAACTTCCTGCCGCTGCTGACCAGCACCCGCGTGGTGCTCGACAATCTCGACAACGAAGTGATGGAGCTGGACGAAGCCTCGTTCTGAGTCTCTGACCAAGAGCCCCCGGCGGATGCGCCGGGGGCTCTTGTGTTCCCGGCTCGTTGACTCTGCGCTGACGGCGCAAAAGTGCGAGTGACTCGCGCCGTGGACGCAGAGTCAACGGACGGGGCGTTCTGCTGAGAGCAGCGTGGTGTGCGGGCTGGGGCACCGAACCGGCAGGCTCGGAGGCATGAGTGAAAAGCCACCCCTGTTCGGCCGTCAACTACGTGAGGATCTGTTCCGCAAGAGGGTTCTCGTCCTCGACGGCGCCCTCGACGATGACAACGGCGCGGTGCTGGTCACCCAGCTGCTGACCTTGGCCGCGGATTCCGACGACGATATCGCCCTGTGGATCCACTCTCCCGGTGGTTCGGTGCCCGCAATGCTCGCGATCCGCGATGTGATGCGTCTGATCCCGGCGCCGGTGTCCACGTTGGCCCTCGGGTTGGCCTGCAGTGCAGGGCAATTCCTGTTGTCCTCCGGGACACCGGGCAAGCGGTTCGCACTGCCGCACGCGCGCATCCTGATGCATCAGGGCTCGGCGGGTATCGCCGGATCTGCCGTCGAGGTCGAGGTTCAGGCCGACGATCTACGGCATACCCGCGACACCGTGCTCGGGATCATCGCCGCCGATACCGGCCAGGATGTCGAACGCATCTTCGTCGATTCGCTGCACGACCGGTGGTTCACCGCCGACCAGGCGCGTGCGTACGGCTTCATCGACCACATCGTCGGCGATTTCAGTCAGATCGCACCGAACCGGAAGCAACAGTTGGGAATCCATGCATGAGCACTTACACCATCCCCAACGTCATCGCCCGCACCACCGGGGGCGAGCGGGTCATGGACGTCTACTCGCACCTGCTGACCGAACGCATCGTATACCTGGGCACCGCAATCGATTCCGGCGTCGCCAACGCGCTGATCGCGCAGCTGCTGCATCTGGAGGCCGACAACCCCGAGCAGGAGATCGCGCTGTACATCAATTGCGAGGGCGGCGATCTGTCGGCCATGCTGGCCGTCTACGACACCATGCGGTTCATCAAGGCGCCGGTGGCCACCACGTGCATCGGGCAGGCGGTGGCGACCGGTGCGGTGTTACTGGCGGCCGGCGCTCCGGGACGTCGAGCCGTGTTGCCGCACACCAGGGTTGTGCTGCACCAGCCGGCGGCCCAGGGTCGCGGCACCATCCCCGACCTGATCCTGCAGGCCGACGAGGTGGTCCGGATGCGTAACCAGTTGGAGGCGATCCTGGCCCGACACACCGGCCGCGGCACCGAGCAGCTACGCCACGACACCGACCGCGACCGGGTGTTCGATGCGGCCGCCGCGGTGGCTTACGGACTGGCCGATCACGTGCTCGAGGAACGCGGTCAGGCCACCAGCAGCTGAGGCTGCGCCGGGCGCGGGGCGCGCGTCAGATCGGCCGAGATGCCGCCCAGCAGACGGCCCAGCTCGATGCCGAGCGCCCCACACACCGCCGCGATCATCTCGCTGGAGGGCTCCTTGCGGCCGCGTTCGATCTCGGACAGGTACTGCGGGGACACGCCTGCACGCTGGGCCACGTCGACCAGACGCTCACCCTTGGCGCGCCGGGTGTCACGCAACCGTCGGCCCAGCACCTCGCGCCACAGCGGATCCAGCCGCTTACGGCCCGGCTCGAAACGGATGACCTCGCCCATGTCAGCATCATCGCCGCCGCAGCGGCGTGAGGGGAGGTCGTTCACCATCAGCTGAAGAACAGACTGAACACATGGTGGGCGGGTTCGGGAGGACATTCGGTTTCTCAACCTCGAGGGCGTCTACACATACCTTCCGGTATCTCGCGCGGCCGGCGTTTCACCTCGGTCCCGGCTCTCTGGATCAGTCACTCCCGAACCCGTCGTGCGGTCGACTGTACGCCTGTGATGACCATCACACCAGGGGTAATTCTCAGACCTGGTCGAGTGCCCGCAGCAGTGCCCGGGTACGTGCCCTGACCTCTGGCGACGGGTCGAAAACGACACCCACGTACTCGTCCACACCGGCGGCCCGCAGCTCCTCGACGCGGGCCGTCACCGTCGTCTCGTCGCCGATCAGCGCGGCGTCGGCGGGCCCCGCGTAACCCTCCCGATCGAGCATTGCCCGGTAGGACGGCAGCTGCCCGTACATGGCGAACTGCTCGGCGGCCACGGCACGAGCGCCATCGACGTCATCGGTGACGCTCACCGGCAGTGCCGCCACCACCCGGACAGCACGGCCGTCGGCGGCGGCCCGCAGCCCCGGCCCGACGTGGTCGGCCAGCGTCTTGGGTCCGGTCATCCAGGTGACGGTGCCCGCAGTGCGGCGGCCCGCGATCTTCAGCAGCTGCGGCCCGAGCGCGGCGATGTACACCGCGGGTGCGGGTGCGCCCGGGATCTGCAGGGCGCCCCGGGTCGTATAGAGCTCGCCGGTCGTGTTGGCGGGCTCACCGCCCAACAGCGGCAGCAGCCCGTCGAGGTATTCGTTGAGCCGGCGCACCGGGCGGTCCCACGGAATGCCCCACATGCCTTCGGTGACGGCGGCGTGCGTCATGCCGAGACCGAGGATGAACCGGCCGCCCGCAATCAGATTCAACGTGAGCGCACGCTGGGCCAGCTGCATCGGATGCTGGTTCTGGATCGGCACCACGCCGGTGCCGACCTCGATGGTGTCGACCTCGCGCATCGCCACCGCCAGCACCGTCAACAGATCGGGCTCATACGGCATCTGGGTCATCCAGATCCGGCGGAAACCTTCGTCGCGCCGTTCGGCGAATTCCGACACCACGGTGTCGATCAGGGACGTGCCGCCCGATCCGGACAGTGACCCGAGGATGCTGATCTCCATGCACTTGATCATGCCGGTACTGCCGTGACGGATACCGGAACTCGGCTGGGAAACTTCGGCCCGAACTGGTTCTCGTCGGTGATGGGCACCGGCATCCTCGTGGTCGCGGGAGCGACCCTGCCGTTGCACGTGCCCGGCCTGCGGGTGTTCACGCAGGTCGTCTGGGCGGTGGCCGCGGTCCTGCTGGTCGCGCTCATCATCGCGGTGAGCGCGCAATGGTTCCGGCACCCTACGGTGGCTCGTGGTCACGCGCACAACCCGCAGATGGCGCACTTCTACGGCGCGGCACCGATGGCGCTGATGACCGTCGGCAGCGCGACGATGCTGGTGGGCAGCGACCTGCTGGGTGAGCGGCTGGCAGTGGACATCAACTGGGTGCTGTGGGGGGCCGGCACGCTGGGCGGGCTGTACACCGCCGTCTCGATTCCGTACCTGATGTTCACCCAGTTGAACGTCGGGCCGGACGCCGCGTTCGGCGGTTGGCTGATGCCCGTCGTCCCTCCGATGGTGTCGGCGGCCGCGGGCGCGATGCTGATCCCGCACATGGCGCCGGGCACCGGCCGGACCACGATGTTCTACGGCTGCCTGGCCATGTTCGGGCTGTCGCTGATCGCCGCCTTCATCATCATCACGATGATCTGGAGCCGGCTGGCGCTGTACGGCACCTCGGGCACCGCGCGGGTGCCGACGCTGTGGATCGTGCTGGGGCCGCTGGGGCAGTCGGTGACGGTGGCCGGGCTGCTGGCCACCCACGCACATCTGGCGGTGAGCGCCGAGTTGGCCGATGGGGTGGGGATCTTCTCGATCCTGTTCGGGGTGCCGGTGTGGGGTTTCAGCGTGCTGTGGATCGCGTTGGCGACCGCGCTGACGGTGCGCACCCTGCGTCGCGGCATGCCGTTCGCGCTGACGTGGTGGAGCCTGACCTTCCCGGTCGGCACGTTCGTCACCGGCACGACTCAGCTCGCGGTGCACACCGGGCTGCCGGCCTTCGAGGTGGCGGCGGTCGCGGCCTACGCCGGGCTGCTGTGCACCTGGGCACTGGTCGCGGTGCGGACGGCCCGCGGCAGTGTGGCCGGGAGTCTGTTCGCGCCGCCGGGAGCGGGGCCGGTGGTCGCGTCGAAAGACCCGGAGGCCTCCGGAAGTCAGCCCCGGGGCGAGCGAAGCGACGGGACAAAGAGATAGCCCCGTGTTGCCGTCGGGTCGGGGGGTCAGACGGCAACACGGAGCTATCCCATGTATCGACGGTGCTCCCGCGGGCGTTACACAGATCCGAAAAGTTCTTTTGGGAAGTTTTCCGGGCCTCAGCACGCCCGCGCCGAGATCGACAAAAAGGCCAGGTCCACTCGCATTTCTTGGCCCGTTTGTTCGTTTGGGCGGAAGAGGGGTCAGGCCTCCAGGATGGCCGTCACGCCCTGCCCGCCGGCGGCACACACCGAGATCAGGCCGCGCACCGGCTGACCGGTTTGCTTCTTCTTCTCGGCGAGCTGCTTGGCCAGCTGGGCCACGATGCGCCCGCCGGTCGCGGCGAACGGATGCCCGGCCGCCAGCGACGAGCCGTTGACGTTGAGCTTGCTGCGGTCGATGCTGCCCAGCGCCTTTTCCAGCCCGAGCCGGTTCTTGCAGTAGTCGTCGGACTCCCAGGCGGCCAGGGTGGCCAACACCACCGAGGCGAACGCCTCGTGGATCTCGTAGAAGTCGAAATCTTGCAGGGCCAGCCCGTTGCGGGCGAGCAGGCGCGGCACGGCGTAGGTGGGCGCCATCAACAGGCCGTCGGACCCGTTGACGTAGTCGACGGCGGCGGTCTCACCGTCGACGTAGTAGGCCAGCACCGGGATATCGTGCGCGGCGGCCCACTCCTCGCTCGACAGCAGCGCGACCGAGGCACCGTCGGTCAGCGGGGTCGAGTTACCCGCCGTCATGGTGGCGTCACCGTTGCGCACGCCGAACACGGGCTTGAGCTTGGCCAGCTTCTCGGCCGAGGAATCGGGGCGCAGGTTGTTGTCGCGGTAGACGCCGAGGAACGGGGTCACCAGATCGTCGAAGAACCCACGGTCGTAGGCGGCCGCCATGTTGCGATGGCTGGCGGCGGCGAGTTCGTCCTGGTCGACGCGCTTGATGCCCATCTGCTTGGCCGTGATCGCGGCGTGCTCACCCATGGACAGCCCGGTGCGGGGTTCGCCGTTGGTGGGGATTTCGACACCGAGCGCGGCGGGCAGCTTGCCCACGAGCTTGAGCCGGTCCAGGTTGGACTTGGAGCGACGCAGGCTCAGCAGCACCCCGCGCAGATCGTCACCGAACGCGATGGGCGCATCGGAGGTGGTGTCCACACCACCCGCGGCGGCCACCTCGTAGCGGCCGAGCGCGATACCGTCGGCTGCGGCGATCGCCGACTGCAGGCCGGTGCCGCAAGCCTGTTGCAGATCGATGCCCGGGGTGTACGGGGACAGCGAGCTGCCCAGCACGCTCTCGCGCATCAGGTTGAAATCGCGGCTGTGCTTGAGCACCGCGCCGCCGATCACGGCGTCGAGCTTTTCGCCCTTGAGGTTGAAGCGATCAGCCAGCCCGTCCAGGACGGCAGTGAACATGTCCTGGTTGGAGGCGTTGGCGTACGCGCCGTCGGAGCGGACGAACGGGATGCGGTTTCCGCCGAGCACAGCGACGCGACGAGAATTCGTGTTAGCCATATCCCAATATTACCCACCGTTCTTACTCTGGAGTAAGTTAGACCCATGGCATCCGACCTGTTCTCCCAAGTGGTCAATTCCGGGCCCGGATCGTTCCTGGCCAAACAACTCGGCGTCCCGCAGCCCGAGGAGCTGCGCCGGCACCGCGTCGGTCAGCCGCCGCTGCCCGGTTCGCTGCTGATCGGCGGCTCCGGTCGGGTGGTGGAACCGCTGCGTGCGGCACTGGCCGACGATTACGACGTCGTCGCCAACAACATCGGCGGACGGTGGGCCGACTCGTTCGGCGGGCTGGTGCTCGACGCCACCGGAATCACCGAACCGTCCGGGCTCAAGGAGCTCTATGAATTCTTCACCCCGGTGCTGCGCAACCTCGCGCCGTGCGGCCGGGTCGTGGTGGTCGGGACCACCCCGGCGGGCACGGCGAGTGCTCACGAGCACATCGTGCAGCGCGCGCTGGAGGGCTTCACCCGTTCGCTCGGTAAGGAACTGCGTCGCGGCTCGACGGTGTCGCTGGTGTACCTGGCCGCCGATGCCGGCGCCGGTGCGTCCGGCCTGGAATCCACGCTGCGCTTCATCCTGTCCGGCAAGTCCGCCTTCGTCGACGGCCAGGTGTTCCGGGTCGGCGCCGCCGACTCTGTGGCGCCGACGGATTGGGACAAGCCGTTGGCAGGCAAGGTGGCCGTGGTGACGGGTGCGGCCCGCGGTATCGGCGCGACCATTGCCGAGGTGTTCGCCCGCGACGGCGCCGCCGTCGTCGCGGTGGACGTACCGCAGGCCGAAGAGGCGCTGAAGGAGACCGCCGAGAAGGTCGGCGGCACCGCACTGACGCTCGATGTCACCTCCGAGGGTGCAGTCGACGCGATCATCGCGCATGTCGGTGAGCACCATGGCGGCAAGGTCGACGTGCTGGTCAACAACGCCGGGATCACCCGCGACAAGCTGCTGGCCAATATGGACGAGTCCCGCTGGGATTCCGTGATCGCCGTCAATCTCATTGCGCCGCTGACCCTTACCGAAGGACTGGTGGCCGCGGGCACGCTCGGCGAGGGCGGCCGGGTGATCGGGCTGTCATCGATGGCCGGTATCGCGGGTAACCGCGGCCAGACCAACTACGCGGCGACCAAGGCCGGCATGATCGGCATCGTGGAAGCGCTCCAGGGGCCGCTGTCCGAACGCGGCATCACCATCAACGCCGTCGCCCCCGGGTTCATCGAGACCAAGATGACCGAGGCCATCCCGCTGGCCACCCGCGAGGTCGGCCGCCGCCTCAACTCGCTGTTCCAGGGTGGGCAGCCCGTCGATGTCGCCGAGACCATCGCCTACTTCGCCAGCCCGGCGTCGAATGCGGTGACCGGCAACACGATCCGGGTCTGCGGCCAGGCCCTGCTGGGAGCCTGAGGCGATGTCACAGCCCAACGGTCTGCTCAACATGGCGCGCGCGGTGGCCGGCGCGTTGCCGTTCGTCCCACGCGCCGGCGGCCTGCCCGACCGCACCGTGCACGTGCCCGAACTGCGCATCGACCCGGCCAATGTGGCCGCCTACGCCCACGTCACCGGACTGCGGTTCGGCGACACGGTGCCGCTGACCTACCCGTTCGCGCTGACCTTCCCGAGCGTGATGTCACTGGCCACCGGGTTCGATTTCCCGTTCGCGGCAATGGGTTCGGTGCACACCGAGAACCACATCACCCAGCACCGGCCGATCTCGGTCAGTGATGTCCTCGACGTCCGAGTGCACGCGGAGAACCTGCGCGAGCACCGCAAGGGTCTGCTGGTCGACATCATCACCGAGATCAAGGTCGGCTACGACCTGGCCTGGAAGCAGACCACCACGTTCCTGCATCAGCAGCGCACCAGCCTGTCCGGTGAGCCGCGCCTGGAACCGCCCAAGCAGCCCAAACTTCCGCCGCCGAACGCGATTCTGAATATCTCGCCCGACCAGATCCGCTCGTATGCCTCGATCGGTGGGGATCACAACCCGATCCACACCAGCAGCCTGGGAGCCAAGCTGTTCGGCTTCCCGACCGCGATCGCGCACGGAATGTTCAGTGCGGCGGCGGTTCTGGCCAATGTGGAGGGTCAGCTGCCGGAATCCGTGACGTACTCGGTGCGGTTCGGCAAGCCGGTACTGCTGCCCGCCCGCGCCGGCCTCTACGTCGAGCACGTCGACGGCGGCTGGGAGCTGGCCTTGCGGCACCTGTCCAAGGGTTATCCGCACCTGACCGCGACGGTGTCCGCGCTCTGATCCCCGCCGGCCCAACCTGAAGAAGATCGCGAGAAGAGTCCGAATCCTCGCGATCTTCTTCATTTTCGGCGTCAGGTGGCGGCGGGTTTGCCCTTCAAACCACGCCAGAACAGGTTGATCATCAGCTCGGTCGCCTCGTCCACCTCGGCGTCCCCGGTGCTGACCCGGTCGGCGATCGCCTCGCCGGCACCCACCAGAGCCACGGCCATCATATTGAAATCGGTGTCCGGTCCGGGGTTTCGGGTGCCGGACTGCAACAGGCGGCCGACCAGGTCGATGATACGTTCGCGGCCTTCGCGGACCGTGTGGGCGAAGGCCTGTGAACTGGTCGCCTGGCTGTAGAGCACGATCCAGGACGCCCGGTTGCTGTCGATGTAGCCGAGGAACGCGCCAACGGCGTTGGTCAGCATGTCCTTTGGGCTCAGCGTGAAGTCGATCTTGGCCCGCACCGTCTCGACGAAGCGGTTCAGCTCACGGTCCAGGCAGGCACCGAACAACTCTTCCTTGGAGCCGTAGTACAGGTAGAGCATCGGCTTGGAGATCTGTGCCTCGGCCGCGATGGCATCCATCGACGTCTCGTGATAGCCGTTGACGGAGAACATCTGCACGGCGGCGTCGAGCATCTGCTGCTCGCGCACCGCGCGCGGCAACCGCTTCGTTCCTCCGGCCATCGGAACAGATTACGACTAGCAGTTCGGATTGGGCCCCTTGGACGCCGCGACCCGCTGCAATGAGGCATCCACCTGGGCCTGCGGCAGCTCACCGGAGGCGACCGCCTGCTCGAGGCGGTCCAGCACCGCGGGCACCTCACCGGTGGTGATCCACAGCGCGACATCGGCCCCGGCCTGCAACGACTTGAGCACCGCCTCGGCCACCCCGTACTGCTGGTTGATCGCGGCCATGCTGGACAGGTCATCGGTGTAGACCAGGCCACCGAACCCGACCTCACCGCGCAGCAGACCGTAGGCCGCCGGGCTGAGGCTGGCCTGCTCGCTGCCGGTCAGCCCCGGGACCTGCATGTGGCCCACCATGACGGCGACCGGCGGCTGATGGACCAGCGTGCGATAAGGCACCAGATCGGCGGTCTGCAGCTCGGCCAGCGGCGGCGTCGACACCGCGCCGGTGTGCGAGTCACCGGCTGCGCGTCCGTGGCCGGGGAAATGTTTGAGCACCGGCAGGACCCCGGCGTCGCGCAGGCCGCGGGCGTAGGCGCCGGCGTACTCGGTGACCGTCTCCGGGTCGTCACCGAACGAGCGGTCCCCGATGGCGGCGCTTTCCTGTGTCAGGTCGACGACGGGGGCGAAGTCCACGGTGATCCCGAGGCCACGCATCGCCCGGCCACGTTCCAACGCGATCCCGTAGACCTCGTCGGGCGTCTTGGTCTCGGCGAGCACGCGGGCCGAGGGCTGGCTGCCGATGATCCCGGCCAGCCGCGACACCCGGCCGCCCTCCTCGTCGACGCTGACACCCAGCGACAGCGGCCCGGCGTCGGCGGCGATCCCGGCCAACGGCGCTCCCAACATCGACATATCGGTCCAGCTGCCGATCATGATGCCGCCGACGTGCTGCTCGGTGACGACCGCGCGGGCGTCGGCCGCGCCGGTGACCCCGACCATCAGCAGCTGGGCAAGCTTGTCCCGAGTGGACAGAGTCGCGATGTCGCAGCTGCCAGGTGCGGGGGCCGCCGGCAGCGGCTTGTCCAGCGAGGCGTTGGTCGGTGCGGGGGCCGTGCTGGACACCGGCGCCGGCGAGGCGGTGTCGTCAACCTCGGGGGCGGGTGCGCAGGCCATCAGCAGGCCGGACAGTGCGGTCAGGGCACACAGCGTGCGTGACATCGACATGGCTCCCCACAGTAACGGGCTGTCGCAACCCGCGAGTTTCCACTTATCGAGTGAAAGTGCGACGAGTGAGGTCGTCGATAACCGCAATGTCGCAGGGCGGTCGGCGACCGCCGGCTCCCGCTCAGGTGCGGTCATGCACTCACTGTCGCGTGCTAGGTTGGCCGCATGGATCGGTTCGTCGTGCCCGCTGCCGCCAGCATCGTGGTCGGTTTGTTGCTCGGCGCGGCAGCGATCTTCGGCGTGACCCTCATGGTCCAGCAGGACACCAAGCCGCCCGTGCAGTCCGGGGATCCGGCGTCGTCGGTGCTCAACCGCGTTGAATACGGCGACCGGGCCTAGCCCGGGCGCGCCCGCAGAAAGTCCCCTGTCGCGGCGTTGGCTGTGGCTGGTCGGCACCGTTTTCCTGGTCCTGACCTTCCTACAGTCCCCCGGCCAGATCTCGCCGGACACCAAACTCGACCTGACCGCCAATCCGCTGCGGTTCCTGGCGCGCGCCGCCGACCTGTGGAACAGCGATCTGCCGTTCGGCCAGGCGCAGAACCAGGCCTATGGCTACCTGTTCCCGCACGGCGCGTTCTTCCTGACAGGCGACGTGCTCGGCATCCCGGGCTGGGTGACCCAGCGGCTGTGGTGGGCGCTGCTACTGACGGTCGGGTTCTGGGGGCTGCTCCGGGTCGCCGAGGTGCTCGGCATCGGCACCACCGCATCGCGGGTGATCGCGGCAGGCGCCTTCGCGCTGTCCCCGCGCGTGCTGACCACCCTCGGCGCGATCTCCTCGGAGACGCTGCCGATGATGCTGGCACCGTGGGTGCTGCTGCCGGTGATCCTGGTGATGCGGGGCGATCCCCGGGTCCGGTTGCTGGCCGCCCGCTCGGCCGCCGCCGTTGCATTGATGGGCGCGGTGAACGCGGTCGCGACCCTCACCGGCTGTCTGGCCGCGATCATCTGGTGGGCGGCGCACAAACCGAACCGGCAATGGTGGCGGTTCACCGGATGGTGGCTGGGCGCCACCGTGCTGGCGGTGACGTGGTGGGCCGTCGCACTGGTGCTGCTGGGCCGGATCAGCCCACCGTTCCTGGATTACATCGAGTCCTCCGGCGTGACCACGCGCTGGCTCTCACTGACCGAGATGCTGCGCGGCACCGACAGTTGGACACCGTATGTCGCGCCGTCGGCCACCGCCGGTTCGCCGCTGGTGACCGGTTCGGTCGCCGTGCTGGCGACCACGTTGGTCGCCGCGGCCGGGTTGGCCGGGCTGGCGATGCGGACAATGCCGGCGCGCGGACGGTTGATCACCATCCTGTTCGTCGGCATCACCCTGCTGGCGGTCGGGTACTCCGGTGGGCTGGGCTCGCCGATCGCGGCGCAGATCCAGCTGTTCCTCGACGCCGACGGCACCCCGCTGCGCAACGTGCACAAGCTCGAACCGCTGCTGCGGTTGCCGATCGCGCTCGGCCTGGCACATCTGCTGGGTCGGATCCCATTGTCCGGCAACAGGTCCTGGGTACGCACCGTCGCCTATCCGGAACGGGACAGGCGGGTGGCGGTCGGCATCGTGGTGCTGACGGCGCTGGTCGCGGCGACCTCGCTGGCCTGGACGGGCCGGTTGACCCCGCCCGGCAGCTTCGATGCGATCCCCGAACACTGGCATCAGACCGCCGCCTGGCTCGACGAACACAACACCGACGGCGGGCGGGTGCTGGTGGCGCCCGGGGCGCCGTTCGCCACCCAGGTGTGGGGTAACAGCCACGACGAGCCCCTGCAGGTGCTGGGCCACAGCCCATGGGGTGTGCGCGATTCGATTCCGCTGACCCCGCCGGAGACCATCCGGGCCCTCGACGCGGTGCAACGGCTGTTCGCTGCCGGCCGCCCCTCGGCCGGCCTGGCCGATACCCTTGCCCAACAGGGCATTTCCTACGTCGTCGTACGCAACGACCTGGACCCGGACACCTCCCGCTCGGCCCGTCCGCTGCTGGTGCACCGGGTCGTCGACAACTCACCCGGCCTGACCCGGGTGGCCGAGTTCGGCGATCCGGTCGGCCCCGGCACGCTGGAGGGTTTTGTCACCGACAGCGGTCTGCGGCCGCGGTATCCGGCGGTGGAGATCTACCGTGTCGACGGGGCACAGCCCGGCCCGTACCTGACCGACGCCGACGGGATGGCCCGCGTCGACGGCGGTCCGGAATCGCTGCTGCGGATCGCCGAACGGCGCCGGCTGGCCGGGCAGGAGCCGCTGGGCCCGATGCTGTTGACCGCCGATGCGCAGCGCGCGGTTCTGCCCGCACCGCTGGTCACCATCACCGACACTCCGGTCGCCCGGGAGACCGATTACGGCCGGGTCGACAACCATTCCTCGGAGATGCGCTCCCCGGACGATCCGCGGCACACCTTCAACCGGGTGATGGACTATCCGGCCGGCACCGACCCGCTGTACACCCGGTGGTCGGGTGGACGGCTCAGCGTGT
This sequence comes from Mycobacterium sp. C31M, assembly GCF_053345865.1. Classification (NCBI taxonomy): domain Bacteria; kingdom Bacillati; phylum Actinomycetota; class Actinomycetes; order Mycobacteriales; family Mycobacteriaceae; genus Mycobacterium; species Mycobacterium sp. C31M. Next base: position 158,651 of record NZ_JBKFAX010000003.1, on the reverse strand, counting down.
CCAGTTCGGCCGCGGATTCGACTGCGCTGCCCGATGTCTCGCCGTCGGCGGGTCCGGTTGCCGCGATCGATTCCGATCCGTCGACCAGTTGGGTGTCCAGTTCTCTGCAGACGGCCGTGGGACAGTGGATGCAGGTCGACTTCGACAACCCGGTCACCAACGCCGCGGTGACCATCACCCCGAGCGCTACCGCGGTCGGCGCGCAGGTGCGACGTATCGAGGTCTCGACGATCAACGGCACCACCACATTGCGCTTCGACGAGCCCGGCAAACCGCTGGCCGCCGCGCTGCCGTTCGGTGAGACACCCTGGCTGCGGATCACCGCGGTCGGCACCGACGACGGCTCGCCGGGGGTGCAGTTCGGCGTCACCGATCTGACCGTCACCCAGTACGACGCATCGGGCTTCGCCCATCAGATCCCGTTGCGCCGCACCCTGGATGTACCCGGCCCGCCGCCGGGATCCGCGGTGGCGGGCTGGGATCTGGGTTCGGAACTGCTGGGCCGCCCCGGCTGCGCGGACGGTCCCGATGCGGTCCGCTGCGCGGCCACCATGGGGATCTCACCCGAGGAACCGGTGAACCTGAGTCGCACCCTGACGGTGCCGGAGCCGACGACGGTGACCCCGACGGTGTGGGTGCGCCCGCGGCAGGGCCCGCGACTGGCCGATCTGCTGCACACACCTCAAACCGCCCGCGCCGAAGGCGAATCCGACCTGATCGATGTGCTGGGGTCGGCCTATGCCGCGACCGACGGGGATCCCCGCACCTCGTGGGTCGCGCCGCAGAACGGTGTGCAACTCAAGAAGCCGGCCACCTTGACGGTGCGGTTGCCCAAGGCCGCCGAGGTGGCCGCACTGACGCTGACACCCAGCCGGGCCGAACTGCCCGCGAACCCGACGCTGGTCGCGGTCGACCTCGGGGCCGGACCGCAGGTGCGCCGACTGGATCCCGGGCAACCGCAGACCATCGAGCTCAGACCGACCGTCACCGACACGATCACGTTGTCGATCCTGGACTGGCGCGACGTGATCGACCGCACCGCACTGGGTTTCGATCAGCTCAAACCGCCCGGCCTGGCCGAGGTGACGGTGTTGGACGCAGCCGGGAAACCGATCGCCGCGGCCGAACCGGCCGATCGCAGCAGACCGGTCGAGCTGGCCTGTGGCCGCGGACCGATCATCGGAGTGGCGGGGCAGTTCATCCAGACCTCGCTGCGCACCACCGTCGGCGCACTGCTGGACGACGAACCCATTGCCGCGAAACCCTGTGACACAGAGTCCATCTCGCTGCCGTCCGGCCCGCAGGAGCTGCTGGTCAGCCCGGGCGACGCATTCGTCGTCGATGGTGTCAGCCTGCCTACTGCACGGGCGGCCGAGGTGCGGCCCGCCGCAACGACACCCGCAGAAACCGGGAGGTGGACGGCCGATCACCGCGAGGTCATGGTGGCGGCAGCCGACCGCGATCGGGTGGTCGTCGTTCCAGAGAGTGTGAGCCCGGGCTGGGTCGCCCACGCGCCCGACGGCAGCCCGCTGCGGCCGGTCACGGTCAACGGTTGGCAGCAGGGCTGGGTTGTCCCCGCGGGCACCGACGGCACGCTCACGCTGAGCTTCCCATCGAACACGCCCTACCGGATCGGGCTTTTCGGCGGTCTGGCGCTGCTCCCCCTGCTGGCCCTGTTGGCACTGCTGCCGACCCGACGCCCGCAACCGGGCATGGCGGTGCCGACGTGGCGACCTCGGCCGGTGATTGTGGCGGGGGCCGTGCTGGTGGCGGGGACGCTGATCAGTGGGATCACCGGGGCCGTGGTCGTGGCCGCCGCGGTCGGACTGCGCTACCTGCTGGTGCGGCGCCCCGTCCTGGACGAACGGTTCACCGTCGGTGCGACCGCCGGTGGCCTGATCGCGGCCGGCGCGGTGCTCTCGCGTAATCCGTGGCGGTCGGTGGACGGTTATATCGGCCATTCGGCCGGGGTGCAGATGCTGGCGCTGCTGTCGGTGGCGATGCTGGCGGCCTCGGTGGTTGCTATAGGTCGCCGCTCTTTATAGATCGAGGACGAGACGCTCACTGAGCGAACGGGATACGCAGGCGAGCATCGATGTCTGCCGCTCGGCGTCGGTGAGCCGGGCATCCCGGTGATCCGGCGTCCCGGCCAGCACCGGGACCCGGCAGGTACCGCAGAAGCCCTGCCGGCACGAGTAGGCCGTGTCGGGCCGCAGCCGGACCAAGGCGTCGAGCACCGTCTCGTCGGCGGCAACGGTGAGCACCTCGCCGCTGCGGGCCAGCTCGACCTCGAAGGCGGTGCCGTCGCGCACCGGTGCGGCGCTGAACCGTTCGAAATGCAGCGCCGCGGCACCGGACTCGCCGAAATGCTGCCGGACGGTCTCGATCATCGGCGGGGGCCCGCACACGTAGACCGCGCCACCGGCGGCCGCCCTACCCAGCAGATCCGCCGGTGTGGGCAGACCGTGTTCCTCGTCCAGTCGAACACTGACCCGGGCCGGGTCCCATTTCCAGATCTCTTCCAGGAACGGGATCGTCGAGGCACTGCGACCGCAGTACACAAAATGCCAGTCGGTGCCCAGCCGTTGGGCCGCCCGCACCATCGGCAGGATCGGGGTGATCCCGATACCGCCGGCGATGTAGAGCGCCCGCTCGTACGGGATGAACGGAAAACCGTTGCGCGGCCCGCGGACGGTCACCCGGTCACCCACCTGGAGTGCGTGCATCTCCAGCGATCCGCCACCGCCATCGGGAATGCGGCGCACCGCGATCCGGTACCGGTCCGGGTCCTGCGGGTCGCCGCACAGCGAGTACTGGCGGCGCCGGCCCGACGGCAGGTGCAGATCCAGGTGGCTGCCGGGCTGCCACCGCGGCAGCGACTTTCCGTCGGGATCCGAGAAGATCAGCGCCACAACATCTTTGTCGTGCGCCACGATCTCGCGGCCGACGAGCACCAGGGCCATGGGGTCATCGGGGGTGCGCACGGCGTGTTGCCCGGCGTAGTCGGCGCGTGCCGCCGGGCGTAGCCAGAACCGGTCCAGCACGGTCGCGACGACGTTCATGGCCCGGTCGTCGATGGGAGCACCGACGGGCGGGACGCGTTTCACTTCGCTTCGGGGCGGGCGGCGGGAGGCGCGTCGGCGCGTGTCGCCGGCGAGGACGCCAGGTAAGCGACGGCCTGCGCGGTGTTTCCCACATCACCCGGCGAGTAGGTGGGCTTGAAGTACTGCATGGCCCGCAACACGATCAGCAGGAAGCGCGGCGTCAGACCTTTGTGTCCGGAGCGGAACAGGTTGCGCCACACATGCTTACGTCTGCGAGGTGACCAGTTCAGATTGGGATCGACGCGCAGCAGGAAGCGCATGCCCTGCCAGATCAGGTACAGCAGGATCGGGGCGACCACCAACTGTGCACGGGCGCGGCGCCGGTAGCTGCCGTCGAAATGATGCAGCACGTTGTGCGAGACCATCCGGTGCTCGACCTCTTCGGCGCCGTGCCAGCGCAGCAGATCCAATACCACCGGGTGCACCGTCTGCTCGTTCAGGCGTTCGGCGTTGAGTACCCAGTCGCCCAGGAACGCGAAGATGTGCTCGAGCGCGGCGATGACGGCCAGCCGCTCGACCAGATAGTTGTGTGCCGCCGCGCCGGTGGCATCGCGGGGGCCCAACAGGTTGCCGAACACATAGTCGGCCCGCTCGACCATCGGGGCGGGATCGATACCGTGTGCGGCCAGATATTCGTTCAGTCCGGCGTGGGCATTGGCGTGCTGGCTCTCCTGCCCCATGAAGCCGATGACGTCCTCGCGCAGCTTGCCGTCCTCGATATGCGGCAGCGCCTCCTTGAGAACGGTGATGAACCAGTCCTCACCGGCCGGCAGCAGCAGCGACAAGGCGTTGTACAGATGGGTGGCCACCGGATTGCCGTAGACGTAGTGTGCCGGCACGTCGGACAGATCGAACTGCACGGCACGTGCGTGCAGGGCGATCGCCTCGCCGTCCGGGGTGTCCGTGTCCAACAGTTCCATCGGCAAGACGGTACCCGTGGTACCGGGTAGATGTCGATACCGGTGAACCGGCCCGGGCATCGTATGAGCCTCCTACCATCGGCGACGTGTCCAAGCTGAGTACCGCACGCGGGGCCATCGAGACATCGGACCTGGGTGTGACGCTCATGCACGAGCACGTCTTCATCATGTCCACCGAGGTCGCCCAGAACGATCCGGATGCCTGGGGCGACGAGCAGCACCGCATCGACGACGCGGTCGCCCGGCTCAACGAACTGAAATCCCGCGGGGTCGACACCGTCGTCGACCTCACCGTCATCGGCCTTGGCCGCTACATCCCGCGGATCGCCCGGATCGCGGCGCAAACCGATCTGAACATCGTCGTCGCCACCGGGTTGTACACCTACAACGACGTGCCGTTCCGGTTCCACTTCCAGGGCCCGGGCACGCTGCTCGACGGCCCGGAGATCATGACCGAGTTGTTCGTCCGCGATATCCGCGAGGGCATCGCCGGCACCGATATCAAGGCGGCAATCCTCAAGTGCGCCACCGACGAACCCGGCGTCACCCCCGGGGTGGAGCGGGTTCTGCGGGCGGTCGCGGCCGCGCATCGCGAGACCGGGGTGCCGATCTCCACCCACACCCATGCCGGCACCAGGCGCGGCCTGGAACAACAGGCCATCTTCGCCGAGGAGGGTGTGGATCTGAGCCGGGTGGTCGTCGGGCATTCGGGTGACACCACCGATCTGGACTACCTCGAAGAGCTCATCAAGAGCGGGTCCTACCTGGGCATGGACCGCTTTGGTCTGGATTCGATCCTGTCCTTCGAGGACCGGGTGCAGACCGTCGCGCGGATGTGCGAACGCGGGCACGCCGGACAGATGGTGCTCTCCCACGACGCGTCCTGCTATTTCGACGCGCTCCCCGAGGATCTGACACCGCTGGTGCTGCCGAACTGGCACTACCTGCACATCCACAACGACGTCATCCCGGCGCTGCGGCAGCGCGGCGTCACCGACGAACAGCTCCACACCATGCTGGTGGACAACCCGCGCCGGATCTTCACCCACGGCGGCGGCTACTGAGTGATGGCGCTGTCCAGCGGTGCGCTGCGGTGATGACGGGCCTCCCAGCGGCGCAGTGCCTCCCGGCACGGCGACTCGACCAGCGCGTAGCTGACCGCGGCGATCGCGAAACCGAAGATCAGCGTCAGCACCAGCACCACCGGCATGTGCCCGTCGAACGGAAAGTACCCCATGACCGGGAACACCATGGCCAGTGCGGCCAGATGCCAGATGAACAACCCGTAGGACCAGCGACCCAGGGTCACCATGACGCGGCTGCCGAGCAGTCGGTGCTCGGTGTCGGGGGCGTCGAGCACCAACGGGGCCAGTAACGCGCCCGCCACGATGGCCCCCATGGTGATCTTGACAACGAACTGCCCGACGGTGCCCGGCGTCAGACCCTCCGGACCGGCCAGTGGTGAGGTGGCCACCACAAACGCCACCGCCGCGATCGCGGCCATCAGCAGCGGGCGGCGCGCCAGCCGGTGCACCCGGCCCACTTCGCTGACCGACAGCTCGGCCAGCACGATGCCGGCGGCGAACCAGGAGAAGAAGGCGGGCGGCCAGTTCAGCGGGTTGACGCCGTAGGGCGGGTCGAACGGGAGCAGGCCCCAGGCCAGGCTGGCCGCGGCCAGGCCCAGGATCACCGGGATGCGGGCCGACACCGGTAGCCGGCGGGCCAGCAGGGCCAGCAGCGGCAGGGCCAGGTAGAAGCTGACCTCGACCGCCAGGCTCCACATCTGCGTCAGCCCCGAGGTCAGCGTCAGCGGCACGTAGATCTGGGTCAAGGTCAGGTTGGCCAGCCAGACCGTGAGGTTGGCATTCGTGTCCGGCATCAAGATCAGGATGACGATCACGGCCACCAAGTAGCCGGGCATGATGCGCACCAGCCGGGACCGCAGATAGTGCCCGGTCGGCGGGCGGGAGCGCAGGCCGCGGGCCGCGGCGGCATGCCCGCGCCACAGCAGGAACCCCGACAGCGCGAAGAACACCGCAACGGCCAGGTCGAATCGGCCGAGCAGCCGTCCGACGACGCCGCCGGTATGGCCGGTCTGAAAGGCCACGTGGGTGATGACGACTCCGATGGCCGCACAGGCCCGCAGGCCCTCGACCGCGGGCAGGAACCCCCGCGCGGCACCCGAGGTCGCAGCCGAACTCATGAAGACCAGTGTGCAGAATGCGCATGCGTTCTCATAAACCTCGCCATGAGCCTCACCTTCACGCTGTGCTGTTAGGGTCGGTGGCGACCGAAGGGAGCCCGGGTTGAACCGAGCAGTGGCCCTGCGCATTGCCGCATGTGGACTTCTGGGGCTGGGTGCTGCCCTTCTCATCGCAGCATTGCTGCTGTCCACCTACACCAACGGCAAGATCGCCAAGATCCCGTTGAACCTGGACGCCGATCTGGTCAGCGAGGGCACCGCCACCGCACTGGATCCGGCGTCGCTGTCCTCTCCAGAGCGTTTTGTCATCAACGAGGACGTCCCGGTGGCGCTGCAGCAGCAGCTGACCGTCGAGGCGCCGGCCAACGCCGACGTCGTGACACTGCAGGTCGGCAGCACGCTGCGCCGCACCGATCAGCAGCAGGACCAGGGGCTGCTGCTGGCCATGGTCGACACCGTGACCCTGGACCGGACGACGGCCGAGGCCGTGTCCAGCGACACCAACCCCGGCGGTGCGGTGCAGAAGCCACGCACCATCGAGGACGACAACCCGCCGACCAACATCGCGCTGCCGCACGAGGGACTGTCCTACCGCTTCCCGTTCGGCACCGAGAAGAAGACCTACCCCGTCTTCGATCCGATCGCGCAGAAGGCGTTCGACGCGAACTACGACGGCGAAGAAGACGTCAACGGGCTGACCACCTACCGGTTCACCCAGAACATCGGTTATGACGCCGACGGCGAGTTGGCCGACCCGCTGAAGTACGCGTCGCTGTACGACAACGACGAGGACTCCGAGGTCACCGCGCGCGCCTCGCTGTGGGGCGTGGAGGCCGAGAACCCCGAAGACCCGATCACCATGACCCGTTACTACGCCGCCAAGCGGACGTTCTGGGTGGACCCGGTCACCGGCACCATCGTGCGCGCCGAGGATCACGGCTTCCACTACTACTCGCGTGACGCGCTGGCACCCGAGGTGACCTTCGCCGAGTTCGATGTCACCTCGACCGAGAAGACGGTGGCATCACAGGTCGCCGCGGCCCGCGACGAATCGGACACCCTGGCGTTGTGGACCCGGATCCTGCCGATCACGTTCACCGCGCTGGGCCTGGTGACGCTGGTGGGCGGTGTGCTGCTGGGTTCGTTCGCGCTGCGGGCCGAGTCCGCGCTGATCGATCCCGGACTGGACGGCTCGGATCGCGGCTTCTTCGGTCGCCGGGATGACGCCGACTCCGGCCCGATGCCGGCCGCCGAAGCGCAGACCGAGAAGATCCCCACCCGGCGGCCCACCGACCTGCCGCCGGACCGACCGGTCTGACGCCGACCACATCCCCCGGTCGCTGCGCTCCTGCCCGCCGAGGTCACTGGATTGCGCCGGTCTACGCGCTGGCGCTCTCCCTTCTGATCAACGGGCCCCTGCTGACCCCGGGGTATCTGCTGCTGCGCGACGCGGTGTCCACACCGCGGTCGTATCTGTCCGATGCCGCGCTCGGCCTGACCCCGGCCGCGCCGCGGGCGCTGCCGCAGGACTTCCTGATCGCGCTGGGCTCCCGGGTGATCGACGGCGGTGTGCTGGTCAAGGTGCTGTTGGTCGCCGGGTTGGCGCTGGCCGGTTGGGGTGCCGCCCGGTTGGTGGCCCAGGTGCTGCCCGCGGTGGGACTGCCCGGCCAGTTCGTGGCGGCGACGTTGGCCATCTGGAATCCCTATGTCGCCGAACGGCTTCTGCAGGGGCACTGGAGTCTGCTGGTCGGGTACGGCTGCCTGCCCTGGGTGGCCGCGACGGTGCTGGGGCGCCGGTGGTGGGCTCTCGTGTTCTGGATCGCGCTGGCCGGCCTGACCCCCACGGGGGTGCTGCTGGCGGCGGTGGTGGGGCTGGTGTGCTGCCGCTCGTGGCGCGCGGTCGCGGTCACACTCGGTGCGGCGCTGGCGTCGGCGCTGCCGTGGCTGGTGGCTGCGATGGTCTCGGATTCCCTGTCGCCGTCGGCGGGTGCCGGGGTGGCGGCGTTCGCGGCGCGCGCCGAGCCGGGGCTGGGCACGCTCGGCAGCCTGGCCGGGCTGGGCGGCATCTGGAACGGTCAGGCGGTACCCGATTCGCGGGCAACACTTTTCGCGGTGGTGGCCACCGCGGTGTTGCTGGCCGTGGTCGGTTTGGGGTTGCCGTCGGCGCTGCGCGTTCCTGAGGCGCGACCGCTGTTGGTACTGGCCGTGGTGGCGGTCCTGGGTTCTGCGGGCTTGGCAACCGGGCCCGGGCAGGCGGCGCTGGAATGGGTGGTGCAGCAACTGCCGGGACTGGGCCTGCTGCGGGACGGCCAGAAGTGGGTGGCGCTGGCCATGCCCGGTTACGCGCTGGCCGCGGCCGGGGTCGCCCGGTTGGGCCGGTCGGTGGCGGCGGTGTGCGGTGTCGCGCTGATCGCGGTGCTCCCGGATCTGGCCTGGGGTGTGGGCGGGCAGATGCGCGCGGTGCAGTATCCGGCGGCCTGGCCGGCGGTGGCCGCGATGGTGAATGCCGATCCACGGCCGGTCGCGGTGCTACCCCCGGACAGCATGCGCCAGTTCGGCTGGGCCGGGGACGCACCAGTGCTGGATCCGTTGCCGCGCTGGGTGTCCGCGGATGTGCTGGGCAGCGGTGACCTGTTGATCGGCGGGCAGACCATCCCGGGTGAGGGGACGATGGGCCGGGCGATCACCCAGATGGTGCTGCTCGGCGCCACCCAGCAGGAGTTGGCCGATGTCGGGGTGGGCTGGGTGGTGGTCGAGGGTGCCGGGGAGCCGTTGGATCTTCCTGTCGCCTACCGGGATTCGGAGTTGACGCTGTATGACGTCGGCGGTGGGGCGCCGGGCGCCCAGCAGCGCGGCCTGTTGATCGGGGCGCACCTGGTGTGGTTGGTGACGCTGGTCGGCGCCGGGGTGGTGGCCGCGTTCAGACGACGCCGCTGACGCGCCGCCCGGCCGCGACCTCGTCGAGCACGGTGCGCATGGACTCGGCGCTGAGCGCCCAGGAGAACTCCGCGCTGCGGATGCGCGCCTTGGCACCGAGTTCGTTGCGCAGCACCGGGTCTGCCAGCAGGCGACGCAGACCGTCGACCAGATCCGGCGGACCGTCCACCAGCAGACCGGTCACCCCGTCGACGATCGAGTCGGTCAACCCGCCGGCGCCGCGGTAGCCGATGGTCGGCACGCCGTGCTGGGCGGCCTCGATGACCGCCAGCCCCCAGCCTTCCTTGCGCGACGGCATGAGATGCACCCAGCAGCGTTGGACGACTTCATGTTTGGCCGCATCGTCGATGTGGCCGTGGAACGTGACAGCATCGGTGATACCCAGCGCCGCGGCATGGTCGACCAGCCGTTGTCGCCACCAGCCGCCGCCGACGATGTCCAGGTGCAGGTCGGGGATGTCGGGGCGCAGCGCGGCGACGGCATCGAGGGCATCCTCAATCTGCTTGTGCGGCACCAACCGGGACAGCACCGCGACCCGCGGAGTCACCGAGCGCGGTGCGGGCCGCGTCGCCTCAGGAATGTCGTCGAGTCCGTTGCGCACCACCGCAATCCGGTCGGGGGTGACCCCCAGCTCGGTCAGCTCACGGGCCGACGGCAGCGACACCGTCACGTACTGGTTGCGTCGGTGCAGCCGTGGTGACAGCCGTGATTCGACGAACCAGCCGAACCGGCCGGTGCGCCGTCCCGCCACCGGCCACTGTTCGCGGTGGCAGTGGTGCACCAGCAGCACGGAGCGTCTGCCGTAGGCCAGGCGCGCCAGGAACGGGATGCCGTTCTGGGTGTCGATGACGACGTCGGGCCGGCTGCGCCGCAGCGGTCCCAGACCGATGCGGGCTGCCCACATCGACAGGCCCGCCCAGATGTACACCGAGTACGGTCCGCCGCCGCGGCTGACGGCCACGCCGTCGATGATGTCGCGCCGGGCGGCACCGGGATACCGTGCGGTGCGCAGGGTGACGTCGATCCCGGTGGCGGCAAGTTGGCTGCCGATGCGCTGCAGGTACGCCTCACTACCGCCGCCCTGCGGGTGTCCGGTGTCGCGCCAACACAGCAGCAGCACACGCTGCACGTGGGCATCGCGGGGTCCGGAACTCATAACCCGGCCAGCCTAGCCTGCGGTGGTGCCGGTGGGTTCCGCGCTGAAACCGGTCAGGGCGGTGACCACCGAGACCGCGGCATCGGAGATGACTTCGCGGCTGACGTTGAGCCTGCCGTCGGCCCAATCCAGGTACAGCGCGACCAGCGCGCCGCCGAGGGCGGTCGACAGGATCTGGATGCGGGCCGGATCGCCGGTCAGCAGATCGCCCAGGTGCGCGCCCAACACCGGTATCAGCGCGCGGACGAAGGCCGGGGTGCGGTTGACGCTGTGCTTGTGCAGGGTGTCGTCGGCGAGCGGTTCGCGCAGCAGGATCCGCGCCCGTCGGGGGTCCTGTTCGAAGAAGTCCGCGCAGCTCTCCAGGACCTCGCGCACCGAGCCGGCCGGCTGGTTGACGATATGGGCCAACAATCGTTCTTCGACCTGGTTGTACACCGCGACCAGCAGGTCTTCCCTGGTCTCGAAGCTCTCGTAGAAGTAGCGCGGGCTCAGCTGCGCCTCGCGACACACAGCGCGCATGGTGACCCCGGCGGCTCCGCCGGAACCGAGCAGACTCTCGCCGACGTCGAGCAGTTGGGCACGCCGATCCGCGGAACGGTCACGCAGCGTCTGGCCGCGCCAGCGCTTCGGCGATGTCACGGCCACGATCCTCTCACGGCCCAATCGGGCCTTGCCCACACTCAAGTGGAATCGTATGCTTCCAGTTGCTCTGAGGCTCAGAACACTGCCTATGCCACGAAGAGGAATCAACCGTTGTCCATGAATCCAGCCGTCACACCAGAGTGCGGTTACTTCGGTCCAGAGTCGGTCACCTGGCGGGTGCTCACCTCACCGGCCGCGGCGCTGATGATCGCGCAGATCACCAATCTGCTGGAGGTTCCGCATATCGACTTCCAGCGGGTGCTCTTGCACCATGACCCACTGTTTCCGACCAACTCCCGTCGTCAACGCGGCCACCGCACCGGCAAGACCGGACATTTCCACGACCGACTTCGCCGCACCCTGGCGGTGCCCCTGCCGATCGTGTTCGGCGACCGTGCCGCCGCCGATTCGTGTGCACGCCGACTGTTCGACTACCACCGCCCGATGACCGGACCCGATTATGCCGCGATCGCCCCCGAATCGATGCTGTTCGCCGCGGTCACCATCAGCCATGCCGCCCTGATCGCCTACGAGAAGTTCGACCTGGTGGACGGCCGTCGCCCGGCCCGACTGCCGGCGAACGACCGCGACCGGTACTTCGCCGAGATGGCGCAACTGGCGCTGCTCATGGGGGCGCCCGCCGATCGGATCCCCACCACGGTCGCCGACGTGGCGGCCTATTACCGTTCGGCGGCATCAAAATTCACCGCTTTGCCCGGATTTCAGCGTGCACAGGTGCAGACCGCACTGGCGTTGCTGCGCCCAGACGGCGACGCGGACATCCGCGCGACCTTCACCGATATCGTGTTGATCGCTTCCGTCATCGTCGCCTACGCGGCACTGCCCAGGCCGTCCCGGCGGGTCAACGGACTGCCGCGCGCGGCGGATCCCCTTCTGGCCGCGGTCTATTGGGGATCACTACCGGCGTTCGCACTGCTGCGCATCGGGGCGGTGCGCCGAGCACTGGTGCGCGGCTATCTCGGTGCGGCGGATGCGGCGGTACTGGCCGCGGCCCGTGACCGACTGAGTGCGGGAGAGGCCGCGTGAACACCATGGCCCCGTGGGAGGCGCTGGCCCGGTTCGACGAGCTACCCCCGTGCCGTACGGATCTGCTGCAGGGCAGGTGGTCCGGACAGGAGATCTTCACGGGCCATCCGCTGGACGGTTCGCTGGCCAATGTCTCCTGGTACGGCAAACAGTTCGACAGCCCGGCCGAGGTACACCCGCTACTGGTGGCCGATTCCGGGGGCAATCCGTTTCCGCTCGACCCCTCGCTGGTCCCGATGTTGTTGATCAGCCACCCGATCAGCACTCCGTCGCTGGTGAAAACCCTTGCCCCCAAGGCAATGACGCTGCTGCGGCCACTGGTCCAGGCGCGGGGTCACGGGGCGCGGGTGGACGAGATTCGCCACCGCAGCGTCCATACCGCGGCGATGGCCTACAACGACCGGCCGATCGTCGATGTGTTCCGCACCATCGACCAGAACACCGTGCTCGGTTGCATGGAGTACCCCGGCATGCCGCGCCCACATTTCTTTGTCCTACAACGAGATAACGGAGGTACCGATGTTCGATGAGGAGCAGTTCCAGGCTGCGCTGGCCCGGCCACGGCTGCAGGGGCATGTGCCGACGTATCTGAAATCCAATCGGGCCGAGCCGATCCGGGTATTGCAGGAGGACGAACTGCAGGCGATGACCACCCAGTGGTTCGTCGACTTCGACCGCCGCCTCGAGCACTACAGCAAGGCCTTCGACACCGACATGTCCTGGGTGATGACCTGGGCCAAGAAGTACTGGTGGAGCTTCCTGGTGCGCGATATGGACAGCAACCACGAGCTGTACGCCCCCGACATCCGCTACACCGACGTCACCACCTTCGGTCGCACCATCGTCGGCATCGACGACTTCGTGACCTACAACTTCGCCTTCTTCGACGCAATCCCCGACTGGCGCTACGACCCGCTGCCGGACCAAGTGTTCATGGATGTCACCCCGGAAGGCAAGTTCCGCTTCGTCATCCGCTACATCGGCAGCGGGCACTGGACCGGCCCACTGCGACTGTTCCCGTATGACGACACCGCACCCGCCATCCATGGCGACGGCCGTTTCATCCAGGCGCCGGCGGTGGACCGCTACCAGTTCAACGCCGACGGACTGATGGACGAGGGCGAGACCCTCTACGACATCCTCGATGCGCTGCAGCGCGGAGGAGTGCTGCCCCGCGACGACAGTTGGCAGCTGCATGCGCTGTTCGCCGCGTCCAAGGTCCCGGCGGCGGCGTCGCGGCTGCAACGCCGACTGGGCTCGCTGGTCGGCCGCGGCTGAAAAGTAGGCTTGGCCGGGTGCGGCCCACCCGTGACTTCGCCCGCCGGGCCACCCTACGGCGGTCGATCGGCCTGCTGAGCTCGTTCCGGTTCGAGCAGACCGACCCGGCCCGGTTCTACGGTGCGTTGGCCTCCGACACCGTCGACATGGTGGCCGACCTGTGGACCGGTGTGAACGCGACGACACCGGCGGGGCGCACCGTGCTCGATGTCGGCGGCGGCCCAGGCTATTTCGCATCGGCGTTCACCGCAGCGGGGATGAGCTACATCGGTGTCGAGCCGGACCCCAGCGAGATGCACGCCGGCCCGGCCGGCGAACCCGGTGCCGGCACCTTCGTCCGCGCCTCCGGCACCGCGCTGCCCTTCGCCGACGGCAGCGTCGACATCTGCCTGTCCTCCAACGTCGCCGAGCATGTGCGCGAGCCATGGCGGCTGGGCAACGAGATGCTGCGCGTCACCCGACCCGGTGGGCTGGTGGTGCTGTCCTACACGGTGTGGATGGGCCCGTTCGGCGGCCACGAGATGGGGCTGACGCACTATCTGGGCGGGGCGCGGGCCGCCGAGCGGTACACCCGCAAACACGGGCACCGGCCGAAGAACGACTACGGCTCGTCGTTGTTCGCGGTGTCCGCGGCCGACGGGCTGCGGTGGGCGCGTTCCACCGGAGCGCTGGTCCACGCATATCCGCGCTACCACCCACGATGGGCCTGGTGGATGACCGCGGTGCCAGGGTTTCGGGAGTTCACGGTGAGCAATCTGGTGCTGGTGCTGCAGCCCTGAACTGCAACAGGTTCTCGTTTCCCCGATTTCTGGGTAGTGTGACGGATATGACACAGACGGCGTTCAAGACAACGTGGGACAAGCTGTTCATCGGTGGTCAGTGGGTCGAACCGTCGACCTCGGAGGTCATCGAGGTCTTCTCTCCCGCCACCGAGCAGAAGGTCGGGCAGGTGCCGCTGGCCGCGACGGCGGATGTTGATGCCGCCTGCGCCGCCGCCCGCAAGGCCTTCGACGAGGGACCGTGGCCACGGATGACACCGAAGGAACGCGAGGCCGTCCTCGCCAAGGCCGTCGAGCTGATCGAGGCCCGCGCCGAGGAGTTCAAGCACCTGCTCAAGCTGGAGACCGGTCAGCCGGCCACCATCGTCGACATGATGCAGTACGGCGCCGCGATGACGACGCTGCAGTTCTACGCCGCGGGCGCGGACAAGTTCGCCTGGCAGGACATCCGCGACGGCCTATACGGGCAGACCCTGGTGCTCAAGGAGCCGGTCGGCGTCGTCGGCGCCGTCGTCGCCTGGAATGTGCCGTTCTTCCTGGCCGCCAACAAGCTGGGCCCGGCCCTGCTGGCCGGCTGCACCATCGTGCTCAAGCCCGCCGCCGAGACCCCGCTGACCACCAACCTGATGGCCGATGTGTTCGCCGAGGCCGGCCTGCCCGAGGGCGTGCTGTCGGTCGTCCCGGGCGGCGTCGAGACCGGTCGGGCGCTGACCGACAACCCGGCGCTGGACAAGTTCACCTTCACCGGGTCCAGCGCCGTCGGCAAGGAGATCGGCAAGATCGCGGCCGAGAAGCTCAAGCCGTGCACACTGGAACTCGGCGGTAAGTCCGCGGCGATCATCCTGGAGGACGCCGACCTGGACTCCACGCTGCCGATGCTGATCTTCTCCGGTCTGATGAACTCCGGGCAGGCGTGTGTGGGCCAGACCCGTATCCTGGCGCCCCGCTCGCGTTACGACGAGGTCGTCGAGAAGGTGGCCGCCGCGGCCGCCGGCATGCAGGCCGGCCCGCCGGATGACCCGGCCTCCATGTTGGGCCCGCTGATCTCGGAGAAGCAGCGCGAGCGCGTCGAGGGTTACATCAAGAAGGGCCTCGACGAGGGCGCCCGACTGGTCACCGGTGGTGGCCGGCCCGAGGGTGTGGACAACGGCTGGTTCGTGCAGCCCACGGTGTTCGCCGATGTCGACAACTCGATGACCATCGCCCAGGAGGAGATCTTCGGGCCGGTCCTCGTGGTGATCCCCTACGAGGACGAAACTGACGCGGTGCGCATCGCCAACGACTCGGTGTACGGCCTGGCCGGTTCGGTGTACACCACCGACTTCCCCAAGGCCATCGAGATCGCCAAGCAGATCCGCACCGGCACCTACGGCATCAACATGTACGCCTTCGATGCCGGCGCCCCGTTCGGTGGTTACAAGAACTCCGGTATCGGCCGTGAGTGTGGCCCGGAGGGCATCTCGGCCTACTGCGAGTCCAAGAGCGTACTGCTGCCGTTCGGGTACACCCCGGATTAGCACTCACCCTTTCTGCGCGAGCTGGGCGCACCTCCCGCTTGCGGGGGAACGTGAATGGTCGCTGAAACCTGGGTTTCGGCGACCATTTGCGTCTTCTCGCGGGGCCACCGGAACATGAGAGCCCACTCATCCGGGCCTCCTTTGTGCCTCATGCTCGGCGGCGAACCTTGTGGTGTCAGAAAAAACACCTCACAAGGAGTTGGCATGCAGAACCCGAAATTGCTCGTCGTCGCGCTGGCCCTGGCCGGTATGGGCTTCGTCGGCGCCGGTGCGGCATTCGCCGAGTCGCCGGCACCCCTCACGACCATCGGGACCACCGTCCTGGCCGACAATGACTGGGACGACTGGTACGACGACGACTGGGATGACCGCTGGGACGACTGATCCTGTTCCGCCGAAACGAACAAACGGGCGGGAAATTCCGAGGTTTCCCCGCCCGTTTGTTCGTTTGGGCCGTCAGGGGATGTCCTCCAGGCGGTAGCCCATACCGCGCAGGGTGACGAAACGATCGGGCCCCAGTTTTCGCCGCAGGTAGCGGACGTAGACGTCGACCACGTTGGAGTTGGGGTCGAAGTCGTAACCCCAGACATGGCTGAGCAACTGCTCCCGGGACAGCACCTGGCCCGGATGCCGCAGAAATGTCTCGGCCAGCGCGAACTCGCGTGCCGACAGATCAACCGTCCGGCCGGCGACGTCGGCGCGCCGGGTCCGCAGGTCCAATTGCAGTCCGCCATAGGCCAACACCGTCAACTCGGCGGCCCGGTTGGAGCTCAGCCGCAGGCGCACCCGGGCCAGCAGTTCCTCGAACCGGAACGGCTTGGGCATGTAATCGTCGGCACCGCCCTCCAATCCCGCCACGGTGTCCTGCACATTGTCGCGGGCGGTCAGCACGATCACCGGGATGGTGTTGCGCGCATCGCGCAGCTTGCGCAGTACCGCGAAGCCGTCGAGGCCGGGGAGCCCGATATCCAGGATCATCAAGTCGAATCCGCCGGTCACGGCGTAGTCGTAGGCGGAGACTCCGTCGGCGACGACGGTGACCGCAAACCCGTTGGCGGCCAATCCTTTCTCGACGAATGACGAGATACGCGGTTCATCCTCGGCGATCAGAACGCGGGCCATGGCCCTCCCCTTCCGGTGGTGCGACATGTGCGGGAACGACAACGGTGAACGCGGCCCCACGTCCCGGTGTGCTGTCGAGCAGTACCTCGCCGCCGTGTCCGTGCGCGATGGCACGCACAATGGCCAAACCCAGTCCTGCTCCGTCGGAACGCTTTCCGCCGGCACTGCCGCGGCCGAAGCGCTCAAAGATACGAGCCCGGTCGGTTTCGTTGACCCCGGGCCCGGTATCGGCGACCCAGAATCGCAGCCAGCCACCGGCGATCTGCGATCCGACACTGATCCGGTCACCCGGCCGGGTGTACCGACAGGCGTTGTCCGCCAGGGCCACCAGCGCCTGGGTGATTCGCTGCGGGTCGACGACGGCGACCACCTGCGCCGAGGCATCGAGTGCGAACTCGCGTTGACCCAGGCGTCCGATCTTGCCGTAGACATCGGCGGTCAATGCCCCGATGTCGACCGGGATCGGCTGCAGAAAGGCCGGCTGCTCGGCGCGGGCCAGCAGCATCAGATCCGACACCATGCGGTTCATCCGGTCGAGTTCGTCGTCCACCAGGGCGACGGTGGACAGCACGTCGTCACGATCGTCGGCGTCGACGACCTCGAGGTGCCCGCGCACGATCGTGATGGGGGTGCGCAACTCGTGGCCGATATCGTCGATGAACCTGCGCTGCGCGGACACCCCCGCCTCGACCCGGTCCAGCATGCCGTTGACGGTGCCGACCACCGCATCCAGTTCGTCACCCTCACCGGTCGACGGGATACGTTGGGACAGATCGGTTTCGGTGATGTTGTGGGCGGTGTCGACGATATCGCGCAGTGGTGCCAGGATGCGTCCGGCCACCAGCCAGGCGGCACCGGCCGCGCCGAGCACGGTCAGCGCGCCGACCACCAGCATGAGTCGGGCGGCTTCGTCGGCACTGGCGCGCTCGGCGTCACCGAGGTAGGCCGCGACGATGACGCCGCGGCCGGCGTTGCCATCCAGGATGACCGGGATGGCAAGGTAGCGCACCTCTCCGGCGTCCGGGTGCTCGTAACGCCCCTCGGTGGGGGCGGCGATGTCGGCGACCAGCGCGGTGAACGCGGCGTCGCCGGCCAGGATCTCGGGAGTGCCGGGTTCCTGCCGACTCTGAGCGCGGTACTGCCCGTCGACGTAGCCGAGGAACTTCTCGTTGGGGCGGGCGATGTTGTAGGCGATGGCCTCGAGGATCACCTCGTCGACCGCCGCGAACGGCTCGCCGGTGCGCGGGTTGATGCCCGGCGCGCTGATCTCGGCAAACTCCTGCACCTCGAAGCGCAACGCCTCGTCCATCCGGGTGTTGATGCCCGATACCAGTAGCCGCCAGGTCACGAAGGTGACGATGCCGAGTGCGGCGAGCACCAGCAGCAACATCCAGGCGATGATGCGGGTGCGTGCCGTCGCGGGCACCAGTCGTCGCCAGACCGAGCGTGCCGGCGGGTGCGGGGGCATGTCGTCCATCCTGCCCGGCGGCCCATCCGATGCGTTCAGTCGTCCCAGCCCCCGTCATCGTCGTCGTCGCTGGTGATCGCCGGGGGCGGGGCGGGCACATCCATGCGCGGGGGCGGCGGTGGAGGTGGCGGTGGCACCTTCGGCTGGGCGGTGACGCGCGGGGCGGGGATGCCCGGGGCGGGGGCGGTCGGGGGATTCGAGCGCGGCACGTTCGGCCCGTCGGCCCCCGGCAGATCCGATCCGGGGCGGGCGGGGTCCGCAGGTGCCTCTGGCCGTTGCGGGGCATGCACGACGATCGGCGACGCGGGTGCCTCGTCGGCGCTGCTGGTCATGGATACGCCGACCGCGGTGGCGGCACCCGCGACCAGCACGGCCGCAATAGGTACCAGGATCGTCGCCCTCATACATCCAGCCTCGGTGGCGGCGGTGTCCGGCAGGTGAGACGGAGATGAGAACGCTCTCATCTGCCCCACCGAGGCTGCCGAAACTCGCGTACCCGGGGTGATCCGGGCGGCGGTTTCACCCCGGGTACGCGGGTTTCGCCGAGGCCGGGACTGCCGGCCCGCTGGTGCGGCGCGGATCACAGTTTGTGCCCTCGAAACACCGGGCATAGACCGGCGTGCCCCTCAGATTTCACAAGAGAAAGCCCGGACCCATGAAGCGTGACGTCGCAGCCGAACTCGACGTGGATATCACCGCACCGACCACGTTGGAATTCCAGATCGCCGTGGCCCCGCATCCCGGGGCCGAGGTGACCGAGTCGCTGTCCTTCCTGTTGGACGGCAAAGAGATCGCCGCGCGTGAGCTGTCCAGCGCACACGGCAGCCGGATCCACATCTTCGACGCACCCGTCGGCAACCTCAAGGTCAGCTACGCCGCCACCGTGATCGGGCAGACCGACCCGGCCCCGGTCGACAATGTCGATCTGTCCACCTATCTACGGCCCAGCCGGTACGCCGAGGCGGACAAGTTCTACGGTTTCGCCGCAACGGAATTCGGTCAGTTCGCCGATTCGGCGACGCTGCTGGAGAAGGTGTCGTCCTGGGTGGGCACCCGTCTGAGTTACGTTCCGGGATCCAGCGATCCGATCGACGGCGCGGCCGACACCCTGCTGGCCGGAGCCGGCGTCTGCCGCGATTACGCACATCTGGTGGTGGCGCTACTGCGCGCGGTGAACGTCCCGGCCCGGCTGGTCGCGGTGTACGCGCCAGGTTGCGCGCCGATGGACTTCCACGCCGTGGCCGAGGCCTATGTCGACGGGCAGTGGCGGGTGGTCGACGCGACCTGCCTGGCACCACGGCAGACCATGGTGCGCATCGCCACCGGACGCGACGCCGCGGACACCGCATTCCTGGACAACCACGGCGGGTCGATCACGCTGAACAGTGCGACGGTGACCGCGGTGGTCGACGGCGACCTTCCGCAGGATCCGATCAGCGAGTTGGTGTCCATCCGCTGACACTGCCGAAACTCGCGTACCCGGGGTCATTCCGGCCGGAATCACCCCGGGTACGCGAGTTTCGCCGAGCTCAGGGACGTCACCAACCTGGAAGGACGAACACCGCCCAGGCCACGAGTGGGGCGACGACGATCATCGACATTCCCCAGCGCAGCAGCTGACTCATCACCCGGTCCCGGTCCTCCTCAGCGGAGTTCGCCACGATCAACGCCCCCGTGGTGGAGAAGGGTGACGCGTCGACGATCGACGATGCCAGGCTCAGCGCGATGAGCATCGCCACCGCGTTGACGTCGCCGGACAGCAAGAACGGCACGGCCAGCGGGACCAACGCTCCGAGGATTCCCGTCGTGGAAGCAAATGCCGAGACCACGGCGCCGATCACGCAGATCAGCAATGCGATCAACAGTGGCGAATTCAGAAGGGCCACCGTGTCGGACAGATAGGCGACGGTCCCGACATCCTGCAGAAGACCCACGTAGGTCACGATGCCGACGATCAGAAAGACCGACGGCCAGGCGATCTTCGGCAGAGCGGCTTTCGCCACCTCCGGTGAGAAGATGCTGAGCAGCACCGCAAGGGACATCGCCACGAATCCGATATCCAGGTTCGTGAAGACGACGATTCCCACCATGACCACCAGACCGGTCAGGGTCGCCGCGATCTGCCGGGTCATCGTCGGACGCACCGACAGCACCGGGTCAACGACGCGTTCTGCCACCAACTGACCACCACGCGGGCTCGGGCCGCCAACGCCCGGCATGCCTTCACCGCCTACCGCGGCACCGCCCTCAGATATCTGCTCGGCTAGCCCGTCTCGCCGACGAGCGCGGCGGGTGACGACCATGAACAGCAGATAACACAGCACCGCGTTGGCCAGGAAGCAGCTGATGAACAGCACCAGGGGAGAGGACTGCACCCCGTTCTCCACCGCGACGTCGTTGACGATGATGCCGAAAAGGCCGATCGGCGAGAACTCACCGGCGCTGACGCCGTTGGCCACCATTAGCCCCATCAGCAGCGGGCTGATCCCGTATCGATGGGCAAGCCGCATGGCTGTGGGCGCCAGGATGGCCACCGCCGCCGGTGGAACCGCCCCGATTCCGGCCAATCCGGCGGCCACCACGAACATGATCCAGGGGAACGCCCACACTCTTCCCCTGACCAGATTGACTGCCCGGTCGACCAGCCAGTCGATCGTTCCGTTGACCTGGGCGATGGCGAACAGATAGGTCACCCCGACCAGGATCACGAACAGACCGGCCGGAAATCCCGACAGGATCTCCTTCTCGGACAGGCCGGCGACGCCCAGACCGATCACAAAGGTGGCGACGAATGCCAACGCCCCCATGTGCACATTGAGAAACGTCGCGATCAGGAACACCGCGAGAAGTCCCAGAATGGAAATCAATTCGATCGACATGGTGGGTTCCTCGGTCTCAGTGCTTCGCGATCAGACTGCCGAACCCATCGAACTGGTCACCAATGCCCATGGCCCGCAGTGCATGCCAGTAGATCACCGTTCCCACCGCCCAGACAGGCTTTCCGAGCTCCTCCTCCAACACCGGCGCCAGCCGGCCGAAACGCAGGTTGGTGCCGAGCTGGATGATGGCGTCCGGATTGTCAGAGTCGGCAACCCGGACCGCTTCGCGCAGCCGGTCCTCGGTCTGGGAGGCAACCTCGATGATGCTGCGGCACTTGAGGCCTTCGACGGCGACGACCTCGAAACCGCGGCCCTCGAAATAGGCGACGGCGTTCTTCTCGATCACGGGGTAATACGGCGTCACCAACGCGAGCTTCTTGGCGCCGACCTCGTGCAGCGCCGCCTCGGCAGCCTGGGCCCCCTGGGACACGTCGACGCCGGACACTTCCCGCAGGTGATCGAGCAGCGCGAAGCTGCCTTCCACCCCACCCATGAAGCTCTGCGAGGACATCCCGAGCACCAGGTGGTCGATCAGAGCTTCGTTCAGTCGGTTCACCGAATCGTCGAGATTGGCCGCGACATGGCGCATGATGATCGACCAGTCCTCGTCCTCGGCGATGGACTGGTTCGGTACGTAATACCGGTCGACGGCATTGATGACACCTTCGGGCCGCATGTCCATCATCTCGTTCTCGACGACGACGTTCGGGCCGGGCGTCATGACGCCGATGACACCGCGCGGCCCCATGGCGTTGCGGTAGCGGGTGCGGTCATGAGTGGTTCCGGTGATCGCGGCGGTCATATCGGTCTCCTGATGTGAGTGGGGTCACGTACCGGGCGAGCGTAAGAGCGGGGACATCCCGCTGAACCCGTCAGATCCGGATAGATGAGATCCGATATCCGGATAGTGTCCGTGTGTGCAGACCGACTGGATCACCGCTTTTGTCACGGTCGCGGAGAGGGGCGGCTTCCTGCAGGCAGCGCAGTCGCTGGGGCGCGCCCAGTCCCGGATCAGCGAGCAGGTGGCCAAACTCGAAGCCGACCTCGGCGTAGTGCTGATAGATCGCGCAGTGCGCCCCGTCCGCCTGACGGTGGCCGGCGAACTGTTCCTCGGCCATGCCCAGGACATACTCACAACTCTGGAGACCGCCCGCGCCGAAGCACTGGCATTGAGTGGGTCCACCTACGGCACCGTCCGACTGGCATGCATGTCCAGCGTCGCCGGTGCCTTCATACCGCGACTCATCGACCGATTCAGCAGGGCGGAGCGCAACATCGAGGTCAGGGTGCTGGAAGGTCCGACCTCCACACTGCCCGGCATGTTGCACCGTCGCGATGCCGATCTGGCCGTGGTGCCGTTGGCATATGTGCTCAATGACCCTGAGCTCCAATCGGTTCCGCTGTGGGACGAGCCGCTGCGGCTATTGGTCCATCCGACACACCGACTTGCCGACTCCGACGGCACAACCCTTTCGGAGCTGGCCGGCGAGACCGTCATCACCCCTGGTAGCGGCGACGGAGCCCGCGGGCTTTCTCCCGAGATCGCAGCACTGCTGGGTGAGGCAGGGGTCGCTGTCACGTCCGCGCGACGGGTGGCCAGTCCGCACACACTGGTGTCGATGGTGCGCTCCGGTCTGGGTGTCGGAGTACTCAGCGATCTTGCAGTGCGCCTCACCGGCGCCGATGGGATCCACGTACTCGCGTTCAACGATCCGGGAGTCATCCGGCACACGGTGCTGGCTTGGCGACGTGACCAGAAGAGCATGCCTGCGGCCGACCAACTCCGCGATTTCATCGCCGCTCATCGATCTCCGGACGGAACGACGCGTGCCAATGGGCTTCCGGGCAAAGCGTGACACTGCCGAAACTCGCGTACCCGGGGTGATTCCGGCCGGATTCACCCCGGGTACGCGAGTTTCGCAGCGCTTTAGAACGCCTCCTCGGCCAGTTCCATCGTGTCCAGCTGCACCGACTCGATGACGGCGCGGTCCGAACTCAGCCGCGGCAGGATGTGCCGGGAGAAGAACTCCGCCGCCCCGATCTTGCCCTCGTAGAACACCCGGTCCTTGGCCGACGCCGAATCCAGTGCACCAAGGGCGATCTCGGCGTGTTCCAGCAGCAGCCAGCCGATCAGCAGGTCACCGACCGCCATCAGGAACTGCACCGAACCCAGGCCCACCCTGTACAGCTCGCGAGGATCCTGTTGTGAAGCAACCACATAACCGATCAGCGCGCTGACCATGCCCTGAGCGTCGGCCACCGCCGCGGCCAGCGCCGCACGCCCCTCGGCCAGTTCCGGCCGGGCCGACTCCCGGTCCAGGAAGGCCTGCACCTGCGTCAGCAGATGGGTCAGCGCCGCCCCCTGGTCGCGGGCGATCTTGCGGAAGAAGAAGTCCTGTGCCTGGATTGCGGTGGTGCCCTCGTACAGCGAGTCGATCTTGGCGTCGCGGATGTACTGCTCGATCGGGTAGTCCTGCAGATAGCCGGATCCACCGAAGGTCTGCAGCGACTCGGTAAGGTACCGGTAGGCGGTCTCGGAGCCGAACCCCTTGACGATCGGCAGCAGCAGATCGTTGATGTGGGCCGCCATTTCGGGATTTGCCCCGGACACGATCTCGGCCACCACCGGATCGTGATGCGCCGCGGTGTAGAGGTACAGCGCTCGCAATCCCTCGGCGTAAGCCTTCTGCGTCAGCAGCGAACGGCGCACATCGGGGTGGTGCAGGATCGTCACCCGCGGTGCCGCCTTATCGGTCATCTGGGTCAAATCGGCACCCTGCACCCGCGTCTTGGCATACTCGAGGGCATTCAGGTAACCGGTCGACAGGGTCGCAATCGCCTTGGTGCCCACCATCATCCGCGCATACTCGATGATCTTGAACATCTGCGCGATACCGCTGCGCTCATCGCCGACCAGCCAACCCACCGCCGGCGTGCCGTGCTGGCCGAAGGTCAGCTCGCAGGTCGCCGACGCCTTGAGCCCCATCTTGTGCTCCAGGTTGGTGACATAGACACCGTTACGTTCCCCGATCTCGCCGGACTCCGGATCGAAATGGAACTTGGGCACGAAGAACAGCGACAACCCCTTGGTCCCGGGGCCGGCCCCTTCGGGCCGGGCGAGCACGGCGTGCACGATGTTCTCGTAGACGTCACCGGTGTCGCCGTTGGTGATGAACCGCTTGACCCCGTCGAGGTGCCAGGTGCCGTCGGGTTGCTCGACGGCCTTGGTACGGCCCGCCCCGACATCGGATCCAGCGTCAGGTTCGGTGAGCACCATGGTGCCGCCCCAGTTGCGCGCAGCCATCAACGTCGCCCAGTGCTTCTGCTGCTCGTTGCCCAGGCTGTATACGATGTCGGACAGCACCGGCCCGGCGTGACAGATATACGCCGCGGGCTGGGCGCCGAGAGCGAACTCGGCGATCGCCCAGGTCAGTGCCGCCGGAGCCGGCAGGCCGCCGACAGCCTCGTTGAGGCCAACCCGGTACCACTCGCCGTCCTGCCAGGCCTGCAGCGCGGCCTTGAACGGTTCCGGGTAGCTGACCGTATGCGTCTTCGGGTCGAAAGTGGGCGGGTTGCGGTCGGTTTCGGCGAACGCCTCGGCCATCGGCCCCTCACACAGCCTGGCCGCCTCGGCCAGCATCTCGCGCACCGACGCGCCGTCAAGATCACCGAACTGGCCGGTTGCCAGCACCTTGTCGAGATTCAGCGCCTCGAAGAGGTTGAACTCGACATCGCGAAGGTTGGAAAGGTAGTGCCCCATGCGGGTGAGGATAAACCGACAACCCCCGTCGGTCCCACCCGACCGGCGGGTTGCCAGGTAACCGTAATTCATCAGTTGTTCACCGACCACCTGGGCATATGTCGGAATAACCAGTTCATCCAGGGGCGTTCCATTCCCTAAGCTTGGAATCACAGAAAGGAGGCGCAGTGATGATGCTCATCGAGCTCAACCTCGCCGGCCGTCGATTCACCCGGCAGGTCGGTGTGCGGCGTCCGTCGGTGCTGCGTCTCAACCCACTCAGCCGGACCCCTCGCACCGACCGGGCCGCTTAAGCCGATTGGGCCACGGCCCGCCAGCGCGCGCAGACGAATTCCCCGTTGCGGTCCACCTCGGCCAGCTCCCATTCCGAGCGCACCGGCAGCAGCCGGGCCCCGGCACCCAACGTGCACGGCGCATAGGTGACCACCAGCTCGTCGACCAACCCGCCCTCGACGAACTGCGCCGCTGTCCGACCACCGCCGACGACCCAGACGTCCTTGTCACCGGCGGCCGCCACCAGGTCGGCGTGCAGTGCGGTCACGTCACCGTCGAAGGTCCGCACCGGATGCTCCGGGAGCACGACACCGGCGCGGCTGGTCAACACCCAGCTCGGCTGGCTGTACATCCATTCCCCCGGTTGATTTTTCACGATCCACTCGTAGGTGGCCGAACCCATCACCAGGGCGCCGATGTCCGCGACGAAGGCCTCGTACCCGAACGGCCCGTTCGGGTCGAAGGTCCGGGTCAGCAACCAGTCCAGGCTGTCGGCCTCGTCGACGACGAATCCGTCCAGCGTCGAGGCGGTGAAGTAAATGCATGCCATGTCAGGTACCTCTCATCCATTCCAGTGGGTCGCCGCGGCGCACCTGGATGCCGAGGCGGGACAGCATGGCGCGCAACAGTTCTCGCCGATGCACGGAGTAGGTGAGGACGTGGGCGATGATCCCGTACAGCTGGAACGATTCCGGCGGGTCGCACAGCGCATCGATCACCGTGTCACCGAGACGCCCCTGCTCGCCGTGCTCGCGGACCATTGCGGTCCAGCGCGTCGACACGTCCTCGTGGTCGGCAGCCAACTGCTGCGCCGTCCGCAGACCACCGCGCACCGGCAAGTCGCGGCCCTCGATACTGGCCAGCCAGACCTCCTTGGTCCACACCAACGTGTCCAGCACGGCACCGACGCTGGGTTCCGGACCGTCCCAGTCCAGGACCACCTGCCCCGGTGAAACTTCCTGCGCCCATTGCTCTTCGGTCAATCCTGCGGCCACCCCGATGAGATGCCCGGCATCGGCGGCGTCATGCGCGATCATCAACAGCGAGACGTCGGGTTGCGCCGTGTCGCCGGGCGCGGACAGCCACAGCGATTCGGGCGGATGGAAATGCACACCGTTGGGCGCCGGTAACCGGAATCCGACCGCGTCGGCCTGCGACGGCGGCACCCCGAACGCACGCCGGAACGCCCGGGAGAACACCTCCGGTGAGGACCAGCCCTCCTCCACCGCGACCGCGGCCACCCCCGCACCGCGTTGCAGCCGCCAGGCTGCGCGTTCCAGCATGACCCGGCGGCGCAATGCGGCCGGCGGCTCGCCGGTGAGCCGGCTGACCTCGCGGGAGAAGTGGAACTCCGAGGCGAAACTGCTGCGTGCCATCCCGGCGACATCGGTGTTCTGCGCATCGACCACCGCATCGAGCAGCTCGCGTAGCCGGTCGCGCCGAGGGGCATTCACGGTTTCCGAGTATTGCCGTCCACCGGCGCTCACGACATGACATTTCCTGCTGCAATAATCCTCCTCGGTGAGTGAATTCGACGCGCTGTGCGCCAACGACGGCGACCTGGCCGAGCTACGGTCGCAGGTCCGGCAGTTCCTGGTGACCGACCGGGCCACGTTCGGCTGGCAGCCCGAGATCGACTCCTGGCTGACCAGTTGGGATGCCGCCTTCAGTGAACGACTGGCCGACGCCGGCTACGTCGGGCTGACCATCCCCACCGAATACGGCGGGCACGGGCTGGGTTTCCTGCACCGCTACGTCGTCACCGAGGAACTGCTCGGCGCGGGTGCCCCGGTGGCCGCGCACTGGTTCGCCGACCGGCAGGTCGCCCCCTCACTGCTGAGCTACGGCACCGAGGAACAGCGGCGCCGGCTGCTGCCGGGGATCGCGACCGGCCGGCTGTACTCGGCGATCGGCATGAGCGAACACGGCGCCGGATCGGATCTCGCCGCCACCTCCACCAAGGCGACCCGCACCGACGACGGCTGGCTGATCAGCGGCACCAAGGTCTGGACCAGCGGCGGGCACCGGGCGCACTTCGCGATCGTGCTGGCCCGCACCAGCGCGCTGGACCCCGAGCACCGGCACGCCGGATTCAGCCAGTTCATCGTCCCGCTGGACGCACCAGGGGTCACCATCAGCCCGATCGTCACGCTCGACGGCCACCACCACTTCAACGAGGTCAACTTCGACGAGGTGCGCGTCGGCGATGCCGATGTGCTCGGCGAGGTGGGCGACGGCTGGCATCAGGTCACCGCCGAACTCGGGTTCGAGCGCAGCGGGCCCGAACGCATCCTGTCCACCGCAACGCTGATCTTCGATGTGATCCGAGGCCTTTCCGGCCAGGACGTCGACGACCGCACCGCCGCCGAGGTCGGCGATCTGCTGGGCCGTGCGATGGCACTGCGCCAACTGTCGGTGTCGGTGGCCCGCGCGTTGTCCGCCGGGGAGGACGCGGCGACGCGCGCGGCGCTGGTCAAGGACCTGGGCACCCGGTTCGAGCAGCAGTCGGTCGAGATCTGCGCCGAACTGCTCCACTACGTGACCGATGACGCCGCCGCCCAGCGGCTGCGCACGGTGCTGGGCACCGCCCGACAGCATTCGCCGATGTTCACCCTGCGCGGCGGCACCAATGAGGTGTTGCGCGGGGTCATCGCACGCGGACTGGGGGTGCGGTAGTGGATGAGCTGAAACAACTCGTCGAGGATCTCGGGGCGCGGTCGGCGCAGGCCAGGTTCGGCGAGCGTCGGCTGCCCGAGACGTTCGACGCCGAACTGTGGCGCAACCTCGAGGACACCGGGCTGAGCCGGCTGACCACCGAGCAGGAGGCCGGGCCGGCCGAGATGGCCGTGGTGCTGGCCGGGCTGGCCCGCCACGCCGCGGCGGTACCGATCGCCGAGACCGATCTGCTCGCCGCCTGGTTAGCCCACAAGGCCGGCCTCGACGTGCCGAGTGGACCCCTGACGGTGGCCATCGGGACGGGCGGAACGGCCCGGGATGTGCCCTGGCCGACGGATGCCACGGTGCTGCTGGCCTCCTGTGACGACGACGGCGTGCACGTCGGTTGGCTGGCCGACCCCGAGGTGACCGTCGGGCACAACCTGGGCGGCGAGCCGCGCGGCACGCTTGCCTACGACACCACCGGGCTTGTCCGACTCCACGCGAGTATCGGCGCCGAACTGGTACGCCGGGGTGCGTGGGCGCGCTGCGTGCAGACCGTCGGCGCCTTCGATGCCGCGCTGGCGCTGACCGTCGCCCACACCGGTGAGCGGGTGCAGTTCGGACGGCCCCTGGGCAAGTTCCAGGCCGTGCAGCATTCGCTGGCCGCGATGGCGGGCGAGATCGAACAGGCGCGCGCGGCAACCGAACTGGCGACCGCGGCTGTCACCGAACACGGCTTCGGCCACGCCCGCGCCGAGTATGCGGTGACGGTGGCAAAGGTGGCCGTCGGCCGCGCCGCCACACCGGTCACGACGATCGCGCACCAGTTGCACGGGGCCATCGGCGTCACCATCGAGCATCCGTTGTGGTCGGTGACCATGCGGGCACGTGCCTGGCCCGACGAGTTCGGCAGCACGGCGTCCTACGCCCGGCGGTTGGGTCGGCTCGCAATGGCGGCCGACGATCCGTGGGATGTCCTGGTCAGTTCGCCAGGACGGGACTGATCCCGGCCGCGACGTCACCGAGACCGGTGATATCGATGCCGAACCGGTTCACCAGTTCATCGACGACCTCGGCGGCGCCGCTCAGCTCATACCGTTGCGTCCCATCGGCGGTGTGCACGGCCAGCTGCCTGCCCCGCAGATTCCAGCGGGCGTCATCGGTCACCAGCGCCACCGACAGCCCGACCACGAACACCGATTTCGGGAACGTCGAGACGTACCAGCTGCCGACCTCCAGGTCGATCTGCGGGCGCGGTTCGGTGGTGAAGATGTACAGCGCCTGCCACTGCTCCCGGACCAACGCCTCCAACCGGTAGCTGTCCGGCCCGATGTCGACGAGCCGGTAGGGCTCGTGTCGGGTCTGCTGCACCGGGCCGGCCGCCAGCCGGATCGGCGAGGACAGCGTCTGCCCACCGAAACCGACATCGCACAGGAACCGGCCGTCGGTGCCCGGCACGGTGACCGCCAGCACGTTGTGGGTCATGGCCGGCAGCGGAGCGCCGGGTGCGCTCATCCAGATCACCCGACCGGCCAGCCGTTCGACACCGAAGCCGAGCGCTTCCAGCACGTACCCGAACAGACCGTTCTGCTCGTAGCAGTAGCCACCGCGGCGGCGGTGCACCAGCTTGTCGGTGAGCGCGGCCGCACTCAGGTCGACCACGGGTGTGCCGAGCACCGGGTCGAGATTCTCGAACGGGATGGACCGATTGTGCGCGGCGTGCAGAGCGTGCAGGGTATCCAGTGTCGGCGTGCCGTCCCCCGGGTACCCGACGCGGGCGAAGTACGCGGACACATCGGTCGTCATGGGTTCCATGGTGCCTTTTGACCGTTGCCCGGGTCCCGTGCAAAACTAGAACACGTTCTAATTTGACCGCCGGAGGCAGCGCCATGAGCTCGACCGACATCGAACCGACCGAGATCACCAAGTTCGACCCGGGCCTCACCGAAAAGGTGATGGGGTTGCTCCGGCCGTTCCTGAAGGCCTATCACCGCTCCGAGGTCCGCGGTCTGGAGAACTTCCCCGAAGGTGGCGCCCTGGTGGTGTGCAACCACTCCGGCGGCATGTTCCCGATGGACGTGCCGATCTTCGCCGCCGACTTCTACGACCGTTTCGGCTACGGTCGCCCGGTCTACACCCTGAGTCATCAGATGCTGATGATCGGTCCGACCGGCGACTTCTTCAAGAAGACCGGTTTCATCCTGGCCAGCCATGAGAACGCCGACGAGGCACTGCGCTCCGGCGGTGTCGTCGTGGTGTTCCCGGGCGGCGACTTCGACGTCTACCGACCCACCTTCGCCGCCAACAAGATCGACTTCGACGGTCGGCAGGGTTATATCCGCGCGGCCCTCAACGCCGGGGTGCCGATCGTGCCGATGGTCGGGATCGGTGGCCAGGAGACCCAGTTCTTCCTGTCGCGCGGCACCGCGGTGGCCAAGGCACTCGGGCCGATCGCCCGACTGGCCCGCACCAAGATCGTCCCGCTGTCGTTCGGCTTCCCGTTCGGACTGTCGGCCGTGGTGCCGCCAAATGTGCCGCTGCCCGCGAAGATCACAATGTCCGTGCTGCCGCCGGTGCACATCGAGGCCCAATTCGGCGAGACCCCCGATATCGACGAGGTCGACGCGCACATCCGCCACGTCATGCAAGACGCCCTCGACGGACTCGCCGGTGAACGCCGGCTGCCGGTCATCGGCTGATGGGGGTCTTCGATCGCGTCACCGGCACCGTCGGACTGATCGACACCATGGTGCGCGCGGGCGTGATCGCCCCGCTGCGGCCCGACAAATACCTGCGCATCGCGGCCGCGATGGCCCGCGAGAACATGGGCATCACCTCGGGTTTCGCCAGCGCGGCGCAACGCTGTGGGGACCGGATCGGTCTGATCGACGAACTCGGAGCGCTCACCTGGAGCGAGATCGATCAACGCGCCGATGCCCTGGCCGCCGGATTGCAGGGTCTGCCCTCGGGTGAGCCCGCCGTGGTCGGCATCATGGCCCGTAATCATCGCGGTTTCGTCGAGGCCCTGATCGCGGCGAACCGGATCGGCGCCGACGTGCTGCTGCTCAACACCGCGTTCGCCGGCCCCGCGCTGGCCGAGGTCTGGCAGCGCGAGACCGCGGACCGGCCCGGTGCGGTGATCTACGACGAGGAGTTCACTGCGACCGTCGAACGGGCACTGGAGGATTCACCGAAGACCACCCGGGTGGTGGCCTGGACCGACACCACGACCGCGCTGTTCACCGTCGAGAAGCTCATCACCGAGTACGCGGGCCGCGAACCCCGCCGGGCCAAGGAGAAGTCGAAGGTCATCCTGCTTACCTCGGGCACCACCGGAACCCCGAAGGGCGCCAGGCATTCCGGTGGCGGCCCCGAGGTGCTCAAGGCCATCCTGGACCGAACCCCGTGGCGCACCGAAGAACCGGTGGTCGTCGTCGCCCCGATGTTCCATGCCTGGGGGTTCTCGCAGTTGGCCTTCGCTGCGTCGATGGCGTGCACGATCATCACCCGGCGGAAGTTCGATCCGGAGGCCACCTTGGCGCTGGTGGACACCCACCGGGCCACCGGATTGTGTGTGGTGCCGGTGATGTTCGACCGCATCGTCGAACTGCCCGATGAGGTCCGTAATCGCTACAGCGGGCGGACGCTGCGGTTCGCGGCGGCCTCGGGTTCGCGGATGCGTCCCGATGTGGTCATCAAGTTCATGGACCAGTTCGGTGACGTCATCTACAACAACTACAACGCGACCGAGGCCGGAATGATCGCCACCGCGACACCGGCCGATCTACGGGCGGCACCGGACACCGCCGGAAAACCGGCCGAGGGCACCGAGATCCGGATCCTGGATGCCGATCTGCAGACGCTGCCGACCGGTGAGGTGGGCACCATCTACGTGCGCAACTCGACGCAGTTCGACGGCTACACCTCCGGTAAGACCAAAGACTTCCACGACGGGTTCATGAATTCCGGTGACGTCGGCTATCTCGATGCGGCAGGCCGGTTGTTCGTGGTCGGCCGAGATGACGAGATGATCGTCTCCGCCGGTGAGAACGTCTACCCGATCGAGGTGGAGAAAACTCTGGTGGCACATGACGATGTCGCCGAGGCCGCGGTGCTGGGGGTCGACGACGAGCAGTTCGGCCAGCGCCTGTCGGCCTTCGTGGTACTGCGCAATCCGGTGACCGTCGAGGCACTGAAGGCCCATGTCCGCGACAACCTGGCCAACTACAAGGTGCCGCGCGAGATCACCATCGTGGCGGAGCTGCCGCGTAACAGCACCGGCAAGATCGACCGCCGCGAGTTGAACACCCTGCTGGGTGGGTAATCGAGTCGGTATGGGTCTACTGAAACCTCGCCCTGTGCTGGGCGCGCTCGCCGAATTGATCAACGCCACCAACGCCGTTCATCCACTCGGCCGCAAGGGTTACCCGACCCTGCCGACGTTTGCGTTCGGCTGGCCGACATCGGAGAACGCGCCGCTGTTGCTGACCGGTTCGGTGCTCGACGTCGGCCGACGCGCGGTGCTCGGCCACTACCGCACACGCAACGGCCGGTTCTCGTTGGTGCTCAAGGCAATCACCTGGGTTCTGCTGGTGCTGCTGCAGCGCCGCGAGGACGAATCGAAGAAGTACTTCGAGGACCCCCTGCGCGAGACCCTGGGCGCCGATTATCAGGAAGCCAAGGAACCCGAACGCCGCCCACGCGGCGTGATCGGCACCTCGTGGACACGGCGTCGCTACGTCCACAAGACCAAGCGCTACGGACCGCACGGCCCCAACCTGGCCGATATCTGGATGCGACCGGACCTGCCCAAGGACGGGAAAGCGCCGGTGCTGCTGCAGGTTCCGGGCGGTGCGTGGATGATCGGGATGCGGCGCCCGCAGGCCTACCCGATGCTGAGCAGGCTGGCCGAACACGGCTGGATCTGTGTGTCGATCGGTTACCGGATCAGCCCCAAGCACACCTGGCCGGATCACATCGTCGATGTGAAGCGTGCGATCGCCTGGATCAAGGAGAACATCGCCGACTTCGGCGGGGACCCCGAATCCATCTACATCACCGGCGGTTCGGCCGGTGGGCATCTGACCGCGCTGGCGGCGCTGACCCCGAACGACCCGAAGTGGCAACCCGGGTTCGAGGATGCCGACACCTCGGTCGTCGCGGCCGTGCCCATCTACGGGCGCTACGACTGGTTCACCGACAAAGGCTCGGGCCGTGGCGAATTCGTGCGGGTGCTGCAGAAGTTCATCGTCAAGCTACCGTTTGCGACGAACCGGCAGGTCTACCTCGACGCGTCCCCCATCACCTTGGTGCACGCCGACGCCCCACCGTTCTTTGTGCTGCACGGGGCCGACGATTCGGTGATCCCGGTGCAGGAGGGGCGCGATTTCGTCGATGCGCTCAAGGCCGTGTCAAAGGCACCGGTGATCTACGCCGAGATCCCGCATGCCCAGCACGCCTTCGACTTCTTCGGCTCAGCGCACGGGCACAACACTGCCGCTGCGGTGGAGCGGTTCCTGAACTGGGTGCGCGGCTGACCGCTGCGCCTAGCAGATCGGTGTGTGCCGGCACAGTTCGGCCGGTGGCGGCGGAAGCTGCGGCGGCGGGGGGAGCTGTGGCGGGGGCGGCAGCCGGGGCGGCGGCGGAAGTCTCGGCGGCGGTGGCAGCCGCGGACCCCGCGGTGCCGGCGGCGCGTCGCCACCACCGGATTCGACGGGCGCGGGGGCCTGCTCGCCCGGCGGTGGCGGGGGCGGCGGGGGTGGCGCCGGTGTCGAGGCCGCGGGCAGCTTGGTCGGCATGGTCCAGATCGCGATCGCGGCCGGTTCCATCCCGAAGCCCTCGGGTGCGGCCGTCAACTGCAACTGGGTCGGCAGCATGCCTGGTTTGAGGTGAAAGAACACCCAGCCGTTGGCGTCCGAGCGCACCTTCGAGGCCAGCGGCAGGGTCTTGATCTCCACGGGCCGTGATGTCGCGAGCTGTTCACCACCGCTGACGTGCAGGCGGAATCCGCCGTTGTCACCCGTCGCGTCGATCGGGGTCGTCACTCCGGTGAAGGCCACCTCGATGCCGAGTTCGAGGTCGTCCCCGGCGCGCATCATCGCCATATTGTCGGCGCGCGGGGTGATGGTGGCGCCCTTCGCGGTCAGCGGTGACCCCAGCGGGGCCGTCCCGGGCAGGATCGACACCGCCCCCGACCCGGTGCTCGTGACCACGTCTTCTGACGTGCGCGGCGACGAGTTCTGGGCGGGGCCGTACGAGCACCCGACCAGTACAGCGGGCGCGATGACGACGGCGGTCACCGCGCGCGCCAGCCCTCTCAGCCGTTCCATGTGGTCATTCTGACGTACTTCGACCCGGTCGGCGGGTCCGCATGCCCGGAACTCACCCGTGAACCGTCAGCTCCTCGGAAATCCCTGCCGCAGCCCGGATATCGCGGAGTTCCTGCACCATCGCGTCGGTCACCTCGTGCGGGTCCTCCACCGTCGCGGTGTCCGAGAGCACCGAGATGTTGAGTTGGTCGACATAGCTCCACACGGTGATGTTCAGACCGCTGGCCGCGGTCAGCGGTCCCACCGAGTAGATCTCGGACACCGTCGCCCCGCCCACCCGGCCGAGTTCGCGCGGGCCCGGCACGTTCGAGATGTTCAGGTTCAGGATCTTGTTCTGCCCATCCACATTCGACAGCCGCCGGAACAACGCCTCGACACCGGCCGGCGGCATATAGGACGCCCAGCGCGCCACCAGTTCCGGGCCGATCAGCTGGTTGCTCTCCTTGGCCAGTGACGCCGCCGCGCTGGCGCTCCTCACCCGCTCCAGCGGATCGTCGATATCAACCGGTAGCGCCATCAGCACCCCGGTGAACCGGTTGCCGGAGATGCGGTCCGGCGAGAAGTCGAAGCTCATCGGTACCGAGGCCAGCAGCGGGTGGTCGGCCTTGCCCTCGTAGTGCAACTGCAGCTTGCGCAACGCACCCGAAGACATCGCCAGCACCATGTCATTGATGGTGGCGCCCAACTGTTTTCCGGTCGACTTGACGTCCGCCAGCGCCAGGCTGGCGGTGGCGAACCGGCGCTCGGGGGTCAGCACGTGGTTCATGAAGCTCGGCGGCGGGGTGAACGGCCGGGTCAGTTCCGGGCCGAACTTGTGGTTGCTGCGCCGCACCCGCCCGACTCCGTCGGCGGTGTACTTCACCAACCCGGGCACCTTGGCGATATGGCGCATGTGATCCCAGAACGCCGACCGCACCAACTCACCGGTCGACGGCGCCGGGTCGGTGGCATAGGAGTCACGGTCGCGCTGCGGGCCGTCCTGCAGATCCATACCGCGGGCCAGTAGGTTGGCCGAGGCGACCCCGTCGGCCAACGCGTGATGGATCTTGCCGACGACCGCTATCCGGTCATCGGCCAGGCCCTCGACGAAGTACATCTCCCATAACGGCCGGCTGCGGTCCAGCGGGGTGCTGGCGATCTCACCGATTGCCTCGTCGAGTTCACGACGGCCGCCGGGGGCGGCGACCCGCCACGGCCGGATGTGGTAATCCAGGTCGACATCGCAGTTCTCCCGCCACATCGGGTGGTGGAACTTGAACGGGATGTCGATCAGCTGGTAGCGGAACGGTTCCAGCTTGTACAGCCTGCTGTGCAACACCTTCCGGAAGTCCTCGACCCCGAAGGTTCGGTCACCGAGACCGTGCAGGTCGATGACCGCGATCTTCAAGGTGTGCATGTGCACGTTGGGCGCTTCGGTGTACAGCAGGAACGCGTCCCAACCGCTGAGCCTCTTCACGGCCAAATCCTCCCCTGGGTGGAGGAGTCTATATAACCGCCTTGGCCTTGCGTGCCGTCGAGTTTCGGTGGATCTGATTCAAGAACAGTCCGACGGCCTTGGCCATGGTGCCGGTGCGCGCCCCGTCTGTCATGTCGAAGCCGTGTCCGGCACCCGGGAACTCGACGTAGCTGACCGAATCCGCCGAGGCCGCCGTCAGCCGATCCACGAAGTGCCTGGCCTGCTCGACCGGGATGACCGTGTCGGCCGAGCCGTGCACGACCAGGAACGGCGGGGCATCACGATGTACCCGCGCGACCGGTGAGGCATTCCGGAAGATCTGCGGGTGCCGGGCGATCTTGCGTCCGACGACCACGCGCTCCAGAAAGTCCACGAAACGGTCCCGTTCGACGGTCGACCGGTCCTCCCAGTCGTAACGTCCGTAGATGCCGACCACGGCGTCCACCGAGGTATCGGCATCGGTATCGAGCTCGCCCTGCAACTCCGGATCGTTCGGAGTCAATCCGGCCAGGGCGGCCAGGTGCCCACCGGCCGAGCAGCCCGCGATCGCCACGAAATCCCGATCGCCGCCAAATTTGTCGACGTTGGCGCGCGCCCACGCGATGGCCGCCTTCACATCGTGCATGTGCTGCGGCCAGCGGTGGTGCGGTGAGACGCGGTAGTCGATCGACAGGCATACCCAGCCCTGCTCGGCCAGATGCGACAACAGCGCGTAACCCTGCAGCATGCGGCTGCCGTGCACCCACGCCCCACCCGGCACGAACAGCAGCACCGGCGCCGGTTCTGCGGGCAGCTCGGCGGGACGCCAGACATCGAGCAGTTGGGTCGGGCTGTCGCCGTAACGCACCGAGGACCGGTGCACGTTGCGCCGGTACTCGAAGGTGTTCCACAGCGGAGGTAACTGCTGCGGGGCAGGCCAGTCGCCGGCCAGTTCGGCTGCCGGCACCACGCCGCGCAATCCTTCCTTGGCGACAATGGTGGTCTGGTCGCGCTGCGCCTTGCGAATCGCTCCGTTTCCAGGTGCGAACCAGGACTTCGCCGAGTTGGTGACGAAGTCGGGCATGTGGCGAAAACCCCATACACCCATGGCCGCAAGGCCGCCCAGCGGTTCCAGTTGTTTGCCGATGACCGGCAGCGAGGCCGAGGCCACCGACAGCGCCAGCATGCGGTCGGCATGGTTGGCCTTCATCAGCCAACATGCGCGGCTCACAAGGGATGGTCCGGAGCTCATATCGGCCTTCTGTTTCATATCGGCCTGTGCCGTCATGGCGCGAGCGTACCCGCGCACCACCGGTCCTAAGCAGACATTTCCGAGGATCTGTCTACCTGACTTCCAAATGTGACCTGTATCACTTATCTGGGCCTCAGCGGTCCAGGTAACTTCGATCCATCATGACCAAGTCAGCGCTGGCAATCACCGAAGAACACAACGATCTTGCCGCCTCGGCCATCGGCCAGTTGCGGCGGCTGGGCAGTCGCGCCGCAGCCCGCGCAGCGCTGACCGAACCGGGCAGCCATCCGCGGGAAATCTGGACGGCCGGATCCGAACTCGGGTGGAACGGACTCGCGATCGCCGAGGAGTTCGGCGGCGCGGGCTTCGGTCTGGCCGAACTCGCCGTCGTCGCCGAGATCACCGGTCGCGAACTCACCCCCGGACCGTTCCTGCCGACCGTGGCCGCCGCCGTCGTCATCGACCGGTGTGCGCCCGATTCTGTTCGTTCCCAGCTTCTTCCGGGCCTGGCCGACGGCAGCACCGTCGCCGCGCTGGGGCTCAACATCCGGGTGAACGTGGAGACCGACCTGACCGCCACCGCGGATTGGCCCGCCGTCCTGGGTGCACCCGACGCCGACATCCTGGTTCTCGCCGCCGGCGACGACCTGTTGATCGTCGACGCCCGAGCCCAGGGCATCACCGTCGCACCGCTGGAGGCACTGGACCCGACCCGTTCGATCGGCGCGGTGTCCATGCACGGCGCCGAGATCCCCGCGGATCGGGTGCTCCGTGGCGCAACACGGCGGGCGCGCACCGCGTTCCGCATCCTGGCCGCCGCCGAGGCCGTCGGCATCAGCTGGGCAGCGCTGGAGATGGCGGTGGAGTACGCCAAGGTGCGTGAGCAGTTCGGCCGCACCATCGGCACCTTCCAGGCGGTCAAACACCACGCCGCGAACATGCTGGTCGCCGCCGAGCAGACCACCGCCGCCACCTGGGCTGCGGCGCGTTCCGACGATCTGGACGAGGCCGCGCTGGCCGCCACGGTCGCCGCGGCTCACGCGATCCGCGCCCAGGTGTTCAATGCCCACAACAATATTCACCTGCACGGCGGTATCGGCTTCACTTGGGAACACGACGCCCACCTGTATCTGCGCCGGGCCCGCACGCTGGCGGCGCTGTTGGCCGACGGCAACGATCCGCTCGCCGAACTAGTCGACGCCCAGCGCGCCGGCATCACCCAGGGTGTGTCGTTCAGCGTTCCGCCCGAGGCCGAGCAGTACCGCGCGGCGGCCGCCGAGGCCGCGGCCACGGTGCGGTCGCTGCCCGCCGATCAGCAGCGGGATTTCCTGGTCGACTCCGGGTACATGGTGGCGCACTGGCCCAAGCCGTGGGGCCGGGCGGCCGATGTCCTGGAGCAACTGGTGATCGAGGAGGAGTTCCGCGATGTCGAGGTACCGGACATGGGCATCACCGGGTGGGTCACGCTGACCATTGCTCAGGCCGGGACCGACGATCAGCGTGAACGGTGGGTCGAACCGGTGCTGCGCGGCAAGGTGATGTGGTGCCAGCTGTTCTCCGAGCCCGGGGCCGGCTCCGATGCCGCCGCGGTCAGGACCTCGGCCAAGAAGGTCGACGGTGGCTGGCGGGTCACCGGGCAGAAGGTGTGGACCAGCCTGGCCCAGCATTGCCAGTGGGGTCTGGCCACCGTGCGCACCGATCCGGACGCGCCCAAACACGCCGGGGTCACCATGATGGCAATCGATATGAAAACGCCCGGTGTACAAGTCAACCCGCTTCAGGGGCTGACCGGTGACGCGCATTTCAACGAGGTCTTCTTCGATGACGTCTTCGTGCCCGACGCCGATGTTGTCGGCGAGGTGAACAAGGGCTGGCTGGTGGCCAGGGCGACACTGGGCAACGAACGGGTCTCCATCGGCGGTGGTTCCGGTGCACCGACCGGGTTCACCACCACCGACCTGATCGAATTGTTGGACCGGGTGCCCGCCGAAGTCGCGGTGTGCCACGTGCACGACGCGGGTGCGGTGATCGCCGAGACCCTGACCCTGCCGATGCTCAATCTGCGCCGGGTGAGCCGGGCCATCGCCGGTGCCGAGCCGGGCCCGGAGGGCAATGTCACCAAACTGCTGCTGGCCGAGCAGTCCCAACGGCTGACCGAACTCGGTATGGCGCTGGCCGGGGTGTCCGCGGTGACCGGGCAGAACGACCAGCTGACCCGGGCCTACCTGGGCAACCGGGCGATGACGATCGCCGGTGGCACCTCCGAGATCACCCGCAACACCATCGCCGAGCGGATACTCGGTTTGCCGCGAGATCCGTTGCTCAAGTAGTCAACTCGCAATCGGCAGCACGACGCCGGCGGGCTCCGGGATGCGCACACCCACCTCGGAGCCGATGCCGACCTCGGCATGCCCGGGTACCTCAATGGTCACCGGTCGGTCCCGCACGCTGGTCAGCGCCAACTCCACCCTGGTCGTCGCACCACACCAGACCGCGGATTTCACGTTGGCGCGCAGCGCATCTCGGTCACCGAGTGAGACGATCCGCAGCGCATGCGGACGGATGCACAGCAGGGCCCCGGTGCCCGGGGTCCACTCGGTGCCGCCGGGCGTCGTCTGCGCACACACGGTGCGGTGCGCGACGGTCACCAGCGCCGAGGATCCGATGACCCGGCGAATGGTGCACGGAATCAAGTTGGCCGCACCGAGCAGTGCCGCGGTGGCGGTGCTGCCGGGCCTGCGCCACAACCGTTCGGCGTCGCCGACCTGCAGCACCCTCGCCGCGTCCATCACCGCGATCCGGTCGGCCAAAGCCAGCGCCTGGATGTGGTCGGCGGTGCCGTAGAGCACCGCCAGACCGGGTAGCAGGGCCCGCAGCCGCTGCAGTTCCACGAGCATCGGTTGACGTACCGCGGCGTCCAGGGCTATCAGCGGTTCGTCGAACAGCAGCACGGCTGGCCGTATCGCCAACGCCCGGGCCAGCGCCACCCGCAGCTGGTCCACTGTCGAAAGCTGCTGTGGCCATTGCTTTTCCCGCCCACTCAGACCGACCAGGGCCAGCACCTCACCGACGCGTGCGGCACGGTCGCGGCGGGACACCCGGCGGCGACGCAACCCGAAGGCGATGTTCTCACCGACCCGCAGGTGCGGGAACAGTCCGTAGGAGCGGGGCACCAGGGCGATGCCGCGGTCGGCCGGCGCCACCGTGTCGAGGGCCCGGCCGGACACCGTGACGGTGCCCGCGGTCGGACGCACCAGCCCGGCCAGGATCCGCAGCGCCACCGAACTGCCGCACCCGGCAGGTCCGAGGAGCGCGACCGTCTCACCGTCGGCCACCTGGAGATCGAAGTCGACGAGCGTATCGGCGACCCCGACCCGGTCGAAGCTCACCCGCACGAGATTGACGGGCGCGCCCGACGCCACCCCGTCCGCGGCATGTGGGTGCGCCCAACACTCGATGAACAGTTGGTATAGACCAATTTCGCTACACTGCGGGCATGGCCGAGCAGACCGAACTGGCCCGCATCCTGGGCTCGCTGCGCGATGTGTGGGACGAGGAGGCGGTCGACGAACTCGACCACGCCCTGCAGTGCGCGGCCCGGGCGATCGAGGACGGCGCCGACGACGAGTTGGTGCCGGCGGCCGCCCTGCACGACATCGCACACAGCCCGCTGCTCCCGGACACACCTGCCCACGACGTGCTCGCCCGGGACTGGCTCACCCCGCGTTACGGAACCCGTGTCGGCTGGTTGGCCGGGGCGCATGTGGCCGCCAAACGGTATCTGGCTGCCACCGAGCCCGACTATGAGTTGAGCGGCACATCGGCGCTGTCACTGCAGCATCAGGGCGGCGCGGGTGTCGATGCGGAGTGGATCGCGCACCCGTGGTGGCCGGACGCGGTGCGGTTGCGCCGGTACGACGACGCCGCCAAGGACCCGCAGGCCAGCGGTGCCACTGTCGACGATGTGCTGGCGGTTGCGCGCCGGGTGGCTGGGCGGTAAGCCATACTGTCGATGTGACGACGACCACAGCCGCCTTTCATCGCGACCTGTCCCGCATCGCCCGCTATCTGCCCCGCAAGATCGTCACCCCCACGAGTATCGGCCTGCTGCAACGGATGAACGTGCTGACCGACCGTCGTGTCCCGGCCGGGGTGGAGGTGCTCACCCTGACCTCGGGGGTGGGGGTCAGGCTCTACCGGCCCCGGTCGACACCGGCCGCACCCGGCCTGGCGCTGCTGTGGATCCACGGCGGCGGGTATGTCATCGGCAGCGCCGCCCAGGACGACCTGTTGTGCCGCCGGTTCGCCGAGGCCCTCGGCGCCACCGTGGCCTCGGTGGACTACCGACTCGCTCCCCGGCACCCGTACCCGGCCGGCCTCGAGGACTGCTACGCCGCGCTGACCTGGCTGGCCGGCTTGCCCGCCGTCGACCCCGGCCGGCTGGCCATCGGCGGCGCGAGCGCCGGCGGCGGCTTGGCCGCGGCGCTCGCCCTGCTGGCCCGCGACCGCGGCGAGGTGTCCCCTGCAGCCCAGCTGTTGGTCTACCCGATGCTCGACGACCGTTCTGTCGGAACGCATCTCGACGATCCCGGACACCGGCTGTGGACGCATGAGAGCAACCGGTTCGGTTGGTCGGCCTATCTGGGCACCGCCGATCCGGCGGTCGCGGTGCCGGCCCGGCGCGACGACCTGCAGGGCTTGCCGCCGGCCTGGATCGGGGTCGGCACCCTCGACCTGTTCCACGACGAGGACCTCGCCTACGCGGAACGACTCCGCGCGGCCGGGGTGCCGTGTGATGTCGAGGTGGTCGAGGGCGCCTTCCACGGTTTTGATCAGATCGCACCGAAAACAGCCGTCTCACAATCGTTTTCCGATGCGCAACGTGCCTGGCTCAGCCGCACGCTGACCGGTTATCCGGCCATGAACTCCGAATAGGCGGATGCCAGTTCGGGTGACAGCACCGAGACATTGCAGGCGCGCTGGGTCTCCCCGATCGGCGCCAGAATGCCACGCAGCTCGAAGTACTCCTGTGAGTTGGCGGTGAAGTAGGCGCGGATGTTCGCCGCGGCCTCGGCGCGCGGCTGCGTGCGGGCGGCCTGGACCACCTGGTTGGCGCCCGGATGGCTGCTCAGGTAGGCGCTGGCCGCACCGGTCACCGAGCTGACGGTGCCGGCAACCGCGTCGGGGCTGCAGTTGGGGGCCGCCGAGGCGGCCGGTGCGGCCACCAGTGCTGCCGTCGCGGCACCCAGCAGGGCACCGACAGCGGAACGGCGGGCAAAGGTATTCGTGGATTTCATGATGTGGTGTCCTCAGACTCGGACTTTCGCGTGCCTCGACCTAGACACGCCTGATGTCTTTCCCAGACCCGAAACCCACGGTACGCGCGTCGGCAACGTACCCCGTGCCGGCAATCACGCCGCAACAACCCGATACCAACGGTGTTACAACTGGCGGGCGTGAGCCTGATCCCATTTCGGGGTCTCGTTCTCAGAGCAACGGGCAAACACTTAATTGATCGTGATCTGCAGCCGGAGCACTGTGACCGGATTGTGATCGAAACCTCCCGTCGATCGACCCGGTGACCGTTTGTGGGCCCGCGCTGCCGGGTAGTCAGCCGATCCGCACGGAAGGAGGGATCGCCATGCCACGTGGCAAGGGTGTGTACGTCGACGAAGACGACGACTCACAGGACGCCAAGGACAAGGCCGCCGAGCGGGCCGAACGCGGAGACCCGACCCCCGACGTCCCCGAACCCGACCCGGAGATCGAGCCGCCCGACTGATCAGCGCTGATGGACGATCTGACCGGCGATCACCGTGGTGACGACCGACCGGGCGTCGAGGTCGGCCAGCATCCGCTCCGGTGTCACGTCGAGTAGGCACAGATCGCCGGGCTGACCGGGAGTCACCGTCCGCGGCACGGTCGGTGCGGCGGCGGTACCGAAGAACAATTCCAGGGCTGTGCGCGCATCGATGCGCTCGACCGCACCCAGTACCTCGCCATCGGCGGTGCGCCGGAGCACCGCCGCGCGCATCACCGCCCAGGGGTCGGCGTCGCCGAACGGGGCGTCGGTCGACAGGGCGACCGGGATACCGGCGTCCAGCAGTGACGCCAGCCGCCACAGTTCGTGCTGCTCCTCGGCGGGGACGTCGGCGCGGTACTGCTCGCCGCGTTCGACCACGAAGTTCGGCTGGGTCACCACCGTGACCCCCAGTTCCGCGAGATCGGCCAGGCAGTCGTCGGGCACGACGGCGGCATGCTCGATGCGATCGCCCGGGTGGCAGCCTGCCGTTTGCAGCGCGGCGATCGACACCACCAGTTGCGCCGCGGTGACGCAGTGCAGTGCGACGGTGATGGAGGCCGTGTGCCGTCCACGGATCCAGTCGGTGAGCTCACCGAGGTCCAGGCTGTCGTCGTGCAGGATGCGCTTGCCCGGTGCCAGGTGGTGCACCCGCTGACGCAGATCACCGTGCCGATGTGCCTCCTCCAGTTTGACGATGTCCACGATATCGAGATCCGGTGTGGCATCGGTGATTCCGGTGACCCCGTAACGGCTCAACCGGCGGCTCAGCTCGTCGAGCACGGTGTCACGCCGCTGTAGGGCGTCCGACCAGGACCGGTCGGCGCTGCGTAGCCGGCCGTCGGGGTGATCGGCCAACCCGACGGCCGCCAGCCCGGCCGAATTCAGCGTCCACAACACGCCGCTGCGGTGCTGGATACGCACCGGCACCGCCGGCGACAACCGGTCCAGGGTGGCGCGATCGAGCGGTCCCGCCACCACCTCGTGATACCCGACGGCGCGGATCCAGCCGTCGGTGCCCACATCGGCACCGGCCAGCACGCGGGCCAGGTCCTCGCGGCCCTTGACCTCACCGGTGCCCACCCGTACCGAATCCGCGGCCGCAGCAGCCGAATGCACGTGCAGATGGTGGTCGTGCAGACCGGGGATGACTGCTCCACCGGCGGCGTCGATCACCTGGTCATCCGGTTCCGGCGCCAGGCCTGAGTCCACCTCGGTGATCGTCGGGCCGGTGCGGATATCGACGGTCCGCCCGTCGAGTAACGCCGCCTGTCGGATCAACATGGTACGGATCGCCTTTCGTCGACCAACCTGTGGACCGTCGCGTTGTCGACCCCGAGCGGGGCGGCCGGCGCCACGAGCGCCGGTGCGACGGATTCGCGTCGCAATCCACCGACCGATCCGATGTAGCCGGCCGCGGTGGCGGCCATCGACATCTCGACCAGCTCGCCTCCGCCCCGCGCGCGGGACTCGGCAACCGCTACCGCGGCATGCAGGCCCGTCAACGGGTCGGCGATCGCGTCACCGACAAAAACCGGTCCCCCCGAGTCATATTCGACGAGACCGCCCGCGACTGCCGCATCGTCGCCGAAGGCGACCCGGGTGCGCTGCGCGGCGGCGGTCCCATATCCGGTGATGCGCAGCCAGACCCGCCCCGGCCGGGGTGCGATACCCCCGGGCCCCAGACCCCGGCGTTCCAGCGCATCGGGCCGCGAGCCCTCGATCACCACGTCGGCCACCGACAGCAGTCCTCGCAGCGCGTCGTGGTCATCAAAATCGACTGCATACGAGAGCTTTCCGTGGTTCATCCAGCCGAAGAAGGCCGGTGGTCCGGTGCGGGTTCCGTCGGGCCGGCCGGGACTTTCCACCTTGACCACCACCGCACCCGCCCGGTGCAGCAGCTGCCCGCACAGCGGTCCGGCCCACATCGAGGACAGATCGACGACCAGGGGGCGGTCCGTCGGTGCCCGGCCGGGTCCCATCGGCACGACCCGCGGCGCGCCGGCCGTGGTCTCGGCCAGCGCGGCGGCCGGGATACCCAGCAGTTGCGCGCGCTCGGTCAGTGCCGCTGCAGGTCGCCGCGCCGCCCAACTCTGCACGGCCCGCCAGGGATCGGTTCCGACATCCTCGACTTCTACGAGCGCCGGGACGGCATCG
Organism: Mycobacterium sp. C31M; assembly: GCF_053345865.1. Taxonomy (NCBI): domain Bacteria; kingdom Bacillati; phylum Actinomycetota; class Actinomycetes; order Mycobacteriales; family Mycobacteriaceae; genus Mycobacterium; species Mycobacterium sp. C31M. The sequence goes on along the minus strand of NZ_JBKFAX010000003.1, from coordinate 113,935 downwards.
ATATCGTCGGTGCGTGACAAGGTGACCGCGCACCAACCGTCGGCCGCACGCAGCAGTCGGGTGGCGCCGCCGGCGGAGACCCGGCCCCCGGACTGCAGGCCGAGCAAGGCGGCCCGGCCCGTCAGCACCGTCGCGGCGTCCACCGGCACTCCGGTGGCGGCGGAAAAATCGTCGGCCACCCGTTGGGCCTGCGCGCACAGCGCCGCCGGGATCTGCACGGGGCTCACGGGTTCATTGTGCCGGGTGGTTCGCCAGGGCTGGAGCCGTAACCGCCAGGATCCTGGTTTCTACAGGTGCGGCGGTTCGCCGGTCACCCGGTGATCGGCGTGGTTGATCCCCTCTCGCACCAACCGGCCGAGGTGCCCGTCGCGCAACCGGTAGTAGACGCGGCGCCCGTCCTTGCGGGTATCGACCAGCCGCGCGAAGCGCAATTTCGCCAGGTGTTGACTGATCGAGGTGCGCGATGCGCCGGTGGCCTCGGCGAGTGCGCTGACATCCGCCTCGCCGTGGGTGAGCAACCACAGCAGGTGCAACCGGGTGGGGTCGGCAAGCATCCGGAACGTGTCACTGGCGGCGTCCAGCCGCTCACGATCGGGTGCCCCGTCGTGCACCAGACTGGGCGAGATCGCGGCGTCCGGGGTGCTGTCCATCGAGACGCCCACCCCTTCCGCCGATGATGATGCGGGCCGCGACAACGGCCGCACCTGTAGCGAGGATAGCCAGAATCGCTGCCGCGAGCCCCTGATCGACACCCGCTCCGACCCACCCGGCGATGGGGTAGGTCAGCAGGAACCCGGCATGCGAGAGGGCGAACTGCGCGGTGAACACCGCCGTCCGGTCGGGGCCGGAGCGTGCCAGCAGGCGTCCCGTCGGGGTGCTCACCAGCGATGTCATCGCCCCCAGACCGACCCACAACAGGATCAGCACCATCGGCGTCACCACCGCCGACCACAATGCGATCGCGGTGCCGATCAGGCCGATCGCCGCCCCGGCCGATCCGAGGACCATGATCCGCAGATCGGTGGCGACCCGCAGCAGCCGCGGCATCATCAGCGCCACCGTCATCGACCCGGCGCCGTAGGCGGCCAGGGTCAGGGCCACCGCAGTATCCGCGCCTCCGAGCATGTCCCGGACGTACACGACGGTGTTGACCATCACCAGCGCGGTGGCGGCGGACACGGTCAGGTTCATGACCAGCAGGGCACGTAATTCACGGCGCGCGAACATGATCCGCACCCCGGACAGCACTCGGCGCCGCCATGGTGCTCGGTCGACCGGCGAGGCGGCGGCAGGCAGCGTCGTGCGCCACACCAACAGGCCCGAACACACAAAGCCCATCGCGGTGGCCAGGAACAGGTTGGAGTAGGACACCACGGTCAGCAGGGCCGCGGCCAGCAGCGGGCTCAGCATGGCCTCCAGGTCGTAGGCCATCCGCGACAGCGACAGCGCCCGGGTGTAGTCACGTTCGTCGGGAAGTACCGCCGGGATGACGGCCTGGAACGCCGGTGTGAAGGTCGCCGAGGCCGCCTGCAGGACGAACACCAGGAGATAGATCTGCCAGGTGTGGCCCACGAACGGCAGCAGCAGCGCCACGGCGGCGCGAACCGCATCGGCCGCGACCAGCACCGCCCGCGGTGACAGGCGGTCGGTGAGTGACGCCATCACCGGCGCGACAAAGACATAGGCCAGCATCTTGGTGGCCAGCACGGTACCCAGCACCGCTCCCGCCGAGCTACCCGCGAGGTCGTAGGCCAGCAACCCCAGGGCGACGGTCAGCAGGCCGGTTCCGGTCAGGGCGAGGACCTGCGCGGTGAACAACCGACGAAAGACGGGCATACCTCAGTATGCACATCATGTGCGCAATTGCGCACATGTACTCAGATGGAGGCGGCGAGGCTTCCCAGCACCTTGACCGCATCCGCGCTCGGCGAATCCGGTTCGGCCTGATAGACCACCAACTCCTGCCCGGGGGCCGACCGCACCGCGAATGTTTGCAGGCTCAGCGTGAGCGTTCCCACCGCCCGGTGTCGGAAGCTCTTGGTGTCCTGCGTCTTTCCCCGAACGTCATGGTGGGCCCACAGGTCGGCGAACTCGGGACTGCCGGCCAGCAGTTCGGTGAGGACCGCGACCACGCGGGGATCGCCGGGGTCCTCGCCATGGTTGCGGCGGAACCCGGCGACCGAGTTGGCGGCGATCGATGGCCAGTCCACATAGAAGTGCCGGGATCGGGGCTCGGTGAACACCAACGTCATCAGGTTGCCGCGCGCGCCGAAGTCGCCGAACAGTGCCTCGGCGATCGGGTTGGCCGCCAATACGTCATAGGCCCGGTTGTAGACCAGCGCCGGATTGTCCGGCCAGGACGACATCAGTTGCAGCAGTGCCGGATCCACCCGCTGCGACGCCGGTGCCGAACGTGGCCGGGACGTCAGCCGGGCGAGTAGGAACAGGTGCCCGCGGGCGTCGTCATCGAGGCGCAGCGCCGTGGCCAGCGCGTCGGCCACCTGAGCCGACGGCGACCGTTCCCGGCCCTGCTCCAACCGGACGTAGTAGTCGACGCTCACGCCCGCCAACAGGGCGACCTCCTCACGGCGCAGACCCGGCACGCGGCGTTGCCCGACGCTGACCAGTCCGACCTGGGCGGGGTTCAGTCGCGAGCGTCGGCTGCGCAGGAAATCACCGAGGTCCGGCATACCGCCACAGTAGGCGGCGGCCGAAGCCGCTGCCTGGGTGTCATGCACCCTGGCACGCTCACGACAGCCGGCCGAATCTGGAACACATGTCCGATACCAAGATCGTTCTCGTCACCGGAGCCACCAGCGGAATCGGTGCGGCCACCGCCCGTATGCTCGCCGACCGCGGCCATCACGTCATCGCCGGGGCGCGGCGGACCGATCGGCTTGCCGAACTGGCCGGTGACAATCTTCAGGTCCGCCGACTGGACGTGACCGACCGCGCCGATTTCACCTCCTTCGTCGATGACGCGGTGGCCGAGCACGGGCGCATCGATGTGCTGGTCAACAACGCCGGGGTGATGCCCCTGTCGCGACTTGACGCCCTGCTGGTCGACCAGTGGGACAACATGATCGATGTCAACATCCGCGGCCCGCTCAACGGCATCGCGGCCGCCCTGCCGCACTTCCAGCGCAGTGGCAGTGGCCATTTCGTCACGGTCGCCTCGGTCGGAGCGCACGAGGTGGTCCCGACCGCCGCGGTGTATTGCGCCACCAAGTACGCGGCCTGGGCCCTCACCGAGGGGCTGCGAATGGAACTGGATCCGGGAATCAGGGTCACGACGGTCTCGCCGGGCGTCGTGGAGTCGGAACTGGTCCAGACGATCACCGACGAGACGGCGGCGGAGGCCATGCGCGAATACCGGGCCGCAGCGATCAACCCGGACGCGATCGCCCGGGCGATCTGCTATGCCATCGACGAACCCGCCGATGTGGATGTCAACGAGTTGGTGATCAGGCCGGCCCGGCAGCGCTGACGATCTCGTCGACCAGACCCCAGGCCAGCGCGGTCGCGGCGTCGATGGTGGCGCCCGACAGCACCAGATACGCAGTGCGCCACCGGCCGATCCGGCGGGTGATGCTGACGGTGCCGCCGGCCCCCGGGATCAGCCCGAGCGCGAGTTCCGGCAGGCCGATCACCGAGTCGGGGTCGGCGCTGAGATGCCCGCAGTAGGCCGCCATCTCCAGGCCGCTGCCCAACACCTGGCCGTGCACGTGCGCTCGGCAGGCCGGCCCCAGGCGCCCGGTGAGCTCGGCTAGCACCAGCGCCGGGCTGTGCCGGGTCCTGGCCAGATGCGCGCTCGCCGGATCGTCGAACGTCCCGAACTCGGCGAGATCGCCTCCGCTGCAGAAGGATCGACCGTTACCGGTGAGCAGCAGTCCGGTCACCGAATCGTCGAGGCGGGCGATCTCGAGCGCCTCCAACAGGGCGGCGCGCGCATCGGTGGTGAACGCGTTGTGCCGCTGCGGCCGGTTGAACCGCACATGCAGGGTGGCACCGGTGCGCTCGACCTGCACCGGCTCTGGGATGACCGGCAGCCGGGCCGAACCGCGTTCGGCCAGCCAGCGCGCGAACTCCGGCCCGGACTGCAGCGTCGAGTACGCCAGCGACTCGGTGATGACCCCTGCAAAGGTCGAGCAGGCCGGGTCGAAGCTGCGCAACACGTCATCCAACACCGCCGCGGTCTGCGGCCAGCGGGTGCAGCGTTGCCGCAGTTCGGCGACGGCGTCGTCGATCGATGCCACGGTGACCGCCCGCCGGTCATCACAGGGCTGCTCGGTCAGCGTGAAGGACGCCGCGTCGAGCGGATCTCCGATGCCGACGGTGATCCCACCGGGCAGTTCGAGAACGGTCACGAGTACTTCTTGATCAGCTCCTGCTTGTACAGCTTGCCGGTGTCGGTGCGCGGCAGCTGCGCCTCGAAGGAGATGGACCGCGGGCACTTGTAGTGCGACAGCTGATCCCGCAGCCAGCCGAGCAGCTCCTCGGCGAACTGCTCGGTGGCATCGGCCGGATCCACGGTCTGCACCACACCCTTGACCGACTGCCCCATCTCGTCGTCGGGGATGCCGAACACCGCGGCGTCCATCACCTTCGGATGGATGACGAGCATGTTCTCGGCCTCCTGCGGGTAGATGTTCACCCCGCCGGAGATGATCATGTGATGCCGCCGGTCGGTGAGGTACAGGTAGCCGTCCTCGTCCAGATAACCGATATCGCCGACGGTCTTCCAGCCGTGCGAGTCCCGTGACGACGCCGTCTTCTCCGCATCGTTGAGGTACTCGAAGTCCTGGCCGCCCTCGAAGAAGATCTCACCGGCCTGCCCGGCGGGTAGGTCGTTACCGTCCTCATCGAGGATGTGCACGATGCCCGTCATCGCCTTGCCCACCGAGCCGGGATGGGCGAGCCACTCGTCGGCACTGATCAGGGTCGCACCGATCGCCTCCGAGGATGCGTAGTACTCGTCAACGATCGGCCCCCACCAGTCGATCATCTGCTTCTTGATCTCGACCGGACACGGCGCGGCAGCATGCATGACCCGCTGCAGGCTCGACACATCGTAGGAATTGCGCACCTGCGCAGGCAGTTTCAGGAACCGCGTGAACATCACCGGGACGAACTGGCCGTGGGTGACACCGTATTTCTGGATCGCCTCCAGGGCACCCTCGGCGTCGAACTTCTCCAACACCACGGTGGTGATGCCACCGGCGAGCGCCTGCATCGACCACACCGACGGCGCGGTGTGATACAGCGGCGCGGGGCTCAGGTAGACGGCTTCGGGATTCATCCAGAACGAGACCAGGGCCGCCATCAGGCCCGGTGTCTCCGAGGGCGGCAGGTGCGGCAGCGCCCGCTTGATGCCCTTGGGCCGGCCCGTGGTCCCCGAGGAGTACTGCAGCAGATCCCCGTCCCATTCGTCGGCGATCGGGGTGACGGGCAGATCGGCGACGCACTCCGGATACCGGGCCCAGCCGTCCAATTCGCCGGTGGTCAGCAGGACCGGCGGCATCCCGCCCGGCAGGTGCTCGGCCAGGCCCGCCAGCAGTGGAGTCAGGGCGGCCGAACCGACGATGGCCTTGGCAGCGCTGTTGTCGATGATGTAGGCCGCCTCGGACGCGGTCAGATGCGTGTTGATCGGCACGTAGTACAGACCGCTGCGCCGGGCCGCCCACATGACCGTGTGCATGTGCTCGTTGTTCTCGATCAGGATGGCGACCGCGTCACCCTCGACCAGTCCGTGCTCGCGGAAGTAGTGCGCCAGCTGATTGGCGCGCGCCTCCATCTCGCCGAAAGTCACCACGGTGCCGGTCGGATGGATGATGACGGCAGGCTTGTCGGGGCTGGCGATGGCCGTTTCACGGATCTGCATGAGGCGACTGTACGGTGTCGCAGATCACGTACGGCGGGCAAGGCCCGAAAAACTTGACATCCGTCAACTTTGCGCCAGGCCTCCCCCTCGCAGCACGGCACCCGCAGCTCGATCTTTTCAGTGATGGCAAATTCTTACAGTCTCGCCAATTATTCCGGTCTATACATTAATTGCTGTTCAAGATGGATATTGCTGTTCGCTGCTGTCATTGCTGGTTACATTTTGGCGAAACACTGTGCTAGTTTCACTGCACGTTGCGGCAGTCGAATCGACGAGAGGTACACATGACGCCACGCATGGACACCGCAGTCGGATCGCACCCGCTCGTCGACCCCGTCGTCGATGATCTGGTTGCCGAGGTCGATTCCTCCGGAACCGCCTGCCTGCCCGGTCTGGTGACCGACGATTGGCTGGAAACTGTGCGCGCCTTTGCCGCACAGGTGTCCCCCGACGAGCACGACGTGATGATCGAGGGCGCCGATGCCGCCGACCTGCCGTTCCTACGTGAGTTGACCTCCGATACCGGCCTGCAGGATCTGGTCGAGTCGGTGGCCCGGCGGACCTATCCCGATGGTGATACCGGTGACCGCGCCTTCGACTGTGCGCTGCGGATGATCAACGGACCCGACCCGCAGCGTCGGCCGCTGTGGTTGCACTATGACGCCAGTGTGGTCACCGTGGTGATCCCGGTCGTGGTGCCGGTGGCCGCGCCCGGGCAGTCCGGCGAACTGGTGCTCTGCCCCAATCAGCGGCCCTACCGCTCCTGGGCGCTGACCAATCTGCTGGAGAAGCTCGTCGTGCAGAGTGATGCCTACCGCCGCCGCTTCCTGCGCAAGCTTCGCTGGGACCGCGATACCGAGATCGTGTCGCTGCAACCCGGCAATGCCTACCTGTTCTGGGGCTACCGCTCGTACCACGCCACGTTGCCGTGTGCGCCCGGGACCAGCCGCGTCACGGTGGTCCTGCACTACCGCAATGTGCACCCCAACAGTCGGCTGATCGAGCAGGCCAAGCGCATCCGCGCCCGGTTGCGCCCGGCGTGAGCCACATCGCAATCTGATTGGCGGCCGGCCGGCTCGGGTAGCCGGGCGATCGTGCACCGCAGCACGGTCCTGCACCCCTACCCGAAAGCTGCCATGCCCGAGGAGATAGAGCTCAACGACGCCACCGATCTTGCCGTCACGTTGGCCTGGACCACCGGGGCGGTGGTCATCGCCTACGTGCTGGGCGTCGCGGTGTCCTGGACGCTGCATCGCGTCGGTCGCCGCAGCGGGTGGATCGCCGATATCGCCCAACTGACCCAACGCCCCATCCGGGCCTGGATGATGGTTCTCGGCGCAACTGTTGCGCTGCAACGGACTTCGTCGGCCGAGGCGTCCTGGCGCCCCTGGGTCGACCAGAGTCTGCGCATCGCGACCATCGCGGCGGTCACCTGGTTCATCATCAAACTCGTCATCGTGGTGGAACGCCGGATGATCGCCCGGTTCGCCGGTGGTGATACCGGCCTGACCGATGCCGACCTGCAACGCCGCAAGGTACGCACCCAGTTGACGGTGCTGCGCCGACTCGCCATCGCCGTGGTGGTGCTGCTGGGTACCGCCGCCGCTCTGATGACCTTCCCGTCCTTCACCGATGTCGGCAAGACCCTGTTCGCCTCCGCCGGTGTGTTGTCGGTGGTGGCCGGCCTGGCCGCCCAGACCTCGCTCGGTTCGGTGTTCGCCGGCCTGCAGATCGCCTTCACCAACGCGATCCGGGTCGGCGATGTTGTTGTGCTGGAGAAGGAATGGGGCCGCATCGAGGAGATCACCCTGACCTATGTGGTGGTCCGGGTGTGGGACGAGCGCCGGCTGGTGTTGCCGTGCACCTACTTCACCACCACCCCGTTCCAGAACTGGACCCGCAGCGCCACCGAGATCCTGGGCACCGTGATGCTCGACGTGGATTTCACGGTGTCGCTCGATGCGATGCGCGCCGAGTTGGACCGGTTGTTGGCCCGCACCGACCTGTGGGACGGCCGGACGGGTCTGCTGCAGGTGGTCGACGCCGTCGGCGGTACGGTCCGGGTCCGGCTGCTGGTCAGTGCGCCCAACGCGCCCGCTCTGTGGGACCTGCAGTGCTTCGTCCGCGAGGGCATGGTCATCTGGCTGCAGAACAGCCAGAACGGTGCCCTGCCGCGGTGGCGTTTCGAACCGGCCCCGGCGATGGCGTTCGGCCTCGCACCGACCGCCACACCACCGGAGGCCGGAGTGTTCTCCGGTGACCGGGCGGCGCAGGAGCGCGGGCGGGCATTCGACGGCGCCGCCGACGACAAGCACGCTTGAACACCCATCCGGTGGGGTAACGACACCGAATGACAGATATGGGGTCGCTGCACGTTCTGGTCACCGGGGCCACCGGCTATGTCGGTGGGCGTCTGGTGCCTCGACTGCTGGAAGCCGGGTACCGGGTGCGGGTGCTGGTCCGCAATCCGGACAAGATCCGCGATGTGCCGTGGGCCGATCGGGTCGAGATCGCCCGCGGTGATCTGACCCGACCGGACAGCCTGGCAGAGGCCTGCCGGGATATCGACGTCGTCTACTACCTGGTGCACTCGATGAACAGCGCCGGCGACTTCGAGGACACCGAACGCCGCAGCGCGCAGAACATGGCCACCGCCGCGGCCGACGCCGGAGCCGGCCGCATCGTGTATCTCGGTGGCCTGCACGAACAGTCCGACCGCCTGTCCACCCATCTGCGCTCACGAACCCAGGTCGGGCAGATCCTCATCGATTCTCCGGTGCCGACCCTGGTGCTGCAGGCCGGAGTGGTCATCGGCTCCGGCTCGGCATCATTCGAGATGATCCGGCACCTGACCAACCGGCTACCGGTGATGACAACACCGCGCTGGGTCAACAACCACATCCAGCCCATCGCGGTCGGCGACGTGCTGCACTATCTGATCGCCGCCGCCACCGCTGAGCTGCCACGCAGCCGCACCTATGACATCGGCGGGCCGGACGTCCTGCGGTACGGCCAGATGATGCAGATCTACGCCGAGGTCGCCGGGCTCGCCCGCCGCCGCATCCTCGTCTTACCGGTTCTCACACCGAAACTGGCCGGGCTGTGGATCGGATTGGTCACCCCGGTGCCGCTCGGCATCGGTCGGGCACTGATCGAATCGCTGAGCACCGACGCGATCGCCGGCGAGCACGATATCGACGACCTGATCGCGCCACCGCCCGGCGGCGCGACGCCCTACCGCGCTGCGGTCGCGCTCGCGCTACGCAGCGCCGACCGGTCCACCGTCGATATCGGCTGGGACGGTTCACCCGCCGATCCGTTGCCCTCGGACCCCGACTGGACCGGCGAGATCGTCCACACCGAGGACCGCCATATCGACTGCGACACCGGCGTCGATGCGGTGTGGCAGTCCCTGCTGCGGTGGACGGACAGTCACCCGCAGTGGGAGGTCGAGCACAAACTGGAACCGGACCTGCTCCAGGTGTGCGGTCCGCGCCGGACACGGCTGCAATGGCGCACCGCCGCGGGCCGCGACACCTACGGCAACCCGCACACCAGGTTGCGGCAGCGAGCCATCGTGACACCGAAAGGTCTTCCCGGCCAGCTGTATTGGCACGGGTTGAAGCCTCTGCATCGAATCAGGCTGGGCCGCGTTCTGCGGGCCGTTGCCGGCGACGCCAAGGAGCACCGATGATCGAGATGCAGCGTGAGGTCATCACCACCGCCGCCCCCGCGGCGGCCTTCGACTATCTCGCGGATTTCACCACCAGCGAGCAGTGGGATCCCGGTTCGATCCGCACGGTGCGGGTCTCCGGCGACGGCGGTGTCGGCACGCGTTACGCGAACACCTCGAAGTTCGCCGGACGCACCAGTGATGTCGCCTACGAGGTGATCGCGCTGACGCCCGGGAAATCGATCCGGTTGCGTGGCGAGAACTCCTCCCTGATTGCGCACGACACCATCACCGTGGCACCGCATCCCGCCGGGGCGCTGGTCACCTATCGCATCGAATTCGCGTTCCAGGGCTGGCTGCGGTGGGCCGAACCGGTTCTGCGCCTGGTGGTTTCCAATCTGGTGAACAACGGCGTCGACGGGTTGCGCCGCGAACTGGCCAAGCTCAGCACCCGCGAATGACGCCCGTTCACTCCAGCCCGACGGCGTCCAGGCAGTAGCGCCACACCCGGTCCAGCCCGGCGTCCGAATAGCGGGTGGTCGGCAGATAGTGCAGGGGCCGGGTTGCGCGGTCGTGCCAGAACCTGCCCGACGGCGGGGTCGGTTCGGTGGCCACCAGCCAGACGGCGGTGTCGGCGGCCTGCTCGGCGGTGCGCAGCACGGGGCCGGTCAACCGGCGGAATCCGGGCAGTGATTCGGCGACGCCCGGGGTATCGGCCCAGCCAGGATGCATCGAGGCGACCATCACCGGCCAGCGCCGGGCCAGCAGTTCGGTGATCGCCACCTGAATCCGCTTGCTGCGCGCATATGCGCCTGCGCCGCGGTACTTCCCGGTCCGGTACTCGATATCGTCCACCGGAAGCGACTGGGTGTACATCCCACCAGAGGACATCAGCACCACCCGGGGATCCGGGGCGCCGGCCAGCGCCGGCAGCAGCAGCTCGGTCAGCAGTATCGGGCCCAGCACATGGGTGGCCAGCGAAAGTTCGTGCCCCTCATCGGTTCTGGTGCGCTCCGGCGGCATCACCCCGGCGTTGTGGATCACCGCGTCCAGCCGGGGCCGGCGGGGCACCAGATCCGCAGCGAAGGCCCGCACCGCGGCCAGATCCGACACATCGCAGCGCTCGACCTGGATATCGGCGGCCGGGACGTCGGCGAGGATGTCCGAACGGGCGGCCTGGCCACGCTCGATATCGCGCACCGTGAGCAGTACGGTGGCGCCCAACCGGGCGGCCCCGGCGGCGATGGCCTTGCCGATCCCGGAGTTGGCCCCGGTGACCATGACGGTGTGGCCGGCCAGCGCATCGGGTGCCAACTCATCCCAGAAGCGTTGTCGCACCGCCATACCCAGGCTGGTGTAGCCGGGCGCGATGGTCCGGTCGAGCACTTCGTCGAGCACCTTCTGAAACATGCCGGCCATATTGTCAAAGCTCCCGTCGTCATCACTTGTTGATGATTCGAGGCAGCGGCCGTCGTGTATCGGTCGCCCACAAAAAATCATCGCCCCCGGGTGATGTCCCCGGGGGCGATGATTGTGAAGCGTGTGCGGATCAGTCCGCTTCTGCCAGTCGCGTCTTCAGCGCGTCGAACTCGTCCTTGATGCTGGTCGGCAGCTTCTCACCGACGAACTCGAACCACTCCTCGATCATCGGGAGTTCGGCGCGCCACTCGTCGGCGTCGACCGCCAGCGCCAGGTCCACGTCGGCGGCATCCACATCCAAGCCGGACAGATCCAGATCCTCGGCGGTGGGGACGATGCCGATCGGGGTGGTCCGGCCACCGGCCTTCTGCTCGACCCGGTCGATGATCCACTTCATGACACGGCTGTTCTCACCGAAGCCCGGCCACAGGAAGCGACCGTCGTCGCCGCGGCGGAACCAGTTGACGAAGAAGATCTTCGGCATCTGCGACTCGTCGGAGTTCTTGCCGATATCGATCCAGTGCTGGAAGTAGTCGCCGACGTTGTAACCCAGGAAGGGCAGCATGGCCATCGGGTCGCGTCGGATGGTGCCGACCTTGCCCTCGGCGGCGGCGGTCTGCTCGGAGCCCAGGGTGGCGCCGATGAACACACCGTGCTGCCAGTCGCGGGCCTGGGTCACCAGCGGCACCGTCGTCTTGCGGCGGCCACCGAACAGGATTGCCGAGATCGGCACACCCTGCGGGTCGTCCCACTCCGGCGCCAGCGACGGGCACTGCGACATCGGGGTGCAGTACCGCGAGTTGGGATGGGCGGCCTTGGCATCCGAAGCCGGGGTCCAGTCGGCGCCCTTCCAGTCGATGAGGTGCTGCGGGTCGCCCTCCAGGCCCTCCCACCAGACATCGCCATCGTCGGTCTTGGCGACGTTGGTGAACACGGTGTTACCCGCGGCGATGGTCTTCATGGCGTTGGGGTTGGAATCCCAGTTGGTGCCCGGCGCGACACCGAAGAAGCCGAACTCGGGGTTGGTGGCGTAGAGCCGGCCGTCCTTGCCGAACCGCATCCAGGCGATATCGTCGCCGACGGTCTCGGCGCGCCAGCCCTCGATGGTGGGCTGCAGCATCGCCAGGTTGGTCTTGCCGCACGCCGACGGGAACGCGGCGGCGACGTAGTGGGCCTTGTTCTCGGGGCTGATCAGCTTGAGGATCAGCATGTGCTCGGCCAGCCAGCCCTCGTCGTGGGCCATGGCCGACGCGATGCGCAGCGAGTAGCACTTCTTGCCCAGCAGCGCGTTGCCGCCGTAGCCCGAGCCGTAGCTCCAGATCTCCCGGGTCTCCGGGAAGTGCGAGATGTACTTGGTGTCATTGCACGGCCACGGCACATCGGCCTGACCCTCGTCCAACGGCGCGCCCAGGGAGTGCAGCGCCTTGACGAAGAACGCGCCCTCCTCGATCTTGTCGAGCGCGGCCTTGCCCATCCGGGTCATGGTGCGCATCGAGACGACGACGTACTCGGAGTCGGTCAGCTCCACACCCAGCTTCGGGTCCTCGGCGTCCAGCGGGCCCATGCAGAACGGGACGACCCACAGGGTGCGGCCGCGCATCGAGCCGCGATACAGGTCGGTCATGATCCCGCGCATCTCGGCCGGGGCCATCCAGTTGTTGGTGGGGCCGGCGTCGACCTCGTTCTCCGAGCAGATGTAGGTGCGCGATTCGACGCGCGCCACATCGGAGGGGTCCGACAGCGCCAGGAAGGAGTTCGGCTGCTTCTCGTCGTTGAGCTTCTCGAAGGTTCCGGCCTCGACGAGCTGCGCGGTCAGCCGCTCGTTCTCGGCGTCGGATCCATCGGCGAACACCACGCGGTCGGGCTGGGTCAGCTCGGCGACCTCGCGGACCCAGGCCAGCAGCCCCTCATGCGTCGTCGGTGCGTTTTCGAGACCGGGAATGGTCGCTGAGGTCATCAAAGTCTCCTGCGTAGTTTCCGTGCGTCTGCCGATAACCGGCAGGTCACGATCGTCCCTGAATTAGAGGTTAACGCGGGTGACTTTGGTCTGGGGAATCGGGACAATGTCCGATCACTCACAGGAACGATTCAGAAAGATCGGCTACTCGCAGTTGTACCGATTCAATTCCATCTGAACGTCCCGCAGCGCCGCACGTGCCGAGGACAACCGGCCTCGGGCAGCAGTCGCGGTAGCCGCGGCGGTGACGGCGCGCGCACGGATTTGGGCATCGATCGCCGCGACCTGGGCCGCCGTCCGCCGGATGTCATCCTCGGCCCGCCGGGCGCACTCCGCGCCGAAATGGGCCTCGGCCGCCGACAACCGCGTCGCGACCCGGGCATCGAGATCATCCCTGAGCACCGCGAACACCGCCGAGATCCAGCGCTCACGCTGGGCACGGTCATGCAGCAGCCCGCGGATACCGATCACCCAGGCGGTGAGCAGCAAACCCAGCCCACCACCGAGCACCGCGGCGCCGGGAGCCAGATCCGCGAGCAGTCGGCCCGCCGCGAGCGCGACGCCCAACCCGAAACCGGCCCCCAGCAGTGCCATCAACTGCAGCTCGAGACGTCGCGACGTCACCCCGGGTGTCCCGAGGTCGGGCGTGGTCGGTGGACCTGGGTCCGGCGGTGGCGCTAAACCCAGGTCGTCGGCGACACCCTGCAGGCCGACGGTGACGGCGTCGTCGACCTCGGTGATCACCTGCGTGACGCGGTCGGCGGCGTGGGTCACGAAGGTCGCGGACCGCCACCGGCCCGCGGCATCCTCGGTCAGCTCCAGGCGCAGCGCGGTGCACCCGTGCCGGGCCAGGTGACCGAACTCGGTCCGGGCCTGCTGCAGCCGGCTGCGCAACGTGCGAGCTTGCACATCGCGGCGCTGCCGGGCGCCACGCAGCGCGTCGTCGCGGCGACGGTGCAGACCGGCGGCCACCAGATCGGTCGCGGATGCCTCGGCGATCTGAGCACAGAGCCGGGTTGCGTTGGCGCGCAGCTGGTTTCGCCTTTCCCGCTGCGGGTCGGCCACCATATCGGTCAGCATTGCGATCAGGTCGGCCAGCGCAGGAGCTCCTTCCGGTGGCGCGGCGGCCACCCCGACCCACCGCATGGTGCGGTATCTGGCCGCGTGCTGCCCGGCCGCCGCGGCGTCGACGGCCCGAACCTGCCGCCAGTCCTCGTGCACGTCGGTCTTGGTGACCGCACCGATCAGCAGATCGGTGCCGGCGGCAGCACGGTCCAACACCGCCAGATCCGAGCCGACCAGCGGGGCGGCCGCAGACACCGCGAAGACCACCACATCGGGGCCGTCGACCGACTCGGCGACGGTCCACCCGGGCAGTGCGGTCTGAAGTGCTCCGACCAGGCGGGACACCCCCGACCAGGCCGGCCCGGTGACCAGCACCACCGTCACTGCCGCAACGCCCGGCGCGCCAGATCCGCGCCGCAGTCGCGGTGCAGCGCGTCCACCGGGCCCCGGCTGTAGCGTTGCCAGCGCACCGCGTCCCCGGTATCCGGGTCCAGGCCGGCCGCCCGGATCACCTCGGCGGCTGCCGTCGTCACCGCCGACACCGCGGTATCCCCCGCCAACAGATCGGCCAGCCCGGGATCGGTTGCCGCGACCGCGTGCAACCGCCGCAGTGCCGTGCGCATCCGCCGATAGCGCACGGGTGCGGACACCGACGCGATCCCGGCCAGCACCGCCCCGATATCGGCGTGCGCGCAACACGGCACCGCCGGCAGCCCGGTCTGCCGCGCGATCATCGCGGCGCGACCGGCCGGGTCACCGAGCAGATCGGCCTTGTTCAGAACGATCAGCACCGGCGTCGCGCTGTCCGTATATATACGGCGGTCCTCGGGTTTGACGGTCTCGGCGATGACCAGCACCGTCACATCCGCCGACGCCGCGGGGGCCATCGCCACCCCGGCGGCGCGAAGCGCCGCGGTCATGGTGGCCCGTCCGACGCCGGGGCGGCCGGTCACCCGGACCCTGATCGGCTGTCCCAGACCGGTGATGACCGACGCCAACCGGCTCCCGGCGGGCGCGGTGTGAGCGCGCAGCGCGGCGATGAACTCGGCCGTCATGTGGTCCCCCTCCACCCACTTCATCGTGACATCGGGCGGGCACCTCCCGACGCGGTGATTTGGGCCGCACGCGGACTCAGGCAACTGTTGGGTATCAATCTGCACCGCGATGCGGGTACCCCAGGCCCGATGAGCGACGATGGACCGATGTATGCCCAGCGGGAGGAGCCCGGGGGAACCGACCCGGCACCGGATGTGCCCGCCCACCACCACCGACGTGTCACGAGCTTCCGGGCGCGGCGCTCCCAGCTGAGCGACAACCAGCAGCAGACCTGGGCCCGGCGCTGGCCCGAGCTGGGCGCCGAGGCACTCGACGGCAACGGCCGGCCCGTGGTTCTGGACCCCGTGCAGTGGTTCGGACGCCAGGCCCCGCTGGTACTGGAGATCGGCTGCGGCACCGGTACCTCGACCGCGGCGATGGCGCTGGCCGAACCCGATCTCGATGTCATCGCCGTCGAGGTCTACAAGCGCGGGCTGGCCCAGCTGCTGTCGGCCATCGACCGGGACGGCATCACCAACATCCGGCTGATCCGCGGCGACGGGGTCGACGTGCTCGAACACCTGCTGCCGAGCGGTTCGCTGACCGGGGTTCGGGTGTTCTTCCCCGACCCGTGGCCCAAGGCCCGCCACCACAAGCGCCGGCTGATCCAGCCGGCAACCATGGCATTGATCGCCGACCGGCTGCGTCCGGGTGGCGTCCTGCACGCGGCCACCGATCACATGGAGTACGCCGAACAGATGGCCGAGGTCGGAGCCGGTGAGCCACGGTTGCGGCGCATCGAGATCGACGACCGGCTGCCGATCTCGGCGACCCGGCCGGAAACCAAGTACGAGCGCAAGGCACTGGCGGGTCCGATCGTGACAGAACTGCTCTGGGAGCGACTATGACGGCACCGACCGACGCTGAAGTTTCTTCAGTCCCCGACCTTCCGGCGCCGAGCACACCACCGGCCACCCAGCGGGTGCTGCTGGTGTGGGACGCGCCCAATCTGGACATGGGCCTCGGCTCGATCCTGGGCGGCCGCCCGACCGCGGCGCACCGTCCTCGGTTCGACGCCCTGGGCCGCTGGCTGTTGTCGCGTACCGCGGAGCTGTCCAGTCGGCGCGATACAGACACCGGCACCCTGCCCACCTTGGAACCCGAGGCGACGGTCTTCACCAATATCGCGCCCGGCAGCGCCGACGTCGTCCGGCCGTGGGTGGAGGCGTTGCGTAACGTCGGCTTCGCCGTCTTCGCCAAGCCGAAAGTCGACGAGGACAGTGACGTCGACAGCGACATGTTGGAGCACATCGAGCTGCGCCGCGGCGAGGGGCTGGCCGGCGTGGTGGTGGCCTCGGCGGACGGTCAGGCGTTCCGGGCACCGCTGGAGGAGATCGCTCACGACGGCGTTCCGGTGCAGGTGCTCGGATTTCGCGAACATGCCAGTTGGGCGTTAGCGTCGGATACCTTGGAGTTCGTCGACCTGGAGGACATCCCTGGTGTCTTCCGGGAGCCGTTACCGCGAATCGGCCTTGATTCGCTGCCCGAGCAGGGCGCGTGGCTGCAGCCGTTCCGGCCGTTGTCCGCGCTTCTGACCTCGCGCGTTTGAACAATTGAAGCGACAATTCGCGCGCAGCAAAATTTAGCCGATAAGAAGAATTAAGGAGCTGACGTGTTCGCCTGGTGGGGTCGAACGGTGTACCAGTACCGATACATAGTTATCGGTGTCATGGTCGCACTGTGCCTTGGTGGCGGCGTGTACGGAGCCAGTCTCGGCCAACACGTCACCCAGAGCGGTTTCTACGCTGACAGCAGCGAGTCGGTCCAAGCGTCATTGCTGAGCGACGAGGTGTACGGGCGCGACCGTGCCAGCCACGTCGTCGCCATCCTGACGCCGCCGGGTGACACGAAGGTCACCGACAAGGCATGGCAGGAGAAGGTCACCGGCGAGCTGGACAAGGTCGTCGAGGATCATCCGGACCAGGTGGTCGGTTGGGTCGGCTGGTTGAAGGCGCCCGACACCGACAATCCCACGGTCAGCCAGATGAAGACCGAGGATCTGCGAAGCACCTTCATCAGCGTCCCGCTCCAAGGTGACGATGACGACACCATCCTGAAGAACTACCAGGCCATCCAGCCCGACCTGGAGCAGGTCAACGGCGGCGCCATCCAGCTCGCCGGCCTGAACCCGCTGGCCAGTGAGCTCACCGGCACCATCGGCACCGACCAGAAACGCGCCGAGATCGCGATCGTCCCGCTGGTGGCCGTGGTGTTGTTCTTCGTCTTCGGTGGCGCGGTTGCGGCCGCACTGCCCGCCATCATCGGCGGTCTGACCATCGCCGGTGCGTTGGGTATCCTGCGATTCACGGCCGAGTTCGGCTCGGTGCACTTCTTCGCCCAACCAGTCGTGACGATGATGGGCTTCGGTATCGCCATCGACTACGGCCTGTTCGTCGTGAGCCGGTTCCGTGAGGAATTGGCCGAGGGGTACGACGTACCCGCGGCGGTCCGAAGATCGGTGATGACCTCCGGGCGTACCGTTGCATTCTCAGGCGTGATCATCGTGGCGTCCTCGCTGCCACTGCTGCTCATCCCGCTCGGCTTCCTCAAGTCGATCACCTACGCGATCATCGCCTCGGTACTGCTCGCAGCTTTCCTGTCGATCACGGTGCTGCCCGCGGTACTGGGCATCCTCGGGCACAATGTCGACGCGCTGGGTGTGCGGACGCTCCTCAAGGTGCCGTTCCTGGCCAACTGGCCGTTCTCCCGCAAGATCATCGACTGGTTCATCGAGAAGACCCAGAAGACCATGACCCGCGAAGAGGTCGAGAAGGGTTTCTGGGGCAAGCTCGTCAACGTCGTGATGAAGCGACCCATCGCGTTCGCCACGCCGATCCTGATCGTGATGACGCTGCTGGTCATCCCCATCGGACAGCTGGCCCTCGGCGGGCTGAGCGAGAAGTACCTGCCGCCGGACAACCCGGTGCGAATGGCGCAGGAGCAGTTCGACCGCGACTTCTCAGGGTTCCGTACCGAACCGCTGACCCTCGTGATCCGCAACGACAATGGTGAGCCCGTCACCGATCAACAGCTCGCCGCGGTCCGCGCCGAGGCCCAGACGGTGTCCGGATTCGCCGGTAGCAACGACCCGTCGACGATGTGGCAGGAACGCTCCGCGCAGGAGACCGGATCCAAGGATCCGGCGGTCCGGGTGATCCAGAACGGGTTGGTGGACAACAGCACCGCACCCAAGAAGATCGAAGAGTTGCGTGCGCTGACCCCGCCCCGGGACACCACCATCCTGGTCGGCGGTACCCAGGCGCTCGCACAGGACAGCATCCTGACGTTGTTCGACAAGCTGCCGCTGATGGTCGTGATCCTGGTCCTGACGACCACCATCCTGATGTTCCTGGCATTCGGTTCGCTGGTACTGCCGATCAAGGCGGCGTTGATGTCCGCGCTCACGCTGGGCTCGACGATGGGCATCCTGACCTGGATGTTCGTCGAGGCCGGGCACGGATCCGGAATCTTCAACTACACCCCGCAGCCGCTCTTCGCGCCGATGATCGGCCTGATCATCGCGGTGATCTGGGGTCTGTCCACCGACTACGAGGTGCTGCTGGTGTCCCGCATGGTGGAGGCCCGCGAGCGCGGGCTGTCCACCGCCGAGGCCATCCGGATCGGCACCGCCACCACCGGCCGCCTGATCACCGGCGCCGCCCTGGTGCTGGCCGTGGTGGTCGGTGCGTTCGCGTTCTCCGACCTGGTGGTGATGAAATACCTGGCCTTCGGCCTGCTGATCGCCCTGCTGCTGGACGCCACCGTCATCCGGATGTTCCTGGTACCGGCCATCATGAAACTGCTCGGCGACGATTGCTGGTGGGCGCCGCAGTGGATGAAACGCGTCCAGGAGAAGATCGGTCTCGGCGAGACCGAGCTACCCGATGAACGCAAGCGCCCCGGGTTCCGGGAGCCCGTGGATGAGCCGGCCGATGAGGCTGCCCTGGTCGGCGCGGGCGCACCCGCACGCCCGCAACACGATCCGGGCCATCCGGCCGTGCCGCCGCCACCGCGCGGCGCGCTGCCGCCGGCCCCGCGGCCCGTCGGCCCGTCCGCGGTCGGCACCACCCGACTGCCGACCGCGCCCAGCGCACCGCCGCCACCGGAGCCGCCGACGACTCGTTTTGCCGCCCAACCGGATTCGGCTGCAACGACGGCGATCAACGCGGTGAACACCCCGCCGGAGCGGCGTGGCCGTACCGAGCAGAATCCTGCGCGCGAGAAGCGGGAGATCGAGTCATGGCTCGGCGAGTTGCGCGGCAGCGCGGCGCCGACCACGGCCATCCCCACCGCAAGTCCGGCGCCGCAGTCCGAGGAGAGCGACGCCACGACTGCCATTCCCACCCAACGCAGTTCGGGGGAAGCGGAGTCGTCGACCGAGAAGATGGACACCCGCGGCGCCCGCGATGCCGATGACACCCCCACCCGCCGCGGCGGTGGGGTCAGCGCGGCGGATCTGCTGCGCCGGGAGGGTCGCCTGTAGGTGCCGGGTCCGGGTCGAGGAGTTCCGCCTCCGCCGCGGGATCCGGTGCCAGCAGCACCCGCACCGCGCTGTTGACGACGGCCACGATCGGGACGGCGAGCAGCGCGCCGACGATACCGGCCAGCACACCGCCGCCGGCGATGGCCAGCACCACCGCCAGCGGATGCACCGCGACCGCGCGGCCCATCACCAACGGTTGCAGCACATGGGATTCCAGCTGTTGTACCGCCAGGATCAGGCCCAGGGTGATGAGTGCGTACACCCACCCTTTGGCGATCAGCGCGACGATGACGGCGACACCACCGGCGATCACCGCACCGATCAACGGGACGAACGCACCCAGGAACACCAGCGAGGCCAGCGGCAGGGCCAGCGGAACCCCCATGATGGCCAGGCCGGTGCCGATCCCCACGGCGTCGACGAGGGCCACCAGACAGGTCGCCCGCACATACCCGGTCAGTGACCGGAACCCGGCCCGCCCGGCATCACGAACCCGCTCGCGCACCGTCTTGGGAAAGATCTTCGTGACGAAGGCAAAGATCTCCCGCCCGCCGTGCAGCAGGAAGATCAGGGTGAACAGGATCAGCACCGCGCCGGTGACCAGTTCCGTGACCGTCCCCGCGGTGGACAGTGCCCCGCTGGTCAGTCGGGCCTGGTTCTCCTGCAATGCCTTGATGACGGCGTCGCCGGCGTGATCGATCTGCTCGCGGCTCAGGTGGACGGGTCCCTCGATGAGCCAGTTGCGCAGCCCGTCCACACTGCGGGTCACCTGCTCCACCAGACCCGGTGCGCCGGAGATGAATTGGCTGACGACGAAGGTCAGGATGCCGCCCACCACAGCGATCGCGCTGAACAGGACGGCGGCCACCGCCCAGCCCCGCGGCACCCGGCGGCGCTGCAGGAAGTCGACCGCGGGCAGCAGCAACGCCGCCAGCAGTGCCGCCAGACAGACCGGCACGATGATCAATTTGAGTTGGCCGACCACCCACAGCAACGCCACCAGTGTCACGCCGAGCAACAGCAACCGCCACGACCAGGCCGCGGCCTTGCGGACCAGCGGATGCACCGCCTGATCGGTGACCGAATCTACCGTCATCGCCGTAGCGTACGACCGGGATACACCACACCGCGGGAACCGCGTTTTGTACGGCCCGCCCGCGGGTCTGGCTGTATACCCTTAGACGCGTGTCGCACGACGCGCCGATGAGCGACGCCGATCGTCAGGATGCCCGCACCCGCGGCAAGTACTGGTGGGTGCGGTGGGCGGTGCTCGCGGTGGCCGTGGTGGTGTTGACCGTCGAACTGACACTGGTGTGGGATCAGCTGGCCAAAGCGTGGCGCAGTCTGCTGTCCGCCAACTGGTGGTGGGTGCTGGCGGCTGTTGTCGCCGCCATGGCCTCGATGCACAGTTTCGCCCAGATCCAGCGGACCCTGCTGCGGTCGGCCGGGGTGCAGGTGCGGCAGTGGCGTTCCGAGGCGGCGTTCTACGCAGGCAACGCGTTGTCCACGACGCTGCCCGGTGGCCCGGTGCTCTCGGCGACCTTCGTATACCGCCAGCAGCGGATGTGGGGTGCCTCCCCGGTGGTGGCGTCCTGGCAACTCGTGATGTCCGGTGTGCTGCAGGCGGTCGGGCTGGCGCTGCTCGGCCTCGGCGGGGCATTCCTGTTGGGCGCCAGCCGCAATCCGCTGTCGCTGATCTTCACCCTGGGTGGCTTCTTCCTGCTGCTGGTGCTGGCCCAGTCGGTGGCGGCCAACCCTGCGCAGCTCGACGGTATCGGCGTGCGGCTGCTCAGTTGGTTCAACGCGTTGCGCAACAAACCCGCCGACACCTGGCTGGACAAGTGGCGGGAGCTGTTGCGCCAGTTGGAATCGGTCCGGCTGAGCCGTCGCGCACTCGGTAATGCGTTCGGCTGGTCGCTGTTCAACTGGATCGCCGATGTCGCCTGTCTGGCGTTCGCGGCGTATGCCGCAGGCGGTCATCCGTCACTGGCCGCGCTGACGGTGGCCTATGCGGCGGCCCGCGCGGTCGGTTCGATCCCGCTGATGCCGGGCGGACTGCTGGTGGTCGAGGCGGTACTGGTGCCCGGCCTGGTGTCCAGCGGGATGACGCTGGCCTCGGCGATCTCGGCGATGCTCATCTACCGGTTGGTCAGCTGGATCTTCATCTCGGCGATCGGCTGGGTGGTGTTCTTCTTCATGTTCCGCACCGAGATGGATGTTGACCCGGATGCCGCCGATGCCGAACCTGCACCCGAATCCGAATCCAAGGAGCGCCGTGAAACGTAGGATTCTGCTCGCCACAACACTTTTCGGTGCGGCCTCGCTGGTGGCGGCCTGTTCGCCGACCACCGAACAACCCAGCACCGCCCCACCGGAGAGCCCACCGGCGAGCACTTCTGCCACCGCCACCCCCACCGGGACATCCACCGAACCGCCCGCCACACCCGCCGCCGACGCCCCCGTGGCGACCCCGCTGCTGGCGCGGGTGGTGTCGGCACCGATCCCGACGCCGGCCACCGACGGCCGCACCCACCTGGCCTACGAACTGCTGCTGACCAATTCGATGGATCAAGACGTCACGGTGGACTCGTTGGCGGTCCGCCCGGCCGACGGCGACGCCCTGCTGACCCTAGCCGGCGCGGACCTGGCCGAGCGCACCCGGATCCTGGGCACCCGCACCCCGACGGCGACTCTCGGGCCCTCCCAGTCGGCGCTGGTCTGGCTCGATCTCAGCACCGAGAACGGCAAGGCCCCAACCGAACTCACCCACGAGGTGAAGGTCACCCTCACCGACCCGATGCCACCACTGCTGCCGGCAAAGATCACCGAGACGGTCGCCCCGGTCACCGTGTCCGACCGCGAACCGGTGGTCATCGCACCACCGCTGCGCGGGCCGAACTGGTGGAACGGCGACGGCTGCTGCGGTATGTCCGCCCACCGGATGGCGATCAACCCGATCGACGGTGAACTTTGGGGTGCCGAACGATTCGCCATCGACTACGTCCAACTGCAGGGCGACAACCGCCTGTTCAACGGGGCCGTCGACGACGTCAACAGCTATCGGTACTACGGGGCCGACGTGGTGGCGGTGGCCGACGGACCGGTGGTGGCCATCCTCGACGGGCTGCCCGAACAGGTCCCCGGCAAGTCACCGACCGGCCTGGCGCTGGCCGAATACGGCGGCAACCACGTGGTGCAGGACATCGGCGGCGGCAACTACGCGTTCTACGCACACCTGCAGGGCGGGACCATCGAGGCCAAGCCCGGTGACCGGCTCACCGCCGGACAACGGGTCGGTTCGTTGGGCAACAGCGGAAACTCCGACGCGCCACACCTGCACTTCCACGTGATGAACGGACCGGACCCGCTCAAGGCCGACGGCCTGCCGTTCCTGCTCGACGCCTTCCGCCTCACCACCCACACGGTCAACACCCCCGACGGCGAGGCCATCGACATCGCGCTGACCGGTGAACCGACACCCACCGAACCGGGCTTCGCCGCGCGGGACGAAACCCGGGTCAGCCCACTGGATTCCGATGTGATGGAGTATCCGGGTGCCTGATCCTGCGACCGAGCGTCGACCCGCCACCCGTCCCGCCGTCGCATTCGCAGCCGATCTGGTGTGCGTCGTGGTGTTCTGCACCATCGGCCGCCGCAGCCACGAGCACGGGCTGACCGTCAGCGGGATTGCCGAGACCGCGTGGCCGTTCATCACCGGCACCGTCGCCGGCTGGTTGGCGGCGCGGGCCTGGCGCACACCGACCTCGATCTACCCGACCGGGCTGATCATCTGGGTGTGCACGGTGGTGCTCGGCATGCTGCTGCGCAAGGCGACATCTGCCGGTACCGCACCGAGTTTCATCGTGGTGGCGACTCTGACGACCGCCGCACTGCTGCTAGGCTGGCGCGCCATCGCGACGGCTCTGGTGCGTCGCTGACCGGTGTCTCCTCACCGTGCCCGGCTTGATCGGGTGCGCGCTCGGCGATCGTCAACACCGCACGGAACCCACCGAGCGGGCTGTCGCCGAGCTCGAGGTGTCCACCGTGCAGCGCCGCCTGCTGGGTGACCAGCGCCAGTCCCAGCCCCGATCCACCCGGCACCGCGGTACTGCCGCGGGAGAACCGCTCCAACACCATCGCGCGTTCCTCGGCAGGCAACCCCCGCCCGTTGTCGTCGACGACGATCTGCACCTGCCCGGCCGTGCCCGGCGGTCGGTGGCCGGTCAGCACAATGCGGGTCGCCCCGCCGTGGGTGGCGGCGTTACGCACCAGGTTGTCCACCGCCAATCGGAGCCCACCGGGCCATCCCCACACCGAGCCGAGATCGTCGTCGGCGACCACCGTGATGTCCACCGGCGGATCGACCCGGGCGTTCTCGCGGGCCACCCGATCCAGCAGATCGGTGACATCGATGAGCTCGCGGTCCTCGGCCTGGGCCAACTGACCCGAGGCGAGCTGGCCCAGTGCCGTGATGATCGCCTCGACCCGACGCTGGGCCCGCAGTAGGTCGGCAACCACCTCATCACGTTCCTCGGTCGGCAGGTCGTGGATGCGCAGGGTGTCCAGATCGGCGCGCATGGCGGTCAGCGGTGTGCGCAGCTCATGTGCGGCGTTGGCCGCGAAATCCTGTGCGGTCTGCAGTGATCGGGTGGTCTCCTGCTGCGCGGCGTCCAGCCGGTTCAGCATCCCGGCCATCGCGTCGGACAGTTCCTCGGCCTCGCGCGCACCCCTGACGTTGGGCACACCACCGCTGCCCAGCGACTTGGTCTGCTCGGTGAGCCTGCGCAGCGGCCGAACCGCGGGACCGGCCAACAGCCAGCCCAGCCCGCCGGCCACCAGCACGGTCAGCACACCGACCGAGATGTAGATCGGAATCCTGGCCCGGTTCAACAGGATGCTGTCGGCCCGGATGCCCAGGGACAGCATGATTCCGCCGCCCTGTTGGTTCATCGGGATGGTGCGCACCCGGTACTCGATGCCGTTGACCTCGACGGTCTCGGTGCCCGGCGGCAGGGCCGGCAACTGGAATCCGCGCTGGAACACCACCTGCCCGGTCGATCGGGACCGGCCGGTGGTCAGCACCCCGCGCCGCGGGTCCGATAACTGCTCCGGGAACATGCTCGCCTCGACGATCGAGTCGAGACGCCGATCCAGTTGGGCCGCATCGTTATTGGCGAGCACCACCGATGTCAGGACGGTGAACGCGGCGACGACGGCGGCGGCAGCGACGGCCGAGGCGATGGCGACCCGGGTGCGCAGGGACAACCGCGCCACGGACTACGCCTCCTCCCGGAGCACGTAACCGATTCCGCGGACCGTGTGGATCACCCGGGGCCGGTCCTCGCGCTCCAGCTTGCGCCGCAGATAGGAGATGAACACGTCGGCGACGTTGGTGTCGACGTCGAAGTCGTAACCCCAGACCAGTTCCAGCAGCCGCTGCCGGGACAGCACCACCCCGGCGTTCTCGGCCAACACCGCCAACAGGTCGAATTCCCGTTTGGTCAGATCGGCCCGCTCCCCGTCGACGTACACCAGTCGGCGGGCGGTGTCGATGGTCAGCGGACCCACGATCATCACGTCGGATTCCCGTTCGGCGTGACTGGCCCGGCGCAACAGCGCATGCAGTCGGGCGACCAGTTCACCGAGGTCGAACGGCTTGGTCAGATAGTCGTCGGCCCCGGCCTCCAGGCCGGCGATGCGGTCGTTGACGGTATCGCGCGCCGACAGCACACAGATCGGGATCTCGTTGCCCAGCGCCCGCAACGCGGTCACCACGGCGACACCGTCGAGTTCGGGCATCTGCACGTCGAGTACCAGCGCGTCATGCGCCTCGTTGGCCAACAGCCGCAGCGCCTCGCGCCCGTTGGAGGCCACCCGGACGTCAAAACCCGAATGTCGAAGTCCGCGGGCGACCGAGGTCCGCACGTCCGGATCGTCGTCGACCATCAGAACCGTCCGGCCGGTGTTGTCCGACGAGGAGTGTTCCATTGTGGTGCGCACCTATGGATTATGGCGCGCTATGGGATCGCGCGTAGGACAGGTCCGGGCAGCGGGCCCGCGCCCTGGGCGACCGAGGCCACCGATTCGGCGGCCGCGGCGGCACCGGCGGGCAGTCCCGCGGTGGGCAGCCCGGCGGCCGGCGTCTGCACAGCCTGCATCAGTCCGAGCACCTGCGGCAGCGAGATCGGCAGATTGCACTGGGTGGTCAGCTTGACCAACGGCGCCTGCAACTTCTGGATATCGCGGGCGGCCCCGGGCTTGGCGTCGAAATAGGTCTTCGCGGCGGCCAACGACTGCGGGCCCGCGGGCTGCGCGGCGATGGCGGTGAGGGCCTGGTTGGTGTCCGGGTGGGTGTCGAGGTAGTCACCCATCGAGGTGGCCACCGACCCGATGGTCTTGGCGATCTCGCTGGCCTCGCACGGGTCGGTCTCGGCGACCGCCGACGGCGCCAGAGCCACCGCCCCCGCGGCTCCGCCGATCAGGCAGCCAGCGAATACCGCGGTCAGGCCGCGGCGGATCGGTGCGGTACGGCTGATGAGGAACGTCACGAGATATCTCCTTCGGGTGGCACACCGCTGAGCGGCTCGCGAACAGCGCGATCAGCAAGGCTCGTATCCCCGACCCAGAAACGACCAGCCGCCATCATGCCATCCGATCCGCACCGGGACCAATCCACACAGCAAACAGGCAGGTGACCGGCCGGGGTGAACATTCCAAGCTGGTCACAGCGCGGTTCGAGCACCGATCGTGTCTCAGCCTGCTGCGGTACGCTCTCGCTACCAGTCGGGGAGAAAGGCGGAGGCTCGCCATCCAGCAGTTCATGATGCGCTTGAGCAGCAGCCTGCGCAGATATCGCTGGGCCGTGTTCGTGGTCTGGGTGCTGCTCCTCGTGCCCGCGATCTACCTCGCGCTCAACCATTCCGACAAGCTCACCGGCGGCGGGTTCGAAGTCGCGGGGTCCCAGTCCCTGGACCTCCAGCATCAGCTCGAGGAACAGTACCCCGATCAGGGGGCGTCCCCGCTGGCCCTGGTCGCCGTCCCGCGCGCCGACGCGTCCTTCGAGGACATGAACGCCGCCGTCGCGCAATTGCAGCGCATTGCCGGTGAGGTGCCCTCGGTCACCGAGATCCCCAACCCGCGGCAGCCACCGCCGGCGCCGGACCGTCCCTATGTGGTTCAGCTGCAACTCGGCTTCGACAACAGCGGTGCGGTCGATATCGCCAAACAGCTGCGCGAGAAGGTCGGGATCGAGGGCGAGAACGCCGGGCAGTCCGAGAACGGGAAGGTCCGCCTCTACGTCATCGGGCAGGGCGCGTTGGGCGCCGCGGCCCAGCAGGCCACCAAACACGACATCGTGCAGGCCGAGAAATGGAATGTGCCGGTCGTCCTGATCATCCTGCTGGCGGTGTTCGGCTCGCTGGCCGCGGCGGCGATGCCCCTGCTGCTGGGTATCTGCACCGTGGTGGTGACCATGGGTGTGGTCTTCCTGCTGTCCCATGTGATGGCCATGTCGGTGTTCGCCACGTCGACGGTGTCGATGTTCGGCATCGCGGTGGCCGTCGACTACTCGCTGTTCATCCTGATGCGTTACCGCGAGGAGCTGCGGGCCGGCCGCGATTCGGCGCAGGCCATCGACGCGGCGATGGCCACCTCCGGCCTGGCCGTGGTGCTCTCCGGGCTGACCGTCATCGCCTCGGTGACCGGTATCTACCTCATCAACACCCCGATCCTGCAGTCGATGGCCACCGGCGCCATCCTGGCGGTCGCGGTCGCGGTGCTGACCTCGACGACACTGGTCCCGGCCGTGCTGGCCACCTTCGGCCGGTCGACCGCCAAACGGTCCCGGCTGCTGCAGTGGTCGCGCCGCCCGGACACCACGCAGTCGAAGTTCTGGACCCGTTGGATCGGGGCGGTCATGCGCCGGCCCTGGCTCTCGGCGTCCGTCGCGGCCGTGGTGCTGCTCGTGATGGCCGCCCCCGCGTTCGCGATGACGCTGGGCAACAGCATGCTGCGGCAGTTCGACCCCAGCCATGAGATCCGCGGCGGGGTGAACGCCGCCGCGGAGGCGCTGGGCCCCGGTGCGCTGGGCCCGGTGCGCGTGCTGGTCACCTTCCCCGACGGGCAGGCCGACGGCCCGACGGCCCAGGCCGCACTGACCGCCGTCGGCGAGCGCATGGCGCAAGGTCCCGACGTCGCCACCGTGACACCGGCGGTGCTGGGCAAGGACAACGACAGCGCGCTGCTGTCGGCCGTGCTGACGGTGGACCCCGAGGATTTCCGCGCCCGGCAGGCCGTCGACTGGATGCGCGCCGAACTTCCGCAGTTGGACATCGGCAACGCCCAGATCGACGTCGGCGGCCCGACGGCGCTGATCAAGGACTTCGACGACGAGGTCTCGGCCGCCCAGCCGTGGGTCTTCGTGTTCGTCGCCGTCATCGCTTTCGTGATGCTGCTGATCGCCATCCGTTCGGTGTTCCTGGCACTCAAGGGCGTAATGATGACGGTGCTGTCGGTGGCCGCGGCCTACGGCAGCCTGGTGGTCGTCTTCGAGTGGGGCTGGCTGGAGGACCTGGGCTTCGCCCCGCTGGATTCGTTGGACAGCACGGTGCCGCCGTTGGTGCTGGCGATGACCTTCGGCCTGTCGATGGACTACGAGATCTTCCTGCTGACCCGGATCCGGGAACGCTTCCTGATCACCAACAACACCCGCGACGCCGTCGCCTACGGCATCTCCACCAGCGCACGCACCATCACCAGCGCCGCGCTGATCATGATCGCGGTGTTCATCGGGTTCGCCTTCGCCGGGATGCCGCTGGTCGCCCAGATCGGCGTAGCCTGCGCGACGGCCATCGCGGTGGACGCCACCATCGTGCGGCTGGTGCTGGTGCCGGCGTTGATGGCGATGTTCGACGAATGGAACTGGTGGTTGCCGCGCTGGCTGGACCGCATCCTGCCGTCGGTGGACTTCGAGAAGCCGCTGCCCAAGGTCGACATCGGCGACCTGGTGCTGGTGCCGGAAACGGCGCTGGCCGCCCCTGGCGCCGATCTGCGCATGGTGGTCAAATCCGCCGCCAAGCTCAAGCGGCTGGCCCCGCAGACCGTCGTCGTCGCCGATCCGCTGGCCTTCAGCGGGGTCGGCCCCGGATCCGATCGCCGGCTGGCCAGCCGCATGACGATCACCGGGTCGGTCGCCCGGCCGGTGCATCCGGTCACCATGTGGCGCGGCCGCATCAATGTCGCGCTGGACGCATTGGCGACCGCGTCGGATTCCGAGGAGCTGCCCGTGCAGCGGCGCGGTCCGATGGAGGCCACCAACGTCCAGTTGCCCACCGGTGACCGACTGCTCATCCCGACCGGCGCGGAGACCCTGCGGTTGAAGAGCTATCTGTTGATGTGTCGCAACAGCACCCGCGACTACACCGAGTTCGCCCGGTTGGTCGACTCGATGGAAACCGATACCGCGGCTCGTGTCCTCACCGGTATCGACCGGTACTACTGTGGACAACGCCCACGGACGCAGGTCGCGACCCAACTGGTTCGCCGGCTGGCCGACCCGCAACCGTCGGACGACCCGGATGAACCCGCACCGACCGAGGCCGACTGGGATGCGGTCCGACAGCGCTGTCTGTCGGTGGCGGTGGCGATGTTGGAGGAGGCGAGGTGACCGTGACGGCACAGCCGGCGTCGGGATCCAGCCGCGGCGCCGACGATCGTCCGGTCGAGTTCTGGCCGACATCGGCGATCCGGGCCGCGCTGGACAATGACGATCTGGCGGTCTGGCAGCGGATCGCCGCGGCCATCAAGCGGGACCCGTTCGGCCGCACCGCCCGCCAGGTCGAGGAAGTACTGGACACCGCCCGCCCGTACGGGGTGTCCAAGGCGCTCGCCGAGGTGCTCGACAAGGCACGCGGACATCTGGAGGCCAACGAGCGTGCCGAGGTGGCCCGCCATATCGGCGAGCTACTGGACCGATCGGGGCTGGGCATGCCGGAGTTCGCGTCCCGGATCGGGGTGGCCGGCGATCAGTTCAGCCGCTGGTTGGAGGCCGCCGACTCACCGCCGGCGACGATGATGATCCGGATGCGTCGGCTGTCGGACCGGTTCGCCCGGATCCGCGCCCAACGTTCCGCGGGTTCCAGCTGACGTTCAGCGCGCGTTGATCGGCGTCACGTCGGTCACCAGCCACTTTCCGGACTCCTTGGCCAGCGTGACACGCAGCGCCAGCACCGCCACATCGGCCGGTTTGCCCGGCGCGTTCTGGGTTCCGCGCATGACGACGGCGACGCTGGCCACCGACGGTCCGATGGCCTCGACCCCCGCCGACACCGTCTGCGCCTGGCCGGAGATGTTGCGGCTCGTCAAATCCTTTGCCACCGCTTGGAATTCGGCGCGGTAGGACTCGGCTCGCTGCGGTGACATCAGCCCGGTGGCCCGGTCGATCGCAGCATTGGGGCTGCTCGGGCTGAATGTCGCCGAGGCCTCGGCGACACTGCTGGCGATTCCGACCACCTCGGCACTATCGGCGCCCAGTGCCCGGTCGGGCACCGTCCAGCGGGTGTATCCCACGAACACCGTCGCCGCGGCCAGCACCGTCGCCGTGGCCACCACGGCCAACCGCAGCACCGGCCCGTCGTCGTCGGTGCCGACGGTCACCCCGTCCCGACGGAACAGCACCGCGTTGACGACCACGCCCTGCACGACCAGCAGACACAGCGCGGTGCAGACCGCCACCCACCACCGCGGCCAACTCAGTGCGGACCCGATGAACAGCAGCGCGAGGATCGCCAATGCCGGCGCCAGCACGTCGACGCCGAGCACTCTGAGCCGGTTCATCGGATCGACTCCAGTCGCGAAACCAGCAGTGCACCATCGACTTCCGACACACCCAGGCGCAGATTCCAGCGCACCGCGGTGGGCTCGGCACCGGCGTTCTGACTGATCGAGGTGGCGACGACGAGCACCGTGTCGGTACGCTGCGCGACCGTCGCCAGCTCCGGTGGCGGCCCGGGATCGGTACCGTCGGGCACCCGGTGCATCCGCTCGATCGACACCGACTCCACCTGACCCACCGTCTGGGACTGCAGCTTGCCGACCAGTTCGGTGAACGGTGCCATGGTGTTGTCGAATTCGACGTTGAGCTGCCCGACGGTGCCGTCGCGCAGCTGCTGCAGATTCTGCGCGGCGTTGTCCTTGGTCATGTTGATCAGCAGGCCGGTCCAGTCCGCGGCGGTTTGCAGGACCTCGGTCTGATGAGTCCGCTCGGCCACCTCACCGCGGTGCGTCGTCCAGACCATCGCTCCCAGCACTGTCGCGGCGAGGGCGAGGGCGCCCAGCACCATCGCGGCGATGCCGTACCGGGACAGCATCCTGGTTTGCTCGTCGGGCATGGCCGTGAGGCTACCGGTGCGCTCTGGCACCATGAATGGGGTGACTGCAGTCAAACCGAACTCCGGTATCGATCTGAGCTTCGTCGACACGGATGTGCGCCCGCAGGACGACCTGTTCGGCCACGTCAACGGCCGCTGGCTGGACGATTACGAGATACCCGCCGACCGGGCCACCGACGGCGCCTTCCGCACGCTGGCCGACCGCGCCGAAGAGCAGGTCCGCGACATCATCACCGGCGCCACCGCGGCCGACGGACCGGACGCCCAGCGTATCGGCGACCTGTACGCCAGCTTCATGGACGAGGCCGCCGTCGCCCGCGTCGGGGTCGCTCCCCTGCTGGCCGAACTGGACACCGTCGCCGCCGCGGCCGATCGTGACGCGCTGGCCGCCGTGGTGGGCGCCCTGCAGCGCACCGGGGTCGGCGGCGGGGCCGGCGTCTACGTCGACACCGACTCCAAGGACTCCACCCGCTACCTGCTGCACATGTCGCAGTCCGGGCTCGGGCTGCCCGACGAGTCCTACTACCGCGACCCGGCGCACGCCGAGATCCTGGCCGCCTACCCCAAGCACATCGCGGCCATGTTCACCCTCGTCTACGGGGGCGGTGACCATGACGCCACCGCCGCGCGCATCGTGGCGCTCGAGACCGAACTCGCCGCCGCGCACTGGGATGTCGTCAAACGCCGCGATGCCGACCTGACCTACAACCTGCGCACCTTCGCCGAACTGCCCACCGAGGCCCCGGGATTCGACTGGTCCGGCTGGGTGGGCGCGCTCGGCGCCGCACCGGCCGAGGTGGTGGTCCGCCAGCCCGACTATCTGACCGCGTTCGCCGCGCTGTGGGCGTCACACGATCTGGACCTGTGGAAGCAGTGGCTGAGCTGGCGGCTGATCAGTGCCCGCGCCTCGCTGCTGACCGACGATCTGGTGGCCGAGAACTTCGACTTCTACGGCCGCACCCTGTCGGGCACCCAGGCCATCCGGGACCGGTGGAAGCGCGGTGTGGGTCTGGTGGAGTCGCTGATGGGTGATGCCGTCGGCAAGCTGTACGTGCAGCGGCATTTCCCGCCGGAGGCCAAGTCCCGGATGGACGAATTGGTGGCCAATCTGCGCGAGGCCTATCGCGTCAGCATCACCAGCCTGCCGTGGATGACCCCGGAGACCCGGACCCGCGCGCTGGAGAAGCTGGACAAGTTCACCCCGAAGATCGGCTACCCGGCCCGTTGGCGCGACTATTCGGCACTTGTGGTCGACGCGGGCGATCTGTACGGCAACTACCGGCGCGGTTATGCCGCGGAGTACGACCGCGACCTGGCCAAGCTCGGCGGCCCGGTGGACCGCGACGAGTGGTTCATGACACCGCAGACGGTCAACGCCTACTACAACCCGGGGATGAACGAGATCGTCTTCCCGGCCGCGATCCTGCAGCCGCCGTTCTTCGATGCCGGAGCCGACGACGCCGCCAACTACGGCGGCATCGGCGCGGTGATCGGGCACGAGATCGGACACGGATTCGACGATCAGGGTGCCAAGTACGACGGTGACGGCAACCTGGTGGATTGGTGGACCGATGCCGACCGCACCGAATTCGGGCACCGCACAACGGCATTGATCGACCAGTACGAGACGTTCACACCGCGGGCGCTGGATACCTCACATCATGTCAACGGCGCCTTCACCGTCGGTGAGAACATCGGCGACCTGGGCGGATTGTCCATCGCGCTGTTGGCCTACGAACTGTCGCTCGACGGTGCCGAGGCACCGGTGATCGATGGGCTGACCGGCGTGCAGCGGGTGCTGTTCGGCTGGGCGCAGGTGTGGCGGACCAAATCTCGTGACGCCGAGGCGATCCGGCGACTGGCCACCGATCCGCATTCACCGCCGGAATTCCGCTGCAACGGCGTCATCCGCAATATCGATGCGTTCTACGAGGCCTTCGAGGTCGGCACCGATGATGCGCTGTATCTGGAACCCGAACAGCGGGTGCGGATCTGGTAGCTGACACTCGCATAAGAATCCCCCGCGGCCGAACCGGCTGCGGGGGATTTTTGTTGTGCGCCTAGAACATCTGCCAGTCCGACGCTCCGTCGGGCTGGTCGTAGACACCGCCGTCGGTGTTCTTGATGACAACCGCGTCACCGCTGCCGAAGTTGTCGAAGAACCACTTCGCGTCTTCGGCACTGAGGTTGATGCAGCCGTGGCTGACGTTGGAATTACCCTGCGCGCCTTCCGACCACGGAGCCCCGTGCACGAAGATGCCGCTGTTGTCGATGCGCACCGCGTTCTTCACCGGGGTCTTGTACCCGTCGGCGGAATCGACCGGGACACCGTAGGTGGAGGAGTCCATCACCATGTCGGCGAACTTCTCCAGCACGTAGTAGGTGCCGTTCTTGGTGTCGTGGCCGGGCTTGCCCAGCGATACCGGGAATTCCTTCTCGACCTCGCCGTTGCGGGTGACGGTCATCGTCTTGGTGGCATCGTCGACGGTGGCGGTCAGCTGCTCGGGCACGGTGAAGCTCGACTTGGTGCCCGCCGCGTCGATGGTGACCACCGCGCCGGTCGGCCAGAAGTCCTGCGGGCGCCAGCGCAGCTGGGTGTCGGTGACCCAGTAGAACTGGCCGGGCACCGGCGGGTTGGACGAGATGTGGACGGCGTCCTGGGCCATCTGCCGGTTGGCGATGGGCCGCTGGAAGTTGATATAGATCGGCTTGGCCGCGCCCGCGATGGATCCGTTGACCGGGTTGAATGACGGCGGTACGAACGGGGGCAGCCCGCGGAACGGGTTGGGGTTCTGCCCGGGTGGGGTGCCCTCGGGGATCGGCAACGGCTGTGCGCCGGGTCCACCGACCGGGGCGAACGGATCGGCCGCGGTGGGCTCCGCGGGTGGAGCCGGCGGGGCGAACGGATTGGGGAAGGCCGGGGCCGGGGGTGGCGGCGGAGCCGGCTCCGCAAGGGCCGACGGGCTACCGAAACCTGCTGCGACCATCAAACCGGTCGCCAAGATCGCGCTGGCGAGTTTCCGTCTCGTCCGCTGCGACATATGTCACCTCCACTGGCATATCTGCAGTCCAGTCTGACATAGGATGCGGACCGGCTAACCCCGGCGAGGCCGGACGGACCCCTCATCGCCGCCCGACCCACGCCACTGACCTGCACCGTTCATCGCAGGTGTGGCGTCGACCGTTACAGCTGAGGGAAGTCTCAGTCGGGGTCGTGCTGGAATGGCTCCATGATCGTTGCCTTCAGTGTCAGCCCATCCGGTGACGGCCGCCAGGACGGCTCGGTGAGCGGAGCTGTCGCGGCCGCCGTCAAGGTGGTGCGCGAGTCGGGTCTGCCGAACCGGACCTCGAGCATGTTCACCGAGCTGGAGGGTTCCTGGGATGAGGTGTTCGACGTCGTCAAACGGGCGACCGAAGCGGTGCTGCCGTTCGGGTCTCGGGTGTCGCTGGTGTTGAAGGCCGATATCCGGCCGGGCCACGACGGCGAGATGGACGGCAAGCTCAGCCGGCTGGAGGCGGCCCTCGGGGACAGCTAAGACCGGACCAACCGTGCGATGGCGGCCGACGCCTCGGCCAGCTTGGCGTCCGCCTGATCGCCGCCCTCGGCGACCGCCTGGGTGACGCAGTGGCCGAGGTGCTCGTCGAGCAGCCCGAGCGCCACCGACTGCAACGCGCTGTTGACGGCACTGATCTGGGTGAGGATGTCGATGCAGTACTTGTCGTCATCGATCATCTTGGCGATCCCGCGGACCTGCCCCTCGATGCGCCGCAATCGCTTGGCGTAGTTCTCCTTCTGCGGCGAGTAACCGTGTTCCGAATCGCTCATCGGGGTAGCCCTCCCAGGATCTGCTGCATCTGTGCGGTTTCGGCTCGACGGGTTTCGATGATCGCCTGCGCCAGCGTCTTGGCGTTGATGTCCTCACCGTCCCTGATCTCGGAACTGGCCATCACCATGACCGCCTGGTGGTGGTTGAGCATGGCCTGCAACCACAGTTTGTCGAACTCCGGGCCCCGCAGCGAGCCGAGCCGTTCCAGGGCGCCACGGTCGAAGAGTGTCGGCCCACCCTCGGGTGGCGGACCCTGGCCGCCCTCCTCACCGTCGGTCCATTGCACCAACAACGCATTGACGGTGTCGCTCTGCTGTTTCTCACTGGTGGCCAACGCGTCGGCCGCCCCGATCACCGCAGGGTTCTCGGAGTTCGCGTGTGCCAGCGCCACCATGTTCTCCACCTGCGGCCGCTGCGCCAGCAGTCCGTAGGCGAAGGCGCGGTCGGTGGCGTTGACGCCGGGTGTCACCGCGGCGGATGTGGACGTGGCGGAGTCGGCTCCGGTCGACTCGGGCGCGGGGTTCGGCGCACCGCAGGCCGCCGACAGCACGGTCAGCAGGACCGCGGTCAGCACTCGGGCACCATTCATACAACCAGATTACCGGTACCCCACAGGGGTATCGATATTCGGTTTTGCCGAGCCGCAGACGCCATACTTGCATTCATGCCCTCAGCCTCCGAATCTCTTCCCGGCGTCGATATCAAACCCCGCAGCCGCGACGTCACCGATGGTCTTGAGAAGACCGCCGCGCGCGGGATGTTGCGCGCCGTCGGCATGGGTGACGACGACTGGGCCAAACCGCAGATCGGTGTCGGTTCGTCGTGGAACGAGATCACCCCGTGCAACATGTCACTGCAGCGCCTCGCCCAAGCGGTCAAGGGGGGTGTGCACGCCGGGGGCGGTTATCCGCTGGAATTCGGAACCATCTCGGTGTCCGACGGCATCTCGATGGGCCACGAAGGCATGCACTTCTCGCTGGTCTCGCGTGAGGTGATCGCCGACAGTGTCGAGACGGTGGTGCAGGCCGAACGCCTCGACGGCACGGTGCTGCTGGCCGGCTGTGACAAGTCGATCCCCGGCATGCTGATGGCCGCAGCCCGACTCGATCTGGCATCGGTGTTCCTGTACAACGGCTCGATCATGCCGGGCACGGCCAAGTTGACCGACGGCACCGAGAAGGAAGTCACCATCATCGACGCCTTCGAGGCGGTCGGGGCGTGTGCGCGCGGGCTGATGTCGCCGGAGGACGTCGACATCATCGAACGCGCGATCTGTCCCGGTGAGGGCGCCTGCGGCGGTATGTACACCGCCAACACCATGGCCTCGGCGGCCGAGGCACTGGGATTGTCGTTGCCCGGCAGCGCATCTCCGGTCGCGATCGACCGGCGCCGCGACGAGTACGCGGCCCGTTCCGGCGAGGCCGTCGTGGACCTGCTACGCCGCGGCATCACCGCCCGCGACCTGTTGACCAAGGAGGCGTTCGAGAACGCCATCGCGGTGGTCATGGCATTCGGCGGGTCCACCAATGCGGTGCTGCACCTGCTGGCCATCGCCCGCGAGGCCGAGGTCGAGCTGACGTTGGCCGATTTCACCCGAGTCGGCAACAAGGTGCCGCACCTGGCCGATGTGAAACCCTTCGGCAAGCACGTCATGAAGCATGTCGACGAGATCGGTGGCGTGCCCGTCGTCATGAAGGCGCTGTTGGATGCCGGCCTGCTGCATGGTGATTGCCTGACCGTGACGGGTAGGACGATGGCCGAGAACCTCGCGCATATTGAGCCGCCGGATCCCGACGGCAAGGTGTTGCGCGCGATGAACAACCCGATCCACCCGACCGGCGGGATCACCATCCTGCACGGATCGCTGGCACCCGAGGGCGCGGTGGTCAAGTCCGCCGGTTTCGATTCCGACGTGTTCGAGGGCACCGCAAGGGTTTTCGAGCGGGAGCGGGCAGCGCTGGATGCACTGGAGGACGGCACCATCACCCACGGCGACGTCGTCGTCATCCGCTACGAGGGCCCCAAGGGCGGCCCGGGGATGCGCGAGATGCTGGCCATCACCGGTGCGATCAAGGGTGCCGGGTTGGGCAAGGACGTGTTGCTGATGACCGATGGCCGGTTCTCCGGCGGGACGACCGGACTGTGCGTCGGGCATATCGCCCCCGAGGCCGTGGACGGCGGACCGATCGCGTTTGTCCGCGACGGTGACCGGATCCGCCTCGACGTCGCCAACGGAACATTGGACCTGCTGGTCGACGAGGCCGAATTGGACTCGCGCAAGGTCGGTTTCGAGCCACTACCGCCGCGCTACACCACCGGCGTGCTGGCCAAGTACACCAAGCTGGTGCAATCCGCGGCCGTCGGCGCCGTCTGCATGTAACACTCGCTGACCTACCCGCGAGCGGCCGTGTCGGTACACCGACACGCCGCAACCGGAGACGGTATACGGTCACTCGCCGGGGGCTATCCCGCCATCCGGGGCTTCGCCGCGCCGATCTTCGATCACACCGGCGTCGTCGCGGCGACGGTCAGCGTCGGCGGCTCGGCGGACCGGATCGACGTGGCCGGCGACCATCGGTTGGGTGAAGCCGTTGTCGAAGCCGCCGAGGCCATTTCCGCGCTGATGGGGTATCGAGGTATCCGGGAGAACGCCGAGGATGGCTGACCCGAGTCCGAGTGCCGCACCGGGGTGCTCGCCGCTGGGCGGAAATTCACCGCGGTGGCAACCGAACTGCAATCCCGTCCCGCGCTGTACGCCGCCATCGGTGAGATCCAGCCGCACGACCCCGACATCCTGATACATGCCGCGGGCGTCAATCGGCGAGCCCCCGCCGAACACCACGGCGACGACCTCTGGGACGAGGTCCTCGCCGTCAACCTCACCGCACCGTTCTCCTGACCAGGGAACTGGGTAGGGGCATGCTGAGAAAGGGCTCGGGGAGCATCGTTTTCATCGCATCGCTGCTCAGCTTCCAGGGCGGTGTGACGGTGCCCGGCTACGCGGCGTGCAAGGGTGGGGTGGCCCAGCTGGCCAAGGCCTTCGCCAACGAATGGGCGGGCCGAGGTGTCAATGTCAATGCCATCGCGCCGGGATACGTCGTCACCGATATGAACGAAGCCCTGCTCGCCGACGCCACACGTAATGAGCATATTTCTCAACGCATTCCGGCGTCACGCTGGGATCAGGCGGATGACATCGCCGGTGCGGTCGCGTTTCTCGCCACCGTCGATGCGCGGTACATCCACGGAACCGTGATCCCGGTGGACGGCGGCTGGCTGGCGCGCTGACGACCTCAGTTGAACTGTTCGTACAACGCCGGCAGAAACCCGGCCAGGTGATTCATCTCCTGGGCGCAGTGCACCAGCAGGTCGCGGGGTCGGGTATCTGTCGGGCAGCAACGGGACGAACCAGCCGGTCGGCGAGGCCCGGACCCTTACGCACCGCCACGTGCCGGCCGCCCATCCAGAATCGGGAACGCATCTCAGCGCCGCCGGTGGTGGGGCGGACGTGGTGGACCAACCAACTGCTGCACACCCGGGCAGCACCGGTCCCGCCTGCGGGCCGTGTTCCAGCGCCACGACCACATGTCCGGGCAGAGGCGCCGTCTCCGGATCGAAGTAGGCGGCAAGCGGGGAGTCGGCATCGGCGCCGCGATATCCGAGGTAGGCCATCACCGTGTTCCCGTCCGGTTGTGGTGTCCGAAATGCGAGCGTAAGCCGCGGCCCCTGGTGAGATCCGAAGTTCAGGCCCGAACAAGGGCTAGCATCGCGACTATGTCGAGGCCACCCGAGGACCCGAGCTACTACTCCGACGACGAGCCGACCCAGTACGCCAATTACACCGGCGCCAACTACAGCGACGGTTACGACCCGTACGGCGAGCCCGCACCGCATGAGGAAGTGCCTGCCGATCCCTGGTACCGCAAGCCCGCGGCGCTCATCGGGATCGGCGCGGCGGCCGTCGTCGTACTGGCGCTGGCTGTCTTCGGCATCGTCAGCCTGACCTCAAGCGATTCGTCGACGACAGACTCGACGAGCACAACCACGACGACCACCACCGCCGACACGTCGACTCCGGTGGTGCCCGGTGTCACCGAAACCGTCACCACACCGGGCCCGGCGACGACAACAGCGGAGCCGACGACCACCACGACGCCAAGCACCACCAGTACGACCACGACAACCACCACAACGACGACCACCACGACAACGACGGCGCCGCCCAGCACCGTCACCGAAACGCAGACCGAAACCGAGACGGTCACTCAACCCGCGCCCGAGGAAGGCCTCGGTCCGCCGCCGGCGGATCAGCCCTGAGACCAGTCCGGACTCAGTTGACCAGCGCCACCGCGAAACCGTCCCAGCCCTTGGCGCCGACGGTCTGAATCGCCGCGGCATCCAGTCGCGGGTGGTCCCCCATCATGGCGAGCATGTCGCGTACCGCGGTCGCCTGGTGATCCTCGGGTGCCGGGTCCAGCACCCGCCCGCCGCGTGCGATGTTGTCCACCACGATCAACGCTCCCGGGCGGGCCAGCCCGATCGCGGCCTCGACGTAGGCCCGGTTGTTCTCCTTGTCCGCGTCGATGAAGAACAGGTCGAACGGCCCCTGCAGGGTCGGCAGACTCTCCAGCGCAGCACCCACGATCACCTCGACCCGGTCGGCGACGCCGGCGCGGGCCAGGTTGGCCCGCGCCACCTCGGCATGCCGGGGCTCGTACTCCAGGCTGATGACCTGCCCCTGCGCACCGACGCCACGGGCCAGGCAGATGGTGGAATAGCCTGCCAGCGTGCCGATCTCGAGAACACGACGAGCCCCGATGATCCGGGTGTAGAGGTTCAGCAGCCGGCCGTGCTGCGCAGATACCTCGATGGCAGGCATGCCGGCCGGGCGCGTGGACTCCCGCGCCAGCCGCAACGCCTCGTCCTCGGTGTGCAGCAATTCATCGAACAGTGTGTCGACAGCCGCCGGCTCGGTCATCCGGCCACCCCCTCTTTTGCGTAGATCACCCGCAGCACATGGCCTGCCTCGGGTCCCATCACACAGCCTGCCAGCTCGACCATCGTCGCGACATACTCCCGTCCGTGCGCGGGCACGCCCGCACCGGCCAGGTGGTGCGCCAGTTCGTGCAACACGACGAGTTCGCGCAGCGCCCAGGTGGTGTGCCGATCGGGCACCGCGATGGTACCGCTCTCGTAATGTGCGGCCGTCACCCCGCGTCGGCTGCGCACCGCACACGTCCCCGCCTGCGGCCAACGCTGCCGCACCGCCGGCATCGCCAGCACCTGCTCGACGTACCCGCGCACCGCATCCACCGAACCGAACCTGGCCTCCGGCGGCAGCGTCAGTGTGGTGCCGAAGAAGTCCAGTGACCCGCGACCATCGGCACGTTCGAACAGCGTACGAACAAAATCCTCTGCGGCATAAACCTTTGCCCGCTGGGTATCACGCACTAACGCTCCAGCTTGGCCCGTGCTCCGGACAGCTCCTGACTGGGGCCCAGCCGCGCGCGCCGGCCGGCCCGGTCACCGGCGCGGCGCGCCTCGGAGGAATACCCCGCCGAAGCACTGCTGGCCCGCCAGGTTCCGCGCGCCGCCGAGGCTGTCCGGTAGAAGGACGTGAGTTCGAGATCCTTGTTTCGCAGAGCCAGCGCCGTGCCGGGACTGCTGGTGGCTGCGGCCGCGGACTGCCGCGCCTCCTCCCGGGCCTCGGACAGCCGCTGCCCCACCCGCGCACCGAAGGCCAACTGGAAGTTGATCCGCGCGGTGATCGTCGGTGTCGGCTTGTGTGCACCGGTGGCCAGGTAATCCTTGGACGCCCGCACCATCTGCATGACCAGGCTCGAATAGAGGGCATGGCTGGCGTCGATGTCCTCGGGGAAGCCGTAGGCGTAGACGAAGGTCGAGTTCGACGCCACATCACATTTCACATCGTTGGCCAGCGCGATGACCACGAACAGTTGCACATAGGTGCGCAGCCCGCGGGTACCCGGATCGCCGATGCTGATGGTGCGTTGCGCCGGCTCCTGAGCGGCGGTTCGTTGCGCCGAATGCGCGCGGGCCACCGCCAGGTCGATCGAGGTCGCGGTGGCCAGTCGTTGGGCGGCAGCCAGAAAGGCGTCCGCTTCGTGAGTGTTGTCGGTGCCTTCGGCCTGTCGCAGCAGTGCGGCTATCCGGGCCAGCATCTTGTCGTTGCTCATGGGCGCACGCTAAGACGCCGAACCGACAGAAACGGCCCCGGAGACGGAGTTATCCACAGGCCCACGGTCACCGGCCGACGAAGCTGTCCAGCGCGGTGATCAGCTGCGGCGACAGCGGGTCCTGGTTGGCGTAGTTGGCGACGTTGTCGGTCGGATCGTCGCGCAGCACATGGTTGACGCCCTTGAGTTCGACCACCGTCAGCGCGGTCCGCCGCAACGCGTCGACCAACGGTCGCACCGCGGTGCATGAGGCCTGACCGTCCGAATCCGAACAGGTCAACAGCACCCGGGTCTCGGTGGGCACCTTCGCCGCCAACTGCAGCGGATCGATCGCGTCGGCCTCGGCGACTGCTTGCACGTTGCCCGGGTTCAGGATTGCGCTCAGACCATCCGGCAGTTTCTCGGGTGCGGTGCCCCGGGTCCTGGCGTCGGCGACGGCCGCTGCCCAGGCGTCCAGCGTCTGGTCGGCCTGCTCCTGGGTCTTGGCCCCGGAGTCCAGGGCGGCCTGCACATCGGTGCGCACCCGATCGCTCACGATGTCCAGATAGCGGCCCGGCAGCGGCTGGAAGAGGCCGAGCGAGTGGATCTTCGGGGCGTCGGGCTCGATATCGTCGGCCAGTGTCATCGCGTGCACCGTGCCCTCGCCGATGGCGTAGACGGAGATCCGATCGGGATCGGTGCCGGGTCGGCCCGCGAGGTAACGCACCGCGGCGCGGGCCCCCTCGGAGTAGGCGGCGCTGCCGACAGCGGCGGGATTGGTCGCGTACGGGCCCAGGGCGGTCTTGCCGGTCCCCACCTTGTCGAACCGCAGCGACGCGATTCCCTTGCCGGACAGGTATTCCGCAAGCTGGCGCATGTTGCCGATCGGCCCGGCCACCGCATTGTCGCCGTTGCGATCGGTGGCGCCGCTCTCGGAGATCAGCAGCGCGGCGGGGCCGGTGTCGTCACCGTGGTGGCGGTAGGTGCCGTAGATGGTCAGACCGGCGGAGTCGGTGAAGGACACCTCGTCTTCGACCCAACCCTGCTGCACTGCCTCGACATCGGAGCCTCCGGACGAGCACCCGGCGACCAGCAGCACCGCCCCCAGGATCGAGACCAACTGCCGGACAACGTTTTTCACAATCGGGTCGCAATCCACGTAGTGACATCATCAAGTACCACAGCGCGTTCGGGCTCGTTGAACACCTCGTGGTACAGCTCGGGGTACACCTTGAGGTTGACATCGCTCGACCCGACACAGTCGACCAGGCGCTCGGAGCCGGCGACCGGGATCAGCTTGTCCTGCCCACCGTGCACCACCAGTAGCGGGGCGGTCAGCGCGGCCGCCCGCTGCGGCATGGTCTCGCCGACGCCGATGAGTGCCTTGGCGATACCGGCGGGCAGCTTGCCGTGGTGTACCAACGGGTCGGCCTCGTACGCAGCGACGACCTGCGGATCGCGCGAGACCGCATCGGCGGGCAGGTTCTCGACGGGCAGACCCGGCAGCACGCTGCCGACGATCTTGGCCACCCCGATCATCACCGGCGACACCGCATCGTGCGCGTAGACCGCAGGTCCGGAGAGCACCATCGCCGCATAGTCGTCGGGATGCTCGACACCGTAGGTGAAGACCACCCCGCCGCCCATGCTGTGCCCGAGCACCACCCGCTTGAGTTCCGGGTGCGCGGCGGTGGCCAGGCCGACGAGGTGGTGGAAGTCGGCGGTGTATTCGTCGATGTTCTTCAGATGGACACGCTTGCCCCCGGAGCGGCCGTGTCCGCGCAGGTCCAGCGCGTAGGTAAGCAGGCCGGCCTCCCCGAAACGCTGGGCGACGTGGTCGTAGCGGCGGGCGTGCTCGGCGTACCCGTGGCAGATCAACACGATCCCGGTGGGGTCGCAGGCCGGTGTCCACACGTCGTACACGATGGGTGTTCCGCCGACACCGTCGAAGGTGCGTTCACTACGGGTGGTGGCCACGCGACGAGCCTATCGGCTGGCACCGATCGGTCGCTGCAACGCACGTGTCGGTGGCGCTCGGTAAGCTCAGCCGGGTGACCGTCCTCACAGCGGTAGACGACAGATTCGACTCCAAAGACGCGTTCCTGGCCGATGCCCAGCGGTATCGGCGGGAACTGCTCGCACACTGCTACCGGATGACCGGCTCGGCGCATGACGCCGAGGATCTGGTGCAGGAAACCTACCTGCGGGCGTGGAAGTCCTACGACAAGTTCGAGGGCAAATCCTCGGTGCGGACCTGGCTGTACCGGATCGCCACCAATACCTGCCTGACCGCGCTGGATGGCAAGCAGCGCCGGCCACTGCCGTCGGGGCTGGGCACACAGAGTTCCGATCCGCATGCCGATATCTACGAACGCCACGAGGTGCCCTGGCTGGAGCCACTGCCCGACTCCGACGACCCATCCGACCCGCAGACCGTGGTGGGAACCAAGGAGTCGGTGCGACTGGCTTTTG
Organism: Mycobacterium sp. C31M; assembly: GCF_053345865.1. NCBI lineage: Bacteria > Bacillati > Actinomycetota > Actinomycetes > Mycobacteriales > Mycobacteriaceae > Mycobacterium > Mycobacterium sp. C31M. The sequence continues at coordinate 70,500 of NZ_JBKFAX010000003.1, read as the reverse complement.
TCGCTGCCCTGCAGCACCTTTCCCCGCGCCAGCGCGCGGTGCTGGTGTTGCGCGATGTGCTGCAGTGGCGGGCGGCCGAAGTCGCCGATGCGGTGGGCTCCTCGACGGCGGCCGTCAACAGCCTGCTGCAGCGGGCGCGGGCCCAACTCGACGCGGTCGGCCCCAGCGAGGATCAGCCGCTGCAGGCCCCGGAATCGCCGGAGGCGCAGGAACTGCTGACGCGCTACATCTCGGCATTCGAGGCGTATGACATCGACAGGCTGGAGCGGCTGTTCACCGACGACGCCATCTGGGAGATGCCGCCGTTCGACAGTTGGTACGTCGGCCCGGCGGCCATCGGCGCGCTGTCCCGCGACAAGTGCCCGGCCGAGCGCGCCGGGGATATGCGTCTGGTGCCGACGACGGCCAACGGCCAGACCGCCGCGGGGATGTATCTGCGCAATCCCGAGACGGGCGTGCACGAACCGTTCCAGTTACACGTCATGGACGTGACCGATGCCGGGATCACCCACGTGGTGGCCTTTCTGGACACCTCGCAGTTCGAGAAGTTCGGGCTACCCGCGACCCTCTGACCGGTAGGCGGCCTCCAACCCGGCGATATCGAACTTCCCGACGGTCGCCATCACCGCGGCGTCCAGGCGGCCGTTCGCCTCGACGTCACCGCGGGCGAGCATGTCGTAGTACTCAGTGGGCGTGAGCTGCCAGGACAACCCGTACTTGTCCTTCAACCAGCCACACGGCTGCTCCTGCCCGCCCTCGACGAGTGCCGCCCAGAGCCGGTCCAACTCGTCTTGGCCGGTGACGCGCACCTCCAGCGATACTGCCTCCGAGAAGGTGAACATCGGGCCGCCGTTGATCCCGACGAACAGCTGTCCGTCCAGCTCGAATTCGACGACCACCGGGACGTGCTGCGGGCCGGGCGAGCCGGGAATCGGTGGCTGGGTCCGCAGGATCCGGCCGTTCCCGCCGAACGCCGCGATGTAGTGGGCCGCGGCCTCCTCGGCCTCGGTGTTGAACCACAGGTTGGGAATGATGCGCGCGCTGATCTCAGTCATACCGATATGACCAGCGGCACGTCGAATAATCATCGGGACAATCCGTTGACGACGAAATAAAGCGTTCAAACTCGCAGTTCACAGGCAACTATTCAGTTGTTTTGCAACGTGTTCTATTATCACTGCTCATGAAGACCAAAGGTGCCCTGCTCTGGGAGCTCAACTCACCGTTCAAGGTCGACGAGATCGATCTGGGCGATCCGGTCGCCGACGAGGTGCAGATCCGTATGCACGCAGCCGGCATGTGCCACTCCGACTACCACATCACCACCGGCGCCACCCCCATCGGATTGCCCGCGCTGGGCGGTCACGAGGGCGCGGGAGTCATCACCAAGGTCGGCAAGAACGTCACCGGTCTGGCCGAAGGCGATCACGTCATCCTCGCCTTCATCCCGGCCTGCGGATCCTGCCCACCGTGTCTGAAGGGCTTCCGCTCGCTGTGCGACCGTGGCGCCGTGCTTCTCGGCGGCAAGGCAATCGCCGACGGCACCAGCCGCATCCATGCGGGGTCACACGAGGTGTCTCCGATGAACCTGCTCGGCACCTTCGCGCCGTACATGACGGTGCACAAGGACTCCGTGGTCAAGATCGACGACGACATCCCCTTCGAGACCGCCGCCATCATGGGCTGTGCGGTGCCGACCGGTTTCGGTTCGGCCACCAATGTCGCCCAGGTGCAGCCCGGCGAGACCGTCATCATCGTCGGCGTCGGCGGGATCGGCATGAGCGCACTGCAGGGGGCCGTGATCTCCGGGGCCAAGCAGGTCATCGCGATCGACCCGAACGAGTGGAAGCGTGAGCAGGCCGTCAAGTTCGGCGCCACCCATGTCTACCCGTCGATGGCCGAGGCCATCGCGCCGGTCATCGACGCCACCCACGGTCTGATGGCCGACAAGGTCATCATCGCCGTCGGCGAGATGAAGGGCGAGTACGTCGAGGAGGCGATGATCCTCACCGCCAAGACCGGGACCTGCGTGGTCACCGGAATGGGCTCGATGATGGACGCCGATGTCAAGCTGAACCTGTTCCTGTTCACCATGCTGCAGAAGACGTTGAAGGGCAACATCTTCGGTGGTGGCAGCTCACATGTCGAGACCCCGCGGCTGGCCGCGCTGTACAAGTCCGGGCTGCTCAACATCGACGATATGATCACCCGCTCCTACAAGCTGGAAGACATCAACACCGGCTATCAGGACATGCTGGACGGCAACAACATCCGCGGAGTCATCCGCTACGACGAGAGCGACTGGTAAGACTCCAGCACCACAGAAGCCCCCTACCGCGGTAGGGGGCTTCTGCGTTCGGTCACTCAGGCGGCGTTCTCACTTCCGCCGCCGGCCCCGCTGTCGGAGCCACCGGTATCGGAATCGCCTGCGGCGGAATCGTTACCGTCGCCACTCTTGGGCCCTGCTGGCGAATCGTTGTTGTTCGGCTCGGCTTCCTTCTCGGCTTCCTTGGCAGCCTCCTTGGCAGCTTCCTTGGCTTCCTTCTTGGCTGCGGCTCGTTCGGCGGCGCGCTCCTGTGCCGTCAGCGGTACGACCACTCCGTCCTCGACCTCCTCGACCACCGGTTCGGCCGGCTGCCCCACCGGTGGTGCGGCGGGCTGCGGTGTGGGTGCCGCCGCGATCCGGGCCGTGTGATTGCGTTGCAGCACCGGGGCATTCGACTGCTCTGCCGCGGGCGCGTCGTCGGCCACCTCGGCCGCTGTCAGCTGCGCGTCCGCCGTGCCCTGGACCTGCTGGTCACCAACCGCGTCGTCGAGCACATCCGTCAGCCCGCCCAGCACGTTGTCGAAGTTCCCGTTCAGCAAGTCCCCCACACCTTCGAGCGCGTTCGGCGCGGTGTTGTTGTCCGACGTCATCGCCTTCTGGAATCCGGAACCCAGTTGCTTGAGCACATTGGGCAGCACCTGATTCCAGTCGACAGTCGGCATCGTGCCGAAACGCACCGGGGTGGCGGCGGTATCGAGGGTGCGCTCATACGCACCGGTGACCGGGTTGAAGAAGGCGTCGGAGTAGCCCAGGTTCACCAGGCTTGTCAGCGCGGGTGACAACGCGTTGGCCAGCCCGTTGACCACATTAGCGACCGGGGCCAGGCCCACCAGCCGCAGCACGTCACCGACGAGATACAGCGGCTCCAACATCGGCAAAGTGTTGGCCCGGACCGTCAGGTAGATGTTGGTGTTCGGGGCGTTCTGGTCGGCCAGGTCGCCTACCAGATCTTCCAGCGCGCCGGTCAGATCGCCGGCCGCCCCGCCGACATCCAGGCCCCGCAACATGTAGGTGGGCAGCATGCCCGCGGCCACATTGTTGAGCAGCGAGAGTGGGTTCGCCCAGGCCGCGAAGTCCGACATCAGCTGATACTGAACGGTCGCGTCGACCTTGACCGGAATCAGGTTCGCCCCGCCCAGCGCCAGACCGGTGTCACCGATCGGGGTGCCGCCACTGCTGCTGATCGCGACGTCGGGTGTGACGCCGTCGATTCCGAGCATGGCGAACAGATCGGCGAATCGGGCCATGATGCCGCCGTTGGCGCGGCCGGCGTTGTTGAGCAGAATCGCCGGCAACACGGTCAGGCTGCCCAGCAGCGGATTGACCCCGGTGTAGTCGACACCGCCGGGCTGGGATGACAGCTGCGCCAGCACATCCCGATAGGCAGCACCAGCTGAGAAGGCACCCATGCCGGTACCGATGACGATCGGGATTCGGACCGAGGCGATCTCCTGGTCCGGAATGGCGCCGATGGCACCGTTGACAGCCTCGTTGAGCGCGTCGCCGATGCTGCCGGTACCGCTGTCGACCAACCCGTCCACAAGTTCGGAGACGTTGCCCTGCAACTGACCGCTCAGATCGTCGGCCAGATCGGCGATGAGTGGCTGCAGCGCGCCGAAGAGTAGATTTCCGGCGGGGACGTTCACGCCCAGTACCCGGAAGTTCAATCCGCTCAGTGCGCTGCGGATGCTGTTCGTCAGGTCGGCCTCCACCGTGTCGGTCGCGTTGACCACGATCTGCGCGACGATGCTGTTCAGCGCGGGCGTCAGGACGGTACCCAGATCGGCGGCCAAGGAGCCGTCGGCCAATGCATCGGCAAGCGCCGCAGCGAGATTGGTCTTCAACGTCGACGTACCGAGGTCCAGGTAGGCGGTTTCGTTGACCGAGTCGGCGATCGCCGACTGGGTGCCCGGGACCCAGCCCAGGTCGACTCCGGCAAGGAGTCGCGCCATGGTGAACAGCGGACCCGCCGTCGTCATGGTCAGCGCACCGCTGTCGGCCAGGCTGCTCAGGTTCAGCCCCACCAGCTCCAGCAGATTGCCGAGCTGGAAGTTGCCCTGAGCATCGGCCAGGTCGGCGGCGTTGAACAACGTGGTCAGCAGATCGGGCAGCACCGTGGTGATCTCGGCGGTCAGCTCGTCGGCGGTCGGCAGGATGACGGTCAGGTTGTTCACGATGCTGCCGGCGACGGAGCCGGCCACCCCGTTGGCGATGTCGGTGACGCCGGCGGAGCCGACGACATCGACCAGTCGGATGGTGACCGCCGGCAAGAAGCTGACCGGCTTCACAGAGACGCTCACCGCTCGCAACTGGGCGTCCACCGCCGTGGCGATCGCCGCCCGCAGCTGCGCCTCCAGCGCCACCGCATTCTCACCTGTCGTCGCCGAGTTGAGGAAGTCGGTCAGCGCCGCGCTGATCGCCTCGGTGACGGCTGCGTTCAGTTCCGAACCGGGATCGTTCAGACCGAGCGTGCTGAGCAAGGTCGCCACGTTGACGGTGCCACCGTTGGCATTGAGCAGATCGGTCAGCAGACTGTCGGGGACCTGGGCCAGCAGGGTGTCCAGGGTGACGCGGGGCCGCGCGCCGAAGGTGTTGACCAGACCGGGCAGCACGGTATTGATGACCGCCTGGAGCTGCTCGTAGGGGGTGCTGGCGGCGGCCAGGCTGACATTGCGCTGTTCGATGAGCTGCTGTTCCTGCGCGAGCAGTACCGGCGGTGTCGGTACCGGAGCCGCAACCGTCAGTGTCGCGGCCACGGCCGTTGCCATGGTGAGACCCAGCAACGAATTATGGATCTTATGGTTACCTTTCGATCGCCGATGCACAGCCACTTTGATGCGCCCCCTTGTTTGATGTCGAGAAGATTCGAGGGGGACTGTACACGTGACTTGCGACACAAAATTGCTTATTTAGCTGGATTATCAAGATCTCTGCGATTTGTTCACCCGGAGGGCCACCGACCAGCAAAAGTTTGCCGAGAGACTCTTCAAGTTACTCGTCCGGCAAATTTGACTGCAACTGTCACTTAGTGCACCTATGTTCGCCGGCATTGCCACAGAACACACAAGGCCCCCTCTCCCGTACGGGCCAGGGGGCTCTGCGGCGGTTCGGAAACTACTTCGGTGGCATCCGGATGCCACCGTCGACGCGGACGACCTCGGCGTTCATGTACGAGTTGGTGAGCAGCTCGATGACCATCGAGGCGAGTTCCTCGGGCTTGCCGAGGCGGTGCGGGAACAGCACCGACTCGCCGAGCTTGGCCTTGAAGGCCTCGGACTCCGGCCCCGAACCGTAGATCGGGGTGTCGATCAGACCGGGGGCGACGGTGTTGACACGGATACCCGCCGCCGACAGGTCGCGGGCCACCGGCAGGGTCAGACCCACGACGCCGCCCTTGGACGACGAGTACGCGGCCTGGCCGATCTGGCCGTCGAAGGCCGCCACACTGGTCAGGTTGACGATGGCGCCGCGCTCGCCGGTCTCGGTGAAGTCGTTGCGGCTCATGGCCGTTGCGGCCAACCGGATGCAGTCGAAGGTGCCGACGAGGTTGATCGCCAGCACCTTCTTGTAGACGTCGAGACTGTGCGCCGACTCGAACTGACCGTCCTTGCCGATGGTCCGCTGGGCCCAGCCGATGCCGGCCGAGTTGACCAGGGCCCGCAGCGGGCCGAGGTCGGCGGCGGTGTTGACCGCATCGAGGATCTGATCGGTGTTGGTGACGTCGACGGTGACGAAGACACCGCCGATCTCCTTGGCCAGTTCCTCACCGCGTTCGGCGTTGAGGTCGGCGACGACGACACGGGCACCCCGGTCGGCAAGTAGACGTGCGGAGGCGGCGCCGATACCCGACGCGCCACCGGTGACGATTGCGCTAGCTCCATTGATATCCACGTCGACAGACTAAAGGCTGATGAGGGCCGTCGATCCACCGGTCGGTTGGTTGTTCAGAAGTTCTTCACCACGCGCACGCAGGCCCAGATGAAGACGGCGACGAAGGCGAGCGTCACGGCGCATCCGATCTCGAACCACGGGCTGTCCAGGTCGCCGATCAGGATCACGAAAGTGGGCAGCACCAGCCAGCCGAGCAGGAAGATCGCGACCGGTATCCGCTTACTCGGGCGGGGTGGGATCTCCTCGACATCGTCGAAGTCCGGATAGTCCCAGGTGTCCTCCGGCGGCAGGCTCATGGCCGCCGATGTTATCGGTCGATCAGCACGGCGACTTCATTCCAGCCGCTCCAGCACCGTCGACAACCACCGTTGCACTGAGCGCGACTGCGCCTCGGACATCCCGTCGAACACCACATTACGAACCAGGGACGCATGCCCCGGTGCGGCCGCGGCCAGCGCATCCCGCCCCGCCGCGGTCAGGTCGACGACCGCGGCACGCCGATCGTCGTCGGCGCCACGGCGCTCGACGAGTCCGCGATCGCGCATCCGGGTCAACTGATGCGATACCCGACTCTGCTCCCACCCCAGGCGTCCGCCGAGATCGGCCATCCGGCACCCCGGCGCCTCGTCGAGCGCGACCAGCACGTCGTAGTCAGCCAGCGACAGCCCACAGTCGGCCTGCAGTTGCCGGTTCATCGCCGCCTGCAGCCGGCCCGTCATCGCCAGATAGTCCCGCCACAGTGTCTGTTCGCGCGTAGTCAACCACACGGAATATATGACACATCATTTAAGTTGTGCTGTCCAGAGCCGCCACCTAGGCTGGCACTGAGCCCGAGGGAGCAAGATGACCCGCACCCCATCCATCGATATCCGACCCGCCGCCGACCGCGCCGCCACCAAGATCTCCTGGCTGGACTCCAAGCACTCGTTCTCCTTCGGCGAGCATTACGACCCCGCCAACACCCATTTCGGACTGCTGCTGGTCAACAACGACGACAGGGTGGCGCCGGCGACCGGGTTCGATACCCACCCGCACCGCGACATGGAGATCGTCACATGGGTCATGCAGGGTTCACTGGTGCACCAGGATTCGACGGGCAACTCGGGTGTCATCTATCCCGGACTGGCACAACGGATGTCGGCCGGACGCGGAATCCTACACTCGGAGAAGAACGACTCCTGGCGCCTGACGGGCACCGAATCACACAGCGAGCCGGTACATTTCGTGCAGATGTGGGTGGTCCCCGACGAGTCGGGCCGCGATCCGGGATATCAGCAGCTCGAGATCGACGATGAACTGCTGCGTGGCGGGCTGGTCACCATCGCCTCCGGGATGCCCGAGCACCAGGATCGCTCGGCCATCACGATCGGTAACAAGTACGCGGCGCTGCACGGCGCGCGGCTGCAGGCCGGCGAGACCGTCGAACTGCCGCAGGCCCCGTACCTGCATCTGTTCGTACCCCGCGGCGCCGTCAGTCTCGAAGGCGCCGGCGAACTACTCGCGGGCGATGCCGCCCGACTGACCGCGACCGGCGGCCAGCGGGTCACCGCCACCGAATCCTCCGAAATTCTGATCTGGGAGATGCATGCAGGTTTGGCAGGCTAGCCGTCGAATCATCTACGGCCTCTTCGGGGTCGCGCTGGTGGCCGGGTGCTCGGGGGACACCGGGACCGGCAGCACACCGGCCACCACGGCCGAGACCTCGGCCGCCGGGGAGCCGCCGCGGGTGCCACGCGCCGCGGAGCTCGCCGAGGTCACCCTCACCGTGCCGGAAGGAATGGATCAGGCACCGTTCGACGAGCCCCGCCGGGCACTCGTCCCGGCGGGCTGGACGATCTCGGTGTGGGCCCGCACCGACAAACCCCGACTGGCGGCCTGGGCTCCCGACGGAGCGCTGCTGGTCACCATTCCCAGTACCGGGCAAGTGGTTTCCATGCGTGAGGGGCGCACCGAGACACTGCTCGACGGTCTGACCCAACCTCACGGCATCACCTTCGTCGGCTCCACGCTGTACCTCGCCGAAAGCAACCGGGTCAGTGCGTACGACTACCGCGACGGCGCCGCCGCCGACCCACGCACCCTCGCCGACGGACTGCCCGACGGGCGGAGCGCAGACCTGCGCGGCGCCTATTCGCACGCGCTGAAGAGCGTGGCGGTCGGGCCGGACGGGGCCGTGTACTTCTCGATCGGGTCCACCGGCAACATCTCGGCCGACGACCGCACCGCGACACCGCCGCGGGCCACCATCATGGTGGTGCCGCCCGAAGGCGGACCGGCCCAACCGTTCTCGACCGGGGTGCGCAACGGCACCGGCCTGGCCATCGCACCCGACGGAGCCGTCTGGACGGCGGTGAACAACCGCGACAACATCGCCGATCCGGCGACCGGGCAGGTCGACCCCGGGTACGTCGACGACAACCCGCCCGAGTCGGTCGCCAAACTCGCCCCCGGCCGCGAACTCGGCTGGCCCTACTGCAATCCCGACGGCGGCCCGGCGAACCTGCCGCTCATCCGCGATGTGCAGACGAACGCGGACGGGGCAGCCATGGATTGCGCCGCGCTGCCGCCCATCGAGCAGAGCCTGGCCGCGCACTCCGCCCCGCTCGGCATGACCTTCACCGATGGCCAGCTGCCCGCACCGTACGGCAGCGGCGCGCTGGTCGGTGTGCACGGCTCGTGGAATCGGCAGGATCCGCAGGCACCCGAGGTGTCCTACTTCGCGTGGCGCGATGGCAGTCTGGGCGACCAGCAGACTTTGGTCGGCGGGTTCCAGGCCGAGGACGGATCCCGCTGGGGCCGACCGGTGGCCGCCGTCGCCGGCCCCGACGGCTCGGTCTACATCACCGACGACTACGCCGACGCGATCTACCGGCTGACACCTGCTACCTGACCGGCGTGCCGCGGCGACCTGTCGCACCGACGTAGATCGCGATCAGCACGATGGCCACCACGATGCCTACAAGGAACGGGACGATCGCGAACCCGCCGTTGGCGTTGGCGTAGCCGAGCTGGTAGGTCACCCAGCTGCCGACGAGCGAGCCGACGGCGCCGAGCAGGATCGTCATGAGGACGCCGATGTTCTGTTTGCCGGGCATGATCAGCCGCGCCAGTGCGCCGACGACGAGGCCGACAAGTAGTGCGCTGAGGATGGTTCCGATCATGACTACTCCTAGGTCGAGCGGATCAGTGCCTTGACTGGTTCGGCGGGGATACCCAATTCCGCTGACGCCCAAGCGGATAACCCGATGCCCAACCGTGACGCACTCGTGACGAAAGTTGACAGTGTTGCTGCTGTGATTAAAGGTGATCGCCTGTTCACCCTCTTCCGAAGGAATCACCGTGCCGACCGTTGCCACCCGTCTGCGGCGCTTTGCCGCTGGTACCGCCACCCTTGCGGTCACCGCGGCACTGGCGACGAGCACGGGTGCGCCGGCCGCGACCGCGGCCGACGGCCGCAGTTTGCTGGCCGCCGCGGTGGCCGGTACCCAGGGTTCCTATCTGGTGTACAACTTCGGCGGCGGCCATCCCGCCCCGCTTCTCGACGCCGGCGGCCGCTGGTACGAATCGGGCAACGGTGGCCGGTTGATGATCGTCAAGGGCGCCTCCCAGCGACTGGCGCCCCGACTTCTCGTCGACACGCACAACGGATATCAGGCCCGCTGCGAACGCACGCCCGGTGCCCGTACCGGCGAGGGCTTGGTACAGGCGGCCGAGGTGTACACGCCGATCGCGGCCTGGCAGGCCCTCGGCCAGCCCACGATCGCGGTGAACGCCAACTTCTTCGACATCCGCGGTCAACAGGGCGGCTCCTGGAAGACCACCGGCTGCAGTTCTCCACTGGGTGCATACGTCGACACCACCCGTGGGCTCGGCAAGCTGAACCTGCCGCTCACCGGAACCATCGCGTACGCGGGCAAGCAGGGACTGTCCGGCGGCAATGAGATCTGGACGCCGCTGGCGACGATGATCCTGCCGACCTCAGGCGCCCCGTTCATCGTGATGCCGCGCTCGGACAACGATTTCGACGCTGCCACACCCGTGATCACCGATCTGATGAGCAAGGGCACCCGGTTCGTCGCCGTCGCCGGACTCGGCCTGCTGGCTCCGGGCGATACCGGCCAGATGAACGATCCGGGACCGTCGGCGGCCCGCACCGCTCTGGCCTATGTACGGGACCGCGACGAGTTCTACGTTTTCCAGGGCGGCAGCTACACACCCGACCAGATCCAGGATCTGTTCCGCGGCTTGGGTTCCGATACCGCAATCCTGCTCGACGGCGGCGGCTCCTCGGCGATCGTGTTGCGCCGCGACACCGGCGGCATGTGGGCGGGCGCGGGGGTGCCGAAAGGGTCGTGCGACACCTATCAGGTGCTGTGCGATTCCAGGGAGCGGGCACTGCCCAGCTGGCTCGCGTTCAATTAGAGCGTGCGCGTGTACAGCCGCAGGCCGGCTGTCCCGAACGTCGTCTCGAAGCTCCGATCGCGGTAGTCGGTGGTGAGCGCGAATCCGTGGCGCTCCCAGGTACGTTCGGCACGCACGTTCCCGTTGAGGCAGAGCACCTGCGCTTCGCGATGGCCGGCCTCCCGGCCGGTGGCCAGGAGATGCTCCAGTAGCTCGTCGATGATGCCGGTTCCCCGGTACTTCGGCGCCACCGCGACATTCTCGACGCCCCAGCTACCGTCGATGTTGGGTGGCGTGGCGCGGGCCAGGGCCGCCGCGCGGCCGAGCAGCGCGGCCAGGGATTCGTCATTCAGGCCCAACGCGGCGACGCGCTCCAGGATCGCCCGTTCCAGCATGGGGTTTCCGGCGGCGGCCGGGTCGAACCCGGTCATCGCCGCGGCCGGCCGTCCGGCCACCTCGGCGATCCAGAATCGGTCCAGGTGACACCAGTGCACCTGCTGCGATGTACACACCGACCGTAGTAGTTCGTCGACATCTGCTGATGGCAGTCCGAACAGGACGTCCCAGACACACTGCGGCAGATGGGATGTCGCGGCGGTACGCATCACCCAGGCCAGGAAGTCGAGGTCGGCCGGTTGTGCGGGGCGGATCACGGAAGCTGTCATACGACTCATCCTAGCGATTGCTAATAGCACACGCTAGGATGGTTGCATGAGCACACGTGACAGGCTGCTCGACGCGGCTGTTCGTTGCCTGGCCGAGGACGGGTGGGCACGGACGACAACTCGTCGGATCCTGGCGACGGCCGGCGCGCACGCCCCCGATGTCAACTACTATTTCGGCTCCAAGGACGGTCTGCTCCATCAGGCCGCCGTGCATGCCACCCGTCGATGGGCGCAGGGACCGCTGCGAAATGCGGTCGACCTCGGCGAGACCGACCCCAAGGCAAGACTGACGGCAGTGTTGCAAGGATTTCTGGACGACCTGCGCACCGATCGCTCGGACGCAGTCGCGGCCATCGAGGTCTTCGCCCAGGCAGAGCGCAGCGACGCGTTGCGCGAGGAGCTGCGGTCCGCCTACGACGACTTCCGCGCGGCCGTCGGCGACAGCCTGGGACCAGCGATGGCCGCCCTCGACGGTGCACAAGTCCGCTCCGTGGCAACGATTCTCATCGCATTGTTCGACGGCCTGGCGGTTCAGTCCATCTTCGATCCCGAGAACGTCCCGGCCGCGAGCGAACTGGTGGATGCGCTGGCGCTCCTCGCCGATGTGGCCGCCGAGTCATGACCGGGTCGGGCGCAATCGTCATCGCCGGCGGCTACGGACTGGTGGGCCGCCTGCTCGGCGAGCGACTCGCTCCACGGTTTCCGGGTCAGCTGATCGTCAGCGGACGGGATCGAACGCGTGCACAGGACGTGGCCGGTGCGCTCGGATATGGCACACGCGCTGCTCATCTCGATGCAGCCGACCCGGCGTCGGTACAAATGCTGATCCGCACCGAACAACCCGCCCTGGTGGTTTCCTGCGCCGCCAGGACCGAGGCGGCACTGGCCGCGGGCTGCCTGCAGTCCGGCGTGAACTACACCGACGTCTCGGCGGACGCCGACGGAATCGCGGCGGTGGAGGACCTACGTCCGATCGCTATCGAGCACGGAGCCACCGGCGTGCTCAGTGTGGGAGTCGCGCCTGGGCTGACGAATCTTCTTGCCCGGGAGGTCTGCTCGGGATTGGAACAGATCGATCGCCTCGACATCGGGGTTCAGCTCAGCATCGGTGACGAACACGGGGTCGCGGCGATGGACTGGACGTTGGCCAATCTCGCGGTGCCCTTTGCGGTGGCCCAGCGTGGTGGCCAGAGCACGGAATTGCCGTTCGCGACGCGGCGACAGCTCGACTTCGGCGGACCGTCACGAATCTCTGGCGCCGGGTTCAACTTTCCCGAACAACGCACATTGGCTCGGACGCTGGAGATTCCCACCGTGCGGTCATGGCTGGCGCTACAGCCGCGGGCGGTGCACACGACGGCCGTGATCGGCGCGCGCATCGGAGCAGCCCGGATTCTCGGGTCGGCCGCGGTACGCGACCCACTGGTTCGGTTGATGTCGCGGCTTCCGCATGCGGCCGGCGGATTCGCCGTCTGCGCCGAGGCGACGGGCATCCGCGACGGCCGTTCGCTGCGGGTCGGGGCCTTCCATCGTGGCCGGGGCGAGGCGGCGATGACCGCGCAGGTCGCGCATCTTGTGGTGGCCCATCTGATGAAGACGGAGGAACGCCCTGGGGTCTGGCACGTCGAGCAACTGCACTCGGCACCGGATCTGCTGAGCGCGATCGTCGGCTGAGCGGCGTGGCAGAACTGTCACCGATGTCCTGAGACATGCCCCGCGTACTTGCCGCGCCGAAACCCGCGTAGCCGGGGTTGGGTTCCCCGCTACTACCCCCAGTACGCGGGCTTCGTGCCGGTATTCGCCGCCCGTCGAAATGTTCAGGAAGTTCTTAAGGATTTTCGTTGTCAGGGTTGACGTTCAGGCGTAGACTCGAACACAAGTTCGAATTGCTGTTGCTCCCGCTTCGGTGAGCACGCGCCGGCGACATCGGTCGTCGACAAGGTTCGACCGTACCCTTCGGGGTGGTTGGGCGGTGCTGGCTGGGGCGGGCCGTGATGGCCTGGTGTGGAAGGTGGGTCCCGCGATGGACGCCGCTTGTCTTGAGTCTTTTCTGAATATGTTGATCGACGATCTCACGCCGTCTGCTGCGCCGGAGGCGGATGTGGGCCGGACGTTGTTTCACCTGTTGGAGTGTCCGCGGATCGTGGATGAGCAGTCGTTGTTGGCGGTGTTGGTGGCTGCGGTGACCGCGCGCAATCTGTTCGATTTCGTGATCGCGTCCGCGGTCGCCGCCGCGGAACGGCTCGGGGTGCCGGCGCGTAAGCACCTGAAATCCGGTTCGGACCTGCTCACCTCGGTCGGGATGTCCCCGGGTGCGGCGCAACGGGCCGTACGGGTCGGGCGAGCTGCGCCGGGTCTGGCGGCGTTGACGCGGGCCCAACGGCTGGGCGGGGTGGGGATCGAGTTCGCCGATGCGGTCGGGCTCGGGGTCGCCCATGTGCATTCCCGGGTGCCGTTGTCCGAGGAGGATCGGGCGACGGTGGTGAGGAAGTTGATGATCAAGACCACCCCGGCCGAGGTGGCCGAGAAGGCGCGGGCGATCGCCATCGACCGCACCGCGACACAACCACCCGGTGAGCGGGCGGTGCCGGTCGCGGAGGACGCCGCCCTCAATGTCGTGGCTATCGTGCGGAACAGCGACGGCCGGTCGATCGTGACCATGGATCTGGACGCGGTGACCGCAGAAGAGTTCATGGCGGCCTCGGATCCGTTGACCCGACCGGTGCCGCTGCCGGACGGGTCCCCGGATCCGCGGCCGCCGGGGCGGCGCCGCGCGGATGCGTTCGGGCAGATTGTGTGCACCTATCTGTCGCACTCGGACCGGCCCATGTCCGGGGGCGTGCTGCCGCACGTCACCCTGATCCGGCCACCACAGACCTGTGTCAGGGGCGAAGAAGGTGTGGATCAGCTCGGGTTCACCGGGCCCGTCAGCGCCGCCACCGCGGATCTGATCGCGTGCGACAGCACGCTGAGCACGGTGATCGTCGACCACACCGGCGTCCCACTGGATGTCGGCCGCAGCGAACGCCTGTTCCCGCCACATATCCGTAAAGCGTTGGGGATCCGGGACGGTGGGTGTGCCTTCCCGGGGTGTGGGCGGCCGGTGTCGTGGTGCGATGCCCACCACATCACCCCGTGGAGTGAAGGCGGGACCACCTGTCTGGACGGCGGGGTGTTGTTGTGCCGGATGCACCACACCCTGATCCACCACAGTGGCTGGCAGGTCTACCTCGGCCCCGACCGCCACCCCTGGTTCATCCCACCACACGACCCGACGGGACCCGCACCCGAGCATCTCAGATCCCACGCGAGACGAACCATGACACACCTACCCACGGCTGCCTGACCCAAAGCTGCACGGCACCTTGAAAACTCCATAGTGAACCGTGGGGCGCGGAGCGTCCCGAGTCGTTGTCCGCGGATGGTCAGCGTCTCGGGACGCGCGGCGGTCGGCGGCGCACCAGCACCGACTGCTGGATCGCGCCGATCGGTCCGCACTCGTCGAACAGCGTGCCCAAGGTGGTTCCGATGCCGTCGGGCCCGTAGTTGGTCTCGGCGCGGATGCCGATCCACTCGCCGTCCGGAACCCGGTGGATGTGCACCACCAGGTCGGTGTTCAGGAAGGTCCATGTCCGGATGTCGATCTTGGTGCCGATACCGTTGGCGTCATCGGCGACGGTGAACAAACGCTCAAGCGGCGTCATCACCTCGCCCTTGACCAGGTCCACGGTCGGGCGGATCCACGACTCGCCCGGCCCGTCGGCCAACGGCTTTGTCAGCCAACGCCAGTCGACGCTGTGAACATAGTTGGGATCCCAATCCTTGGCCATATCACGGCTTTTGGCGTCGGCGAGCGGGCGCAGTGGCGGCGCCGGCGCGTGGACCACCTCGGCGGTGTCCTGCTGCTGCAACCGCCATCCGCTGGCCCGGGCCACCGGCCGGGGCGCTCCGTCGGGTCCCGGCGCCAGCAGCTCGGCCGAGATCAGTTCGATCTGCGATCCGGTACGTTCTTTGGTGGCCCGCGCCCACAGATCGCCCTCGGCGGGGACCGGCCCGAGCAGATCGATCAGCACCCGGCTCAATCGGGTATCCGACCGCTGCTCACAGCGCTCCAACGCGCGGACCAACAGGGCTGACGGCGGAGCGCCGTGCTGGATGGCAGGCGACCAGGTGCTGCGCACCAGATCGGATGCGGCGAATTTCTCGCCGATCGGATCGTCGGCATCAACGAGCGTGTAGTAGGACATGCGTGCCCTTCAGTAGGCGGCCGGAACGTCGACGGTGACAGCATCGAGGGTGGACAACTTGGTGCCACGCAACCGTTCCGGGTAGGCATCGGTGGACGACAGCAGGAACAGGGTGCGTCCCTCCGGGCCACCCAGTGCGCACGCGATGGCAGCCCGGTCATTCATATCGATGTCATCGGCGACACCGTCGGGCAGGAATCGCTGGAACTTGTGCGCCAGCGTCATCGCCGCCCACACCCCACCCGCGGCGTCCACGGCCAGCCCGTCCGGCGGTCCGTCCAGGCCGTCGGCGAACACCCTGCGCCCGCTCAGGGTGCCGTCGGCGGCGATATCGAACGCGGTGAGCCGGCGCGCGGTCGATTCGGCGACGATGAGCGTTCCTCGCGGTGTGATGACCATGCCGTTCGGGAAGCTGAGATCCTCGGCGACCACGGACACCCGGCCATCGGGGCCGATCCGGATGATGACACCGCCGTCGCGGGCCTGGGACCCGACGTAGATGCCGCCGCGGTCGTCGACCACCATATCGCCGAGATCGGCGGGTGCGAGATCCGTGAGATCGGCCAGCACGGTGACGCTTTCGCCGTCATAGGCGAGCACCTCACGACGAACGGTGGACACGATCAGGCAGGTCCCATCGGGTCGGAACCCCAGGCCCGACGGTGCGTGACCGGGCAACGGCAGCGTCGACATCTCACCGTGCAGGGTGACGGTGTGCACCGCCTCGCCGAGCATGTCGGAGAACCACACCAGCCCCTCGAACCAGCGGGCACCCTCGCCGAAGCAGAATCCGTTGGCCAACGGCTGGACTGTCATGGCATCACGATAACCCATCACGGCGTCGCACCTTTACAAAACATGTCCAAAATGTCACGCTCGCTGAGTGCGTAAATATCACCGCCACACACTTCTGTACTTGCACGAGACCATCGAGCTCGGCCGCGGCGACGACTTCACCGCGCAGTTCTCGGTGGTGTACCACCCGATGATGGCCGAACTGGGCGCGCGACTGTTCTCGATCTGGGAGACGACGCCCTATAACGGGCACTGGCCGCAGGCGACCATCATCTGGGAGATCGACTCGTTCGCCGACTATGCCCGGATCGGCAGGGCCCAGGCCGCGGGTGGCAGCCACGCCGCCGCGGCCGCCGAATGGTCGGGCTATCTGGCCGGAATCGGCGCCCACGGTGAGGGCCGGATCATGTACGCGGCCCCGCAGAACCGCAACCTGGCCCAACTGCAGGAGGAAGGCTTCAAAGCCGAACTCGTCATCCAGGAGATCATGCAGACCAAACCGGGCCGGCAGGACGACTACATCCGTGAGCTCGAACGGCTCTACGTGCCGTGGTCGGAGAGCACCGGCAAACGCTGGCTCGGATCCTTCACCACCACCTTCCGATTCAACGAAGTCATCCACTACTGGGCACTCGACGGTGGCTGGGACTGTTTCGAGAACCACTACCCGTCCTGGAAGGACAGTCCACCCGCCGAGATCGTCACCTGGATGAGCGTGGCGCCCGCCCTCCGCGACGGCTGGGAAGATTCCATCCTGGCCGCGCTGCCGCCCTCGCCGCTGCAATGAGAACCGCCGTGCCGCAGTCCTTTTCCTACGATCCGTTCGCACCGGATGTGATGGCCGACCCACTGCCGTTCTACCGGGTGCTACGCGACGAACACCCGGTCTACTACCTGCCGCAGTGGGACACCTACGCGCTGTCCCGGTTCGACGACATCTGGGAGGCGCTGCGCCTGACCGACGGCACCTTCGTCGCCTCCGAGGGCACCCTGCCCGCGGCCAATGTGCTCGAACATCACAACGACGGGCCGGTCGCCGATCCGCTGCTGCACCCCATGCCGTTCCACGCAAATTTCGATTCCCCGCTGTATGAGAACGTGCGGCGCTGTACGTCGGCGCAGTTCCGGCCGCGTGCGGCGGCCAAACTGGCCGACCGCATCCGCACCCTGGCCAACGAACGGCTCGACGAACTGCTCCCGCGCGGCACCTTCGACCTCACCCAGGACTACGGCGGTATCGTCGCCGCCGCCATGGTGTGCGAATTCGTCGGTCTGCCAGCAGAAATGGCGTCCGATGTGTTGGCCTCGGTCAACGCGGGCAGCCTGGCGCAGCCCGGCGAAGGTGTCGAGGTCGCCAACGCCCGGCCCGGCTATCTCAGCTATCTGACACCGATCATCGAGGCGCGCCGGGCCGCCGGTGCCGACGGCAGCTGTCCCATTGCCGACAGTCTGATCAACTTCGAATTGCCCGACGGCACGGGCTTCACCGATATGGAGGCCGCCATCCAGATGCTCGGGGTGTTCATCGGTGGCACCGAGACGGTCCCCAAGGTCACCGCCACCGGCCTGTGGCAGCTCAGCGAACACCCCGACCAACTGGCCGCGGTGCGGGCCGACCCGGAGGCCAACGTTCCGGTCGCACGGGAGGAGATCCTGCGTTTCACCGCACCGGCGCAGTGGTTCGCCCGAACTGTGCGGCGTCCGTACACGATTCACGGAACGACCATCAATCCCGGTCAGCGGATCATCACCCTGCTGGCCTCGGCCGCCCGCGATGAACGCGAGTACCCGGAGCCCGACCGGTTCATCTGGAACCGGCCCATCGACCGACTGCTGTCCTTCGGACACGGTCAGCACTTCTGCCTGGGCGTCCACGTCGCCCGCCTGGAGATCACCATCATGATGCAGGAGTGGTTCAAGCGGGTGACCGATTACCGCATCCTGACCGAGGCCGCGTCCCGGCCGCCGTCGAGTTTCCAATGGGGCTGGAACAACATCCCGGTCGAAGTGCAGGGCCGCTGATGTGGGGTTATCGGCTGAGCGCGCCGTATACCTTCGAACGGACCGACCGCGAGCCCCCCGATCCGTCGACACTCGCCGAGGGCGCGGTGCTGCTGAAGTTCCAGGCCGCCGGAATCTGCGGTAGCGACGTTCCCGGCTTCCGGGGTACGCAGGGTCGGTTACCCGCCGACACCGGGTGCTGCGCCGCCGGGATCGACGGATTCCCCATCCACGAGATCGCCGGTGAGGTGCTGGCCAGTGCCCACCCGGCGCACGCCGTGGGGGATCGGGTGGTCGGCTGGTCCTCCGGCTTCGACGGGCTGCAGGCCCAGGTGATCGCCGACGGCAATGGTTTGGCCGGTTACCGAACGGAGCTCACTCCGGCGCATGCGATCGGATTGCAGCCGCTGGCCTGCGTGCTCTACGCCGTCGAACAGCTCGGCGATCTGACCGGCAAGCGGGTCACCGTGATCGGCCAGGGTTCCATCGGACTGCTGTTCAGCCACGTCGTCAAGGCGGCCGGTGCCCGACACGTCACCGGTGTCGACCCACTCGACCGCAGCGCGCTCGCCCCCATCTTCGGTGTCGACGAACCGGTCCGGGCCACCAGCGACCGCTGGATCCGCCACCTCGCACCGGATGCGAAATACGACGTCGTCATAGAGGCCGTCGGGCACCAGGTCGCCACCCTCGGGCATGCCATCGAGGCGGCCGGCTTCGGCGGCACGGTGTTCTACTTCGGCGTCACCGACGACGATGTGTATCCGATCAGTATCAGGACCATGCTGCGCAACAACCTGACCCTGAAATCCGGTGTGACACAGGAACGGCGGCGCGTGTTGGCCGCCGCCGACGAATACGCACGGGCCCATCCGCAGCTGCTGCCGGCCTATCTGACCCACACCTTCGCCCCCGAGGACGCCCAGGCCGCATTCGAGCACGCTTGCCGGCCCGATCCCGGCCGCGTCAAGATCGCGATCGTCGCATGACACGACTGCAGGATGCATTGAACGCCAAGGACCGGATCTGGGGCGGCTGGGTCGTCGGCCCGACCATCATCGGTCCGGAGGAGTTCGCCGCCGCCGGTTACGACTATGTCGGGTTCGACGTCCAGCACGGCTATCTGGACGACGCCGATGTGGCCCTGCTGCTGCGCCGCCTCGAACACCTGCCGATCGGCACGGCGGTGCGACTGCCGAACGCCGATCCGGCGCCGATCGGCCGGGTCCTCGACGCCGGGGCCGACGCTGTCATCATCGCCATGGTCGAGGACGCCGGCCAGGCCGCGGCGGCCGTCGCCGCCACGCGCTACGCCCCGGCCGGTGTGCGCAGCTTCGGCCCGTTGCGGGCATCACTCGGCCATGACACCGCCGCGCTGGAAGCCGCGGCGAGCGTATACCTGATGATCGAGACCGCGCGCGGGCTCGCCGCCCTCGACGAGATCTGTGCCGTACCGGGACTTTCCGGTATCTACGTCGGTCCGGCCGACCTGGCGATCTCGATGGGCCACCGGCTCGCGGATGCGTTCACCCACCCCGACATCCGCGCCGCGATGGCTCATATCGCCGCGACGGCTACCGCAGCCGGCCTGGTCGCCGGAATCCACGCCGGCACCGGATCGATCGGGAAAAGCATGGTGGACATGGGATTTCGGATGATCACACTGGCCTCGGAATCGCAGGCGCTGCGCCGCGGCGCGGCGGCACATCTTGATGAGGCCGGTGCGGGCGGGGCCCAGGCGACGGAAGGTTACCTGCAATGACGGGGCACCCAGTGGCGCTGGTGACCGGTGCCGCCCGCGGGCAGGGCGCGGCAATCGTCGCCCGGTTGCACGCCGACGGCTACCGGGTGGCCGCGTGTGACCTGCCCGGTGCGGGCGCCGAACATCCCGACGGTGTGCTCGCCATCGACCTGGACGTCACCTCCGAAGAACAATGGACGGCCGCCGTCGCTGCGACGGTGGCACGCTTCGGTGGGTTGACCACACTGGTCAACAATGCCGGTGTGCTGCACCGGGCCTCGCTCGGCGAGGAAACCGCCGCGGGCTTCGAGAACAGCTGGCGGGTCAACTGTCTGGGCCCCTTCGTGGGCATTCGTGCCGCGCTGGAACACCTGCGTGCCGCCGATGGCGCCGCGATCGTCAACACCTGCAGCACCAGCGCGGTCCGGCCGTTCCCCAACCACGCCGCCTACGGATCGTCGAAATGGGCGCTGCGCGGGCTGACCCAGGCCGCCGCGGTGGAACTGCTGGGCGCGGGCATCCGGGTCAACGCCGTCTTCCCAGGACCCATCGCCACCCCGATGCTCGACGAACGCACCCAGGCCCGGCTCGGCGAATCCGGCCGGCTCGGCACCCCGGCAGAGGTCGCCGACGCCGTCGCCTTCCTGGTATCGCCGAACGCCTCGTTCATCACCGGTTCGGAGCTGGTGATCGACGGTGGCCAGATCCTGAAGATCGGATGAGCAGCATGACCACAACATCGTCCGTGGGGATCATCGGTGCCGGTCCGGGTGGCCTGGCGCTGGGAATCTTTCTACGCAAGGCAGGTTTCCGCGATTTCACCATCTTCGATCGGGAGGACGGGGTCGGGGGAACCTGGCGTATCAACACCTATCCGGGCCTGGCCTGCGATGTGAAATCACACCTGTACTCGTTCTCGTTCGATCTCAATGCGCAATGGTCACGGCTGTGGTCCGGCCAGCGCGAGATCCTGGCCTATTTCGAGGACTCGGCCCGCCGGCATCGCCTGCAACCTCACCTGCGGCTGAATACCGAGATCACCGCGGCACACTGGAACGCCGAAGCGGCCAACTGGACGCTGACCACCGGCAGCGGTGACCGGCACACCTTCGACATCGTGGTGTCGGCGGTCGGGCTGTTCACCCAGCCGCTGATGCCGGACCTGGGCGACCGCAACCAGTTCGGCGGCACCGTGATGCACACCGCGCAGTGGGATCACTCGGTGCCGTTGGAAGGGTCGCGGATTGCCGTGCTGGGTACCGGATCAACTGCCTCGCAGGTGGTTCCGGAGCTGGCCAAGGTCGCCGACAAGGTCTACTCGGTGCAGCGGTCACCGACCTGGATCCTGCCCAAACCCAACCGCGGATACACCGAACGTGAGCGCTGGATGTTCGCCCACGTCCCGCTGGCCAAGAAGATCTACCGCACCCGGCTTTGGCTGCGCAGCGAATCGAACATCTCGGTGATCGAGGACGGCAGCGACAAGACCCAGCAGTTCAAGGCCTTGGCGCTGAACATGCTCGAGGCGTCGGTCAAGGACGAGGACCTGCGCAAGAGGCTCACCCCGGACCATCCGCTGGGCTGCAAACGGCTGGTGTTCTCCTCTGATTTTGTGCCGACCCTGACACGGTCCAATGTCGAGGTCGTCGACAGCCCGGCCCGGTCGTTGACGGCCGATGCCCTGGTCACCGCGGACGGGCGCGAACTCGACGTCGACGTCGTGGTGTGTGCCACCGGCTATGCCGCCGCCGACTACCTCGGGCAGATCGAGGTCACCGGCGAGAACGGTGTCACCCTGCGCGATACCTGGAGCGACGGCGCCTACGCCTACCTCGGCATGGCGGTACCCGGGTTCCCGAACTTCTTCATGCTGTACGGACCCAACACCAACGTCGGGTCCAACAGTGTCATCTTCGTCCTGGAGGCGCAGGCGCACTACATCGTGCGGGCCCTGCGGCATCTGCGTCGGCGCCGCAAAACCTATGTGGCCGTGCGCCCGGAGGCCATGTCCGAGTATCTGACGCGCATCGACGGCTGGATGCAGGGCACCGTCTGGCTGACCCGCTGTAACAGTTACTTCCGAGCGGCCAATGGCCGGGTGGTCACGCAGTGGCCGCGCAGCGCCCGAGCGTTCTGGCAGATGACCCGCCGATTCCGTCCCGGCCCGTACACCTTCGACCGGCCATGACGATCCACGATCGGCTGGCCCCGGCACTGCGACATCTGCTGGACGCACGGACAGATCTTTCCGCCGAACTGCTGCCTGCGGTACGCGAGGGACTGAACGTGCGCCGCCGCGAGTCGGCGGCCACCGTTGACAGTTCCGGGGTGCAAATCTCGGAAACCTCAGTGGGCAAACACGTTCCGTTACGGATCTATGCCGGTGGGCAGGCCGGCGTGGTGGTGTACTGCCACGGCGGGGCCTTTGTGCTGGGCAATCTGGACACCGATCACCTGCAATGCGTCGAGCTGGCCCGCCGGGCACAGGTCACGGTCATCAGCGTCGACTACCGGCTGGCGCCCGAACATCCGTATCCGGCCGGCCTCGACGATGCGCTCACCGTCCTGGGCTGGGCCGCCGAAACCTACAAGGGGCAGCCATTGGTGGTGGCGGGTAACAGCGCCGGGGGTGCGCTGGCCGCGGGACTGGCACAGTGTGCGGCCGCCGGGCAGGCACCGCTCATCGTCTATCAGCTCCTGCACCAACCCGTGCTCGACGACGGGCTGACACCGTCGAAGCAGGAGTTCGACAGCACGCCCGGATTCGACGGCCCGGCAACGGAGTTGATGTGGCGGTACTACCTGGCGGGGGAGCAGCCCCCGAACGGCGCGGTGCCGGCCCGCGCCTCTGACCTGACCGGGCTGGCACCGGCCTTCATCAGTTGTTCGGAGCTAGATCCGTTGCGTGACGAGGCCGTCGACTACGCGTTGCGGCTGATGTGGGCCGGTGTCGCCACCGAGTTGCATGTCGTCCCGGGCACCTGCCACGGTTTCGACTCGCTGGTGCCCGGCTGGGAGGTCAGCACGCAGTTGTTCGACGCCCAGGGCGCGGCGCTGCGCCGCGCACTCAGCTGAGTTCGCGCGCCACCGCCGCGTGGTAGGCGTCGATATGTGACGGGTTGACGATCCGGAAGAACCCGTCACCCATCGGCGCTTCCCGATAGGCCTCGATGGTCATCGTCCGCTTGAACAGCGTGACGCCGGGATCCGGTGCACTGAAATGGTATTCGATCGTCATCCGACCCTCGAACCCGCCGTTGCCCTGGTAGTCGGCCCCGAGGGTGCCCACCGAACTGAACACCCACATCCGTGGCCGGGTGGCGACCGCGAGCTGCCAGGTGAACACCCGGTCCTCGGTGGGGTGGGCCTCCTGCCAGGTGTCACCGACCTGCAGCGGCAGCGTGTCGCCGACCCCGGTGATACGCGGTGCGCCGGGATAGGTCTTGGCCCAGTTGACCGGATTGGTGACAAAATCGTAGATCTGCTCCGCAGTTTGGGCGAATGCGGTCTCGGAACTGGTGGTGACGATGCCCAACGGGGTGCCTTTCTGGGTGGGAGGAGGTCAGCAACCGCGACCCGGGCCACCGGCCGGCAGCTCGGCGATCATGTCGACCCGTGTTTCGTCGAAGCTCAGGAAGCCTTGAACGGCAGTGGATTCCGGTCGCGGGTTCGGATAGCTCCAGGCGATGTCGGTGATGGCCTGCCCATCGATGACCGCCGACCAGTACTCCGCATGGCCCTTGTAGTTGCAGTAGCTCGTGGTGGCACTGCGCTGCAGCAGGTCGGTGCGGACCAGCTGCGGGTCGACATACAGGCGCGGCGCCAGCGCGGTCTCGAAGACGATCACCGTGTCGGCGGTGTCGACCAGCACGGTGCCGCCCACGCTGACCCGCAGCCCGCGCCCGGTCGGCAGGCAGTCCACCCGGTGGTACGGGTTGGGTGGGTAGTGCACGAGGCGGCGCCCCTCTTCGACCCAGCCGTCGGCGGCCTCCCACGGCACCCGCACATAGCCGGGCCGTTCGGGTACCGGTTCGGTCGGTAGACCGGAGACCTCGGTGGCCGGGAACGCGTAGCTCAACGGTTGATCGCGGCGATGTACCAGCAACGCGGATTCGGTGTCGATCACGTTGTGTCCGTTGACAATGGCCTGGACACGTCGCGGATGGGGCTCGATGAACACCAGCTCGCCGGGGATGGCGGGGAAGAAGACGCCGGCGGGATCCCGGCTGAACGGGCCACGGCCGGCGTAGAGAGTCACAGCCAAGAGCTTTACAGATTGTCGAATAAATGTCACGCTGATGGGGTCGCTCCGGCGGCCCCGCCCACTGTCGTTTCGCGAAGGAGACAGCCAGCGTGAAAGCCCAATCGATGCGTCATGACGAGCGCACTGTCTTCGGTGACCGACGCGGTGTCGGAGTCCGCGCGTCGGCGACAGCGCTGCTGACCTACGACCTGACCGTCGTCGCCGACGATGTCCTCGACGTCGTCAGCGGAGCCGGCGGCTGGCTCTATGACCGGGTCCGCGCCGGTTGGAAGGTCAACGTCGTGGTGCCCGCGGGCAGCGATGCCCGTCCACTGGACATCCTCGGCGTACGCACCGCCCACGCGGGCCGGCACGCCCGCGAACTACCGACCGACCCCGCCGCGCTGGCCGTTTCGGCACGGGCTTTCGGTGTCGACGCCGAGGTGCAGCGCCACGTCACCCGGGCGCTCAAGCAAGGATCCGCGGAGGTGACCATGTGGGGTGAGGGCGGCGCCGCCGACATCGGCTACCGGGTCGATCGGGTGCAGTTCCGGCTCAGCCCGGCCGCCCGGGCCTTCAAATCGCATGCCCTGGCCGCGGCCGGAGTTCCGGACCGAGTCGCGGCGACCGAGCAGTTCCACAGCTGCGCGCTCTGGTATCCCGCGGACGGACCCGACCTGGTGGCCGTGCGCTGACGACTACGACAAGAACGCCCCGGAGCCGAAGCTCCGGGGCGTTCTCGTGAAGAAGAGGGTCTTTTATCGGTACCAGCCGCGGCTGCGGGCGATCCAGTCGCGCGCCACGATGCCGAGGAGCACCACCGCGAAGAGGATCAGGAAGATGTCCTCGACGCGGCCGACGTGGTTGCCGTGCGTCATGGTCACCAGGAAGATCGCGCTGAAGATGCCGATGATGTGCAGCACCCGCGGGTTCTCCACCGACCAGCCCCAGGCTGCCGAAGGCACATCTTCTACATCGACGCCGTTGTGACGCTCGACCTCGGTGCCGGACACACGTTCTCCTCACGTTCGGTGAAACCCGAATGAATGCGCCCATTCTGGCACACGGCCACGATTACGCCCGATGGGGCGTGCGAAACACCCGGTTGTGGGTACGTTGCCAGCGTGACTGAACGTTTGCGCAGGAAATCTGTGGAGCAGTCGATTGCCGACACCGACGAACCGGGCACCCGGCTGCGCAAGGACCTGACATGGTGGGACCTGACGGTCTTCGGCGTCTCGGTGGTCGTCGGCGCGGGCATCTTCACCGTCACCGCCTCGACTGCGGCCAACATCACCGGGCCGGCCATCTCGGTGTCGTTCCTCCTGGCCGCGGTCACCTGCGGGCTGGCCGCGCTGTGCTACGCCGAGTTCGCCTCCACGGTGCCGGTGGCCGGCAGCGCCTACACGTTCTCCTACGCCACGTTCGGCGAGTTCGTCGCCTGGATCATCGGGTGGGACCTGATCCTGGAGTTCGCTGTCGGCGCCGCCGTGGTCGCCAAGGGCTGGTCGAGTTATCTGGGCACGGTGTTCGGGTTCTCCGGCGGTGTCATCGAGGTGGGACCACTCGACTTTGACTGGGGTGCCCTGCTGATCGTCATCACGGTCGCGACGCTGCTGGCGCTGGGCACCAAACTGTCCTCCCATTTCAGCCTCGTCATCACCGCTATCAAGGTGTCGGTGGTGCTGCTGGTGGTGATCGTCGGCGCGTTCTACATCAAGGCGGCCAACTACACCCCGTTCATCCCGCCCGCCGAATCCGGGGAGGCCGGCGGTTCCGGGGTGGACCAGTCGCTGTTCTCGCTGCTGACCGGTGCGGCCGGCAGCCACTACGGCATCTACGGTCTGCTGGCGGGTGCCTCGATCGTGTTCTTCGCGTTCATCGGATTCGACGTGGTCGCCACCACCGCCGAGGAGACCAAGGATCCGCAGCGCGATGTCGCCAAGGGCATCCTCGCCTCGTTGGCCATCGTGACGGTGCTCTACGTCGCGGTCGCGGTGGTGCTCTCCGGCATGGCCTCGTACCTGGACATGCAGGCGGCCGGGGAGGGACACCCGAACCTGGCGACCGCCTTCGAGCTCAACGGGGTGGGCTGGGCGGCCAAGGTCATCTCGATCGGCGCGCTGGCCGGCCTGACCACCGTGGTGATGGTGCTGATGCTGGGGCTGTCGCGGGTGCTGTTCGCGATGTCACGGGACGGCCTGCTGCCGCGGTCGCTGGCCCGCACCGGTACCCGCGGCACCCCGGTCCACATCACCGTGATCGTCGCGGTGCTCGTCGCGCTGGCGGCCTCGCTGTTCCCGGTGAACCGGCTGGAGGAGATGGTCAATGTCGGCACGCTGTTCGCCTTCGTACTCGTCTCGGCCGGTGTCATCGTGTTGCGCCGTACCCGGCCGGACCTCAAGCGCGGGTTCCGGGTGCCCTGGGTTCCGTTGCTGCCCATCGCCTCGATCGTCGCCTGCCTGTGGCTGATGCTGAATCTCACGGCGCTGACCTGGATCCGGTTCATCGCCTGGATGGCGCTCGGGGTGCTGGTCTACTTCCTGTACGGCCGCAGGCATTCGCTGCTCGGGCAGCGACAGGCGTTGGACGAAAAGATCTGACGTGCAGTTCTGGAGCGGTACGCCGTTCATGGCGACCGACAAGGCGTTGGCGCTCGCGCAGATCCTGGACGAAGCCGGCTTCGACGGGGTGATCTGCGCCGACCACATGATCTACCCGCGCGAGCTGACCTCCCGGTACCCGTCGGAGAGCGGGAAACCCGGCTGGGCACCGGAAACCGCGTGGCCCGACTCGTGGGTGATGATCGGCGCGATGGCGGCGCTGACCGAACGACTGCGGTTCTCCAACGCGGTCTACGTGGCCCCGTCACGCCCACTGGTCGAGGTCGCCAAGGTGGTCGCGACCGCCGCCGAGATCTCCGGAGGCCGGGTCTCCCTCGGTGTCGGGGCCGGTTGGATGCGCGAGGAATTCGAGCTGATGGGGCAGGACTTCGGCACCCGCGGCAAGCGACTCGACGAGATGATCCCGGCGCTGCGCGCGCTGTGGCAGGGCGGCTGGGTGTCCTGGCAAGGCGAGCACTACCGGGTCCCGGAGATGATGCTCGAACCGCATCCGCCGGGCCCGGTGCCCATCCTGTGCGGCGGCGAGTCCGAGGCCGCACTGCGCCGGGCCGCGCGCCTCGGCGACGGCTGGGTCGGCACCGTCTACACCCTCGACGGTGCCCTTCCATACGTCCAACGGTTGACCGAGCTGCGCCGCGAATACGGCCGCAGCGACGAACCGTTCGAGGTCCTGGTGGCGCTGCTGGACCCGCCGTCGGTGGACCTGTACCGCCGCGCCGAGGAGGCCGGGATCACCGCGGTGCTCTGTGCTCCCTGGGCGATCGCCGAGGATCACCGCGACGCCACCATGCGGTTCGCCGACAAGATCATCACGCAGTTCCGGTGACTCAGCCGTAGGTGAGCGAATACGCCCGCAATCCCGGGTCGAGGGACGCCTCGACGGTGCCCGCCCCGTCGCTGTCGTCGGCGGCGATCGTGCGCACATGTTGGGCGGTCCGCTGACCGGCAGTTCGCGGGTGACGCCGTCGCGGGTGATCCGCACGGTGCCGGTGCCGCCGACGACAAGATAGACGTTGCGGGCGTGGTAGTTCAGCCGGATCGCGGCGTCGGCCGCCTGTGCGGTGATGCCCTGGTGGTCCAGGGCCCACGTCCCGCGAAGGGCGAAGCTGTCCGCCGGCCGGTAGCGCGCTGTCGTCGCCGTCGGAAATGAGTTGGCGGATCAGCTTTTCGGTGGTGGCGTAGTCGCCTTCGCCGAACTTGATGTGCCGGACCACACCCTGTTTGTCGATCAGGTAGTGGGCGGGCCAATAACGGTTGCGGTAGTTGGTCCAGGTGGAGAAGTTGTTGTCCATCGCCACCGGATAGGTGATACCGAGATCCTCGGCGCCGCTGACGACATTGGCCTCCTCCGGAAGGCGGCGACCCGTTCGGCCATCCGGCGCCCGGCGAGCGCAAAGAACAGCAGCGGCAGCGCGGCGCCGACGGCGAAGGCCAGCGTCAGGGCGACGATGTCGGCGCCGATGGTGCCGGTCGCGCCGGCGACCACGATGGCGGCCAGAACCGGTCCCGCGCACGGCACGTAGAGCACACCCAAGGCCAGGCCCAATCCGAAACCGCTCTCACCGGAACCGAACTGGCGTTGCGGTAGCCGGGAGAACGGTTTCTCCACCCACGCTTCCACGCCGGGGAAGATCAATCCGAGACCGATCGCCACCAGGGCCACCAGGGCCACCCAGCGGATGGTGTCCTGCGGCAGGTTCGCCCAGGCCAACAGTGCCGACCCGACGAGAGTGACGAGGCTGAAACTCAGCACCAGGCCGGTGATCACGAGGTAGGGCCGACCCTTTTGATCGCCTGTTCCGGAGAAGAAGATCACCGGCAGCTCCGGCAGGATGCACGGCGAGATCCCGGTGATCAAGCCCCCGAGGATTCCGATCACGATCAGCGTTGTCATATGAGTTATTCGTCACTGCAATGCTTTTAGATGTGAATCAGCCCGGCCGGTGTAGCCGGCCGGGCTGAATTCGACTACAACGATCACATCGGGGGCATCAACACCGTGTCCACCAGGTAGACCGTCGCGTTGGCGGTCTGCACGCCACCGCACACTACGTTGGTGGTGTCATTGACCTTCAGTTCGGCAGGCATCGCCATGTTCGGGGCGGTGACGTTCACCTCGGCGCCCTGCATTGTCTTGTGCATTCCGACAACCTGTTCGGGGCCGGCCTGCCCCTCGACCACGTGGTAGGTCAGGATGCTGGTGAGCAACGCCGAATCCGTCTTCAGCGTCTCCAGTGTCGCCGGGTCGATCTTCGCGAAGGCCTCGTCGGTGGGCGCGAACACCGTCAGCGACGGCGCGCTGTTGAGCGTGTCGACCAGGTTGACGTTCGGATTGAGCTGACCGGAAACCGCCTGGGTCAACGTCTTCAGCATCGGGTTGTTAGATGCCGCGACGGCCACCGGGTCCATCGACATGCCGGTGATCGAGGCCGGGCCCTCCGGATTCTGGGCGGCATAGGCGGCGCAGCCGGGGCCGACGGCCTCGGCCTGCGCCACGCCGGCCGAGGCGAACAGCAGACCGGATGCGGCCGCCGCGGTACAAGCGGCGCCGACGAGCTTGCGGGTGTTCAGGGTGAGAGTCACCGAGTCATTCCTTTTCGTATCGTTTCGTTTTCGTACCGTTGTGCGTTTCGTAAGTGAGGGCGAGACAGCCCGGTCGGGGGAACGGGCTGTCTCGCCGGTCCAGTTGCGAACTAGGCCGCCGGCGGCATCAGCACCGTGTCGATCATGTAGACGGTGGCGTTGGCGGTCTGCACGCCGCCGCACACCAGGCCGGCCTCGCCGACCATCAGGTCGTTACCGGCGCCGGTGACGGTCACCGGGGCGCCCTGCACGGTGGTGTGCTCACCGGCCACCTGATCGGGGCTCGCCTGACCCGGCACCACGTGGTAGGTGAGGATGCTGGTGAGCAGCGCCGAATCGGTCTTCAGCGTCTCCAGTGTCGCCGGATCGATCTTGGCGAACGCATCATCGGTCGGCGCGAAGACGGTGAACTCACCGCCGTTGAGGGTGTCCACCAGGTTCACATCGGGGTTGAGCTGGCCCGAGAGCGCCTGGGTCAAGGTCTTGAGCATGGGGTTGTTGGAGGCGGCCACGGTCACCGGATCGGCGGCCATACCGGTGACCGAGCCTGGGCCCTCCGGATTCTGCTCGGCGTAGGCGGCGCAGCCTGAACCGATCAGATTGCCCGCCGGTGCCGCCATGCTGGTGCTGGTTTCCGGTGCCGCCATCGACGAGGTCATCGATGTGATCGACGAACTGGCCTCACTGGCACTGCTTTCCACGGACTCGCTGCCGCCCGAACAGGCAGACAGGCCCAGTGCGGCCACCGCGGCGATCCCGGCGAACGCAATCCGATGATGGGTTACAGGCATGAGCTCAACTTCCTTGTTGGCGGGCCGACCGGTGCCAGCCCGTTTCGCCCTACATCCCTTATTCGGTGCGGTTGCGGGCCCGGATGGGTGCTTGCCGGAATTGGTCCCGTCAGCGGGGCACAATGGTCGGGTGAGTTCTGACCGTCAGCGCGTGCTGATCCTGGGAAGCACCGGCTCGATCGGCACCCAGGCACTTGAGGTGATCGCCGCCAATCCGGACCGCTTCGAGGTGGTCGGGCTGGCCGCCGGTGGTGGCAACGCCGACCTGCTGGCCCGCCAGGCCGCCGAGACCGGTGTCACCGAGGTCGCGGTCGCCGACCCGGCGGCCACCATCGAGGCCCGCTACCGCGGCCCGGACGCGGCCACCCAGCTGGTGCAGAACACCGAGGCCGACGTCGTGCTCAACGCGCTCGTGGGCGCGCTGGGCCTCAAGCCCACCCTGGCCGCCCTGCACAGCGGGGCCTGCCTGGCGCTGGCCAACAAGGAGTCGCTGGTCGCTGGTGGTCCGCTGGCCCTGGCCGCCGCCGCGCCCGGCCAGATCGTGCCCGTGGACTCCGAACACTCCGCGCTGGCCCAGTGTCTGCGCGGTGGCACCGCCGATGAGGTCGCCAGCCTGGTACTGACCGCCTCCGGCGGCCCGTTCCGCGGCTGGAGTGCCGCCGCCCTGGAGGATGTCACCCCCGAGCAGGCCGGGGCGCATCCCACCTGGTCGATGGGCCCGATGAACACGCTGAACTCGGCGACGCTGGTCAACAAGGGTCTGGAACTGATCGAGACGCATCTGCTGTTCGGTGTCGACTACGACCGCATCGAGGTCGTCGTGCACCCCCAGTCGATCGTGCACTCGATGGTGACGTTCACCGACGGCTCGACGCTGGCCCAGGCCAGCCCGCCCGATATGAAACTGCCCATCGCGCTGGCTCTGGGCTGGCCGGCCCGGGTGCCGGGTGCGGCCGCTGCCTGCGACTGGACCACGGCGTCGACCTGGACGTTCGAACCGCTGGACAACACCGTGTTCGGGGCCGTCGACCTGGCCCGGGAGGCCGGCAAGCGCGGCGGCAGCCTGACCGCGGTGTACAACGCCGCCAACGAGGAGGCCGCGGAGGCGTTCCTGGCGGGCCGCATCCGTTTCCCGGCGATTGTCCGAACCGTTGCCGATGTGCTGCACGCCGCAGATCAGTGGGCGGCGCAACCAGCTACCGTGGAGGAGATACTCGAAGCGCAGGACTGGGCCCGTGATCGGGCCGGCAGCGCAATCAACCGGGAGGTAGTGGGAAGCCGATGATGTTCACGATCGGCATCGTGCTCTTCGCACTGGCCATCCTCGCCTCGGTGGCCCTGCACGAATGCGGCCACATGTGGGTGGCCCGCGCCACCGGGATGAAGGTGCGGCGCTACTTCGTCGGCTTCGGCCCGACACTGTGGTCGACGCGGCGGCCCAACAAGCTCGGCAGCACCGAGTACGGCGTCAAGGCGGTGCCACTCGGCGGGTTCTGCGATATCGCCGGGATGACCGCCGTCGACGAGATCGCGCCCGAGGACCGGCCGTACGCGATGTACCGGCAGAAGGTGTGGAAGCGCGTCGCGGTGCTGTTCGCCGGCCCGGCCATGAACTTCATCATCGGTCTGGTCCTCATCTACGGCATCGCCATCGTCTGGGGCCTGCCCAACCTGCACCCGCCGACCACCGCCATCGTCGGCGAAACCGCCTGTGTGGCACCGCAGGTCGCCAAGGGAGGCGAGGACCCGTACGGGCCGTGCCCGCAGCCGGGACCCGGTCCCGCCGCGCTGGCCGGGATCGCGCCGGGGGACACCATCGTCAAGGTCGGCGAGACCGACGTCGCCACCTTCGCCGATATGGCCGCCGAGATCCGCAGGCTCGACGGACCCGTGCAGGTGGTCTACGAACGCGACGGGCAGCGCCTGTACACCGTCATCGACGTCGCGCAGACCCAGCGCTTCACCTCCAGCGACGCGCAGACCCCGGAGACCGTCGGGGCAATCGGTGTCAGTGCGGCACTGCCCCCGGGCCCGACCCAGTACAACCCGCTCTCGGCCATCCCGGCCACCTTCGCCTTCACCGGCGACCTGGCCGTGGAGCTGGCCAAGGCGCTGGCCAAGATCCCCACCAAGATCGGCGCGCTGGTCGACGCGATCGGCGGCGGCGAGCGTGACCCGGAGACCCCGATCTCGGTGGTGGGCGCCTCGATCATCGGCGGGGACACCGTCGACGCCGGGCTGTGGGTGGCGTTCTGGTTCTTCCTGGCCCAGCTGAACTTCGTGCTCGGCGCGATCAACCTGATCCCGCTGCTGCCCTTCGACGGCGGACACATCGCGATCGCCGTCTACGAGAAGCTACGCAATATGATGCGTGCAGCCCGCGGCAAAGTCGCCGGCGAGCCGGTCAACTACCTCAAACTGATGCCCGCCACCTATGTCGTGCTGGCGGTCGTCGCCGGATACATGCTGTTGACGGTCACCGCCGACTTCGTCAACCCCATCAGACTCTTCCAGTAGATCCATTAGGAGCTGCCCAAGATGACCTCCATCGGCCTCGGCATGCCGGCCCCGCCGCCACCGGTGCTCGCGCCGCGCCGCACGACCCGCCAGCTCAAGGTGGGCGATGTCGGTGTGGGCAGCGAGTCGCCGATCTCGGTGCAGTCCATGTGCACCACCAAGACCCATGACATCAACTCGACGCTGCAGCAGATCGCCGAGCTGACCGCGTCGGGCTGTGACATCGTCCGGGTGGCCTGCCCCCGCCAGGAGGATGCCGACGCCCTGCCGATCATCGCCAAGAAGGCGAACATCCCGGTGATCGCCGATATCCACTTCCAGCCCAAGTACATCTTCGCCGCGATCGACGCCGGCTGTGCTGCGGTGCGCGTCAACCCGGGCAATATCAAGGAGTTCGACGGCCGGGTCAAGGAGGTCGCGAAAGCGGCTGGGGCGGCGGGCATTCCGATCCGCATCGGGGTCAACGCCGGATCGCTGGACAAGCGCATGCTGGAGAAGTACGGCAAGGCCACCCCGGAGGCGCTGGTCGAGTCCGCGCTGTGGGAGGCCTCGCTGTTCGAGGAGCACGGTTTCGGTGACATCAAGATCAGCGTCAAGCACAACGATCCGGTCATCATGGTCGAGGCCTACGAGCAACTGGCCGCCCAGTGCGACTACCCGTTGCACCTCGGCGTCACCGAGGCCGGGCCGGCATTCCAGGGCACCATCAAATCGGCGGTGGCCTTCGGCGCGTTGCTGAGCCGCGGTATCGGGGACACCATCCGGGTGTCACTGTCGGCGCCGCCGGCCGAGGAGATCAAGGTCGGCACCCAGATCCTGGAATCGCTGAACCTGCGCCCGCGCGGGCTGGAGATCGTGTCCTGCCCGTCCTGCGGGCGTGCCCAGGTGGACGTCTACACGCTGGCCAACGAGGTGTCGGCCGGTCTGGACGGCCTCGATGTGCCGCTGCGGGTCGCGGTGATGGGCTGCGTGGTGAACGGCCCCGGCGAGGCCCGCGAGGCCGACCTGGGGGTGGCCTCCGGCAACGGCAAGGGGCAGATCTTCGTCAAGGGTGAGGTCGTCAAGACGGTGCCCGAGGCGCAGATCGTGGAAACCCTGATCGAAGAGGCAATGCGCATCGCCGAAGAGACTGGGGCGGCCGACGCCGGAAGCCCCTCCGGTCCGCCGGTTGTGACCGTAAGCTGAATTCCGGCCCTGTGAGCGGGGCCACCCCGATCGGCCGGCCCCCAGAAAGAGTCAAGAATGTCGGCTCCACCGCTATCCCGCGTCACCGCAGACCGACGGGTGTCGGTGGTTCGCGATCTCGAACAGGTGCGGTCGGTCCTTGACGCCGATCCGGTGGCCTCGTGCATGGTGGCGTGCCGGGTGCAGGACTTCGGGGTGGACCCCAATGCCATCGGTGGTGAGCTGTGGACGCGCCGGCACCCGGACCGGTCGCTGTGTTACGCCGGGGCCAACCTGATCCCGCTGCGCGGTGACCTCGACGACATGGCGGCGTTCGCGGCCAAGGCGCTCGCCGCGCCGCGTCGGTGTTCGTCGCTGGTCGGGCGCGCCGAGCTGGTCCTGCCGCTGTGGCGGCACCTGGAATCGGGCTGGGGTCCGGCCCGCGATGTCCGCGATGACCAACCGTTGATGGCGTTGTCGGTTCCGCCTGCCTGTGCGGTCGACCCGGCAGTGCGGCAGGTGCGGATGGAGGAGTTGGACGCCTATCTGGTGGCGGCCATCGAGATGTTCATCGGTGAAGTCGGCATCGACCCACGCCTGGGTGACGGTGGCCGCAGCTACCGCCGACGGGTAGCCGGTCTGATCGCCGCCGGCCGGGCCTGGGCGCGTTTCGAACACGGCGAGGTCGTGTTCAAGGCCGAGGTCGGGTCGCAGTCGCCGACCGTCGGCCAGATACAGGGTGTCTGGGTGCACCCGGCGTGGCGCGGGCGTGGTCTCGGAGCGGCGGGCACGGCCGCCGTATCGGCCGCGGTGCTGCGCGGTGGGCGCATCGCGAGCCTGTACGTCAACGGTTTCAACGAGGTGGCCCGGGCGACCTACGCCAAGATCGGCTTCACCCAGGTCGGCACCTTCGCCACCATCCTGCTGGACTGAGCGACTTTCCGCCCAAACGAACAATCGGGCGAGGAACTGCCAGGACGGCGTCACCAAAAGGTCAATTTCGGCGCGGTCACATTTCCGTCTCGGTGCGCCTCCGACAATCACGCTCGTCACACTCATAACATCGGTCCCAATGGCATCGATTACCTCATCAGCAACACGGCGCTCGCGGCTGGCCGCGATGCTGACCGTCGCAGCGGTTGTCGGCGCCCTGAGCGCCTGCACACCGAAGCCCGACGGCCCCGAACCCGTTGCCGCACAGTTCTTCGCGGCACTGTCGACCGGGAACACCGCCGCCGCGGCGGAGTGGGCCGACAAGCCCGACTCCGCGCAGGCCGGTCTCAACGAGGCCTGGGCGGGCCTGCAGGCAAACCGGCTCGACACCCAGATCACCGGCTCGAAGTACACCCTGGACACCGGCACCGTCAGCTTCCGCTACACCTGGCACCTGCCCAAGGAACGGACCTGGACCTACGACGGTGAACTCGACATGGTCCGTAACGAGGGGCAGTGGCAGGTGCGCTGGACGGCCACCGGCCTGCACCCGGGCCTGGGGGAGAACCAGACGCTGGCGCTGCGGGCCGACCCGCCGCGACGGGCCTCGGTCAATGAACGCTCCGGCAGCGATGTGCTGGTGCCCGGCTTCCTTTACCACTACGCGTTGGACGCCCGCGCCGCCGGCGCCGAGCTGATGCCGACCGCCCGGGCCGTCGTCGACGCGCTGCGGCCCTTCGACGGGACCCTGGACGCGCAGCGGCTCGCCGAGGAGGCCAGCTCGCGGACCAGTCCGCTGAGCCTGATCACCCTGCGCAAGACCGACCACGACCGGGTGTTCGCCGCGATCGGCAACCGCCCCGGGGTGGTGGCCACCCCGCAGCCCGAAATGCTGCCCACCGACGAGAAATTCGCGCCCGCTATCGTGCAGGAGGTCAAGAAGGCGGTCAGCAACGACCTGGCCGGTGAACCCGGCTGGCGGGTGGTCAGCGTCAACCAGAACGGTGTCGACGTCGCCGTGCTCAACGAGGAGTCGGGCACACCGGCCCCGTCGGTGACCATCAGTCTGGACCGGGCGGTCCAGAATTCCGCGCAGGATGCGGTCAACATGGTCGGCAAGAAGGCGATGATCGTGGCGATCAAACCGTCGACGGGCGAGATCCTGGCCGTGGCGCAGAACGCCGCCGCCGATGCCGACGGTCCGACCGCCACGATGGGGCTCTACCCGCCGGGGTCGACGTTCAAGATCGTCACCGCCGCGGCCGCGATGGAGCGGGATATGGCGACCCCGAACACACTGCTCGGCTGCCCCGGCACGCTCGATATCGGTCACCGCACGGTGACCAACTACAACGCCTTCGACCTGGGCACCGTGCCGCTGTCGCGGGCGTTCGCGAACTCCTGCAACACCACCTTCGCCGAACTGGCCAGTGTGATGCCGCCGCGCGGGTTGACCACCGCCGCCGCCGATTACGGGCTGGGACCGGATTTCATCGTCGACGGGGTGCCCACGGTCACCGGGTCGGTACCGCCGACGGTCGATCTGGCCGAACGCACCGAGGACGGTTTCGGCCAGGGCAAGGTGCTGGCCAGCCCGTTCGGCATGGCGCTGGTGGCCGCCACGGTGGCCGCAGGCAAGACCCCGGTGCCACATCTGATCGAGGGCCGCCAGACCGAGGTGACCGGTGAGGTCGGTGGGCCGCTGAGCCCGGAGATCATCGACGGCCTGCGCCCGATGATGCGACTGGTGGTGACCAACGGCACGGCCAAGGACCTCAACGGCCTGGGGGATGTGCGCGGTAAGACCGGTGAGGCCGAGTTCAACGGTGGTTCGCACGCCTGGTTCACCGGCTACCGCGGTGACATGGCCTTCGCGGCGCTGATCGTCGGAGGCGGTAGCTCGGAGTACGCGGTGCGGATGTGCCGGGACATGCTCAACGGCCTGCCCCCGGACTATCTGGCCTAATCTTGTCATGGGATGAACAACGACGACCTCACGCCACTGCGCGTCTCGGATGCCGACCGCAATGGCACGCTGCGCCGGTTGCACAACGCGGTGGCGCTCGGGCTGATCGATATCGGTGAGTTCGAGGAACGCTCGGCACTGGTGTCCGCGGCCCGGCTGCACAGCGATCTGGAGGCCTTGGTCGGCGACCTACCCGGCCCCGGCGCCATCGTCACCTCGGCCGCCGACCGGGTCGAGTTGCGCGGGGTGATGGGATCGCTGAAGCGGCACGGCGAATGGATTGTGCCGACCCGGCTGGCGCTGCACCGGCGGATGGGTTCGGTGGACCTGGACCTGACCCGGGCCAAATTCGCCGGACCGATCGTGGTGGTGGAACTCGACCTCAAATTCGGCGGCCTGGACCTGCGGTTGCCCGACGGGGCGAGCGCCTCGATCGACGATGTCGAGGTCGCGGTCGGCAGTGCCAACGATCACCGCCGGGACGCGCCCGCCGAGGGCACTCCGCACGTCGTGCTCACCGGCCGGGTGGTGTGCGGGTCGGTGGACATCCGCGGCCCGCGCCGGACCTGGAAACCGCTGCTGTTGCGGCCGATCAACGGGGTTCGAGCACCGCGAAAGTGAGGGTGGCCCGGGCCGCCAACCGGTTGCGGGTGGTGTCGGTGACGTCGACGGCCACCACGATCAGGCGCTTGCCGGCCCGCACCACCGTCGCCTCGGCGCGGGCGGTGCCCATGATCGGCGCCAGGTAATGGATGTTGAGATCCGCGGTCGTCACGTCGTAGCCGACACCGGAGGCAGTTCCGGCCAGCATTCCCGCGGCGATGTCGATCAGGGTGGCCACCAGCCCGCCCTGCAGGGCACCGCGGACATTGGCCAGGTCCGGGCGGTTGTCCATCTCGAGCACCAGTCGGTCCGGGGTCGAGGACACCTCGCGATAGTCCAGCAGTCGCAGCAGGTGCACGGTCTCGGTCATCCCTGCACGGTAACACCATTACCGCAGATGGAGAGGGTTGCTCTCAGTGCTGCCGATCAGCGCAGCGCCTCGGTCGGGACGCCGAACCGGTCCTGGTAGCCGGTCACCTCGGCGCGCAGTTCGTCGGCATCCAGGCCGGTGGCCGCCCAGGTGTAGCGGGCCCCGCCGCCGTCGCCGGGATGAGCGGCCAGATATGCCCGCATCCGGTGCTCGGCCTCCGGTGTCAGTTCGCGTCCCAATGCCGCATACAGCGTGCCGATGGTCGCGAACGGATCGCGGATGAAATCGGCGAACTGCACATCGATGATCTGCCCGGGTGCCAGCACCCCGGAATCGCGTACCGCCATCGAGCGGCGCAGGCCGGTGAGGATCTCCTCGCGGGACTGCTGGGCACACTCGGTGATATCGCTGTGGTCGGAGGCAAGCCGGCGCAGATGGTGGGTCAGCGCCGTGATCGAGGAGATCACGTTGAGCGGATCGCGGTGGGTCTGCACGATCACCGCGTCGGGATACTCGGCGACCAGTGCGTCCAACTGCCACAGGTGGGCCGGCGATTTCAGCAACCATTGGCAGGGGCCGCCGGGAACCCCGGACTGCAAGTGCTGCAGGAAGATTCGGTGGTAACGGTAGGCGTCGCGGTGGTCGGCATCGTGTAACAGCCAGCGGTAGTAGGCGGGCAGTCGGTATTGCACCGAGAAGATCATGCTGCAGAACTGCGCGGCCGTCATGCGAACGCACTCCTGGCCGACCAGTGCGCCCATCGGATGATGGGCCAGCAGGCCCGGCACCAGCAGTTCGGACATCTCGATACTGGCCTGGATGGCCGCGATGCGCTGATCGGTGGCGTAGGTGTCCGGTCGGGGCAGCGGCCACGGGGCGTCTACCTCCCAGGTGAGCGGGGGGCGCAGTGCCGGGTCCTGGGCCAGCAGGTCGAACAGGATGGTGGTGCCGGTACGCGGCTGGCCGACGATGAAGATGGGCCGTGTCACCGGCGTCGTGGCCACCGCGGGGTTCTCTTTGCGCCACTGGGTGATTCGCAGTCGATGGGTGAGCGGCCCGACGATGTCCATGACCGCGATCTCCACGCCGAGATCGTTGAGCCGGGCCTGGCCGGCCAGGTCGTCGCACAGCCGGTCCAGGTTCTTGCGCCAGCCGTCCGGTGCGCCGAAATCGTCGCTGCCGGCCGCCTCGCAAGCCGCGGTGATCAGGGTGTCGGAGTCGAATCTGTTCATCTGACCGCCACCTCGACCTCGGGTGCGGCCGGGTTGTCCAGCCAGCGCAACACCACGAAGCCGCGCCGTCGGCCGCCGGTGTCCAACCAGTGCCCGTGACCGCAATCCCTGGCGCCGATCGCGATTCGCACCTTTCCGTCGGTGCCGGGGCCGACGCCCCGGTCGGTCACCGAGCTGTGCCTGCGACGCGGTTCGATGCACTCGTGCCAGATGTTCTCGCAGGTGACGTTCCAGTAGCGGGTGGCGGGTGGGACGAATTCGAGCACCAGGCTCTGCTGCTCGTCGAGGTCGAAGCTGCCGATCATGTACAGGTTATCCGGGGTGGTGTCGGCCGCACCGAGCGCCGCAGCCGCGGCGGTGACCAGGGTGTTGGGCGTCTGCAGCAGTTCGGGCTTGATGGTGCGGTGCAGTGTGGTCAGCTTCATCAACGTCCACGCCATCGCGGTGAACTGGTCGGCGACCTCGGCGTCGGTGGGTGGCTGCAGCGGCCCGGCGTCGAGTGTCTCGATGTGCAGGGCGGCCGGTCGTTCGGCGGTGGCATCACCGATGTATTCGCGCACCACGATCGAGGCGGCATCCTCGGGGATGGGCAGCCACTGCGCGCCGGCAAGGTTGTCCGGTCGGGTGGCCGAGACCATGATCGTGAAGGTCTCGCCGTCGAGCAGCAGATCGGTATCGCTGAGATGGCCCGCCATCCGGCGTGGCGTCATCCCGGTGCCGGCGAGCACCTGCAGACCCAGATAGGCGCTGCTGCCGCGCGTTCCGGTGATGCGGTAGCTGCGGTCACCGCGGATCATCGCGAGCAGGTAGCGGCCGTCGGGGTTGGGTCCGCCGACCAGGCGGGTGGGTGAGCACATGTCGATGAACCACGGCAGTTCCGGATCGGCCTCCACGGACAGTTCCGAACACAGCGCGGTCACCCGGGAGATCACCCGCAGACCGTCGAGCAGTTCGTATTCGTCACGGGCGTCGGCCGCCACGACCGCGGTGATGTCCCCGAGCATCTTCTGCACGAACTGCCAGGCTTCCCAGGACTTCGGTGCGCACGCTTGTGTCATACGAGACAGAATCTCAAATGAGACGTAGTCTCATGGCTGAAATGACCGAACCCATCCCGTTGAACATCCGCAAGCGGCAGGCCACCCGTTACCGCATCGCCGCGGCCGCCGCGGCACTGGTCGCCGCGGACGGCCTGGCCGCCACCACGGTCGAACGCATCGCGGCCGAGGCGCAGGTCGGGCGGGCCACGTTCTTCCGGTACTTCGCCGCCAAGGAGGACGCCGTCGCCGACGGCATGACTCGGCACTGGCTGGATGTCATCACCGCGTCGGTGGCGGCCCAACCGCCCGAACTGTCGGCGCGCGATGCGGTGGTCGCGGCCTTCGTCGATCTCGGCGACGGATTCGAGGCCATCAGCGGGCAGGTGCGTGACCTGGCGACACTGACCCGGTCATCACCCACGCTGAACGCCTGGACACTGCAGATCTACGTCGGTTACGAGGGAGCCATCGCCGATCTGGTGGCACCGCGGTTCACCGATCTGGCCCCCGATGATCCCCGGCCACGACTGATCGGGGCGTTGGCGATGGCCTCGGTGCGGATCGCGCTGGACGACTGGCTGGCCCACGGCGGCTCACTTCCGCAGCGGGTGCGTACGGCACTGGGCGCAATCTCGGTAGGCTGACCGGCATGTCTGTTCGTGCCCCCTTGCGCTCCGGCGACCTGTCACCGACGCTGCCGGTGCCCAAGTCGATCGAGCGACCCGAGTACGCCTGGAAGCCCACGGCCAAGGAGGGCAGCGAACCCTGGGTGCAGACACCCGAGGTGATCGAGAAGATGCGGGTGGCCGGACAGATCGCCGCGGCGGCGCTGGCCGAGGCCGGCAAGGCCGTCGCCCCCGGGGTCACCACCGACCACCTCGACCGGGTGGCACACGAGTACATGGTCGATCACGGTGCCTACCCGTCCACGCTGGGCTACAAGGGTTTCCCGAAATCCTGCTGCACCTCGCTCAACGAGGTCATCTGCCACGGCATCCCGGACTCGACGGTCATCCAGGACGGGGACATCGTCAACATCGACGTCACCGCCTATATCGACGGGGTGCACGGCGACACCAACGCCACCTTCCTGGCCGGTGACGTGTCCGAGGAGCACCGGCTGCTCGTCGAACGCACCCACGAGGCGACCATGCGCGCCATCAAGGCGGTCAAGCCGGGCCGGCAGCTCTCGATCGTCGGCCGGGTCATCGAGGCCTACGCGAATCGGTTCGGCTACAACGTGGTTCGTGACTTCACCGGGCATGGCATCGGTGAGACCTTCCACAACGGCCTGGTGGTGCTGCACTACGACCAGCCCGCGGTGGACACGGTGCTGGAGCCGGGTATGACGTTCACCATCGAACCGATGATCAACCTCGGGGCCCTGGACTACGAGATCTGGGACGACGGCTGGACGGTGGCCACCCGCGACCTGAAATGGACGGCGCAGTTCGAGCACACCCTGGTGGTCACCGACGAGGGCGCCGACATCCTGACCCTGCCGTGAGCCTGCGCGGCGCGCTGCTGGTCGCCGGCACCACCTCCGACGCCGGCAAGTCCATGGTGGTCGCCGGTCTGTGTCGATTGCTGGCGCGCAAGGGGATTCGGGTCGCGCCGTTCAAGGCGCAGAACATGAGCAACAATTCGGCCGTCACCGTCGAGGGCGGCGAGATCGGCCGCGCGCAGGCCGTGCAGGCCCGGGCCTGCGGGCTGGCCCCGAGCGTGCGCTTCAACCCGGTGCTGCTCAAACCCGGCAGCGACCGCACCTCGCAGCTGGTGGTGCGCGGTCAGGTCGCAGGCACCATGGCCGCCGGCGACTATTTCACCCGGCGCACCCAGCTCGCCGACGTCGTCAACGCCGAATTACAGTCGCTGCGAGAAGAATTCGATGTCGTCATCTGTGAGGGTGCCGGCTCGCCCGCTGAGATCAACCTGCGCGCCACCGACCTGTCCAACATGGGTCTGGCCGTCGCGGCAGACCTGCCGGTCCTGGTGGTCGGTGATATCGACCGTGGTGGCCTGCTGGCCCACCTTTTCGGCACCGTCGCCGTACTGGGGCCCGCAGACCAGCGGCTGATCAGCGGGTTCCTGGTGAACAAGTTCCGCGGTGACCCGGCGCTGCTGGCGCCCGGGCTGAACCAGTTACACGAGCTCACCGGCCGCCCCACCTACGGGGTGATCCCGCACCTCGACGACCTCTGGATGGACACCGAGGACTCGCTGTCGGTGCAGGCCGGTCGATCGCTGGGGCAGCCGTTGCCGCCGCTGGGCCGGGACTGGCTACGGGTCGCTGCGGTACGGCTGCCACGAATCTCCAACTCCACCGATGTGGAGGCGCTGGCCTGTGAGCCGGGCGTCGCGGTGCGCTGGGTCACCGATCCGGCCGATCTCGCCGACGCCGACGTGGTGCTGTTGCCGGGCAGCAAGGCCACCGTCGCCGACCTGGCCTGGCTGCGCGAGACGGGAGTGGCCGAGCAGGTGGTGGCCCACGCCTCGGCCGGGCGCGCGGTGCTCGGCGTGTGCGGTGGTTTCCAGATGCTGTGCCACACCATCGACGACCCGGTGGAATCGCGGGCCGGCGCCGTCGACGGGCTGGGACTGCTGGCCGCCGATATCGTGTTCGCTCCGGAGAAGACGTTGCGGCACTGGGAATCTCCGCTGTACGGCTATGAGATCCATCATGGCCAGGTGGCCTCTCATGCCGAGGCCGACTGGCTGGGCGTGGGCCTTCGCCGCGGCGCGGTGTACGGCACACACTGGCACGGCCTGCTCGACAACGACGGCGTCCGACGGGCATGGCTGAGCGAGGTCGCCGCGGCCGCCGGGCGCAGCGGGTTCGTCGGCGCGACCGATATCAGCGTCACCGCCCGGCGCGACGCCCAGTTGGACCTCATGGCCGACGCGCTGGTCGCGCACGCCGATCTCGATGCCATCCTGGCGTTGCTGTCGGGTCCGCCGCCGCGACCGGTGATCAGCACGTCCGTCGGTAGCCTGGAGCGATGATGCGCAAGGTTGTGCTGCTGCCGGTGCTGGCTGCCATCCTCGTGGTGCTGACCGCTTGCAGCAGCGCCATTTCGGGATCGGCGACCTGGCCCGGTGCACGCCTGGAGAAGGCGATGCTGACCGCGGACGATTTCCCCGAGGGTGTCCAGGTCGACCGCATCGTCGAGTCGCCGGGTGTTCCCGACGGGGCCGGCGGCCCGCCGCCGATGCTGTCCAGTCCGCCCAATTGCAGTGAGGGATTCAGCAAGTCGATCGGGGCGACCGCCGAACGTGGACCGGGCAGCGCGGCCAAGTACGTCGTCGGCTACGACGGTGCCCGCATGCTCATCACCGTGTTGAGTTGGACGTTGGACATGGACACTTTGCAGGCGATCGCCGAACGTTGCGCCGAGTTCTCGACGTTCTTCGCCCCCGACGCGCCGGGCATCCCGATGACCACCGTCGCGTTGGACACCGACCGCGACGGCGCGCTGGTCTACGAGCAGACGATGGACCTGGGTGGGGTGCGCAGCAGCGTGTACTTCTCGTTCGAGAACGTGGGCTCGATGGCGGTGTTCGGGGTCGCGTTCCCCACGCCGGACCCACGCATCCCGGTCAAAGCGACGCTGCCGCAGACCTTTCTGGAGACCACTGGCAAACAGGCGCAGCGTCTGGAGCAGGTATGAGCACCGTTGTGCAGACCGGCGAAAACACCTGCACCGAGCCGAGGGATGACCTAGCGTGACCGAGATGCCCCCCGCCACGGTCACCGTTGCCGGTTGCCCGTTTGCGGTTGAGGTCACCGGCCCCGAGAACGCTGGCGTCGTGGTGCTGATCGGCTCCGCGCAATTGGCACCGGCCGCTTATGAGTCGGTGTGTCAGCGGTTGCACACGGCCTCGCTGCGCACCGTCGTCATCGCCCACAATCCGCAGCTGACCGCGGAATCGGTCATCGGCATCATGGATCAACTCGACGTGCGGTGGAGCACCCTGGTGGGCGACCGCGTCGGCGCCGAGGTGGCCTGGGAGCTGGCCGCCAACCGGTTGGACCGGTTCACCGGGCTGGTGGTGATCGACCGCGGACACCCACGGGTCACCGACGAGGCCGGCGCCATCCGGGACGAGAACTGCAAGGCGGTCGAGGTCGCCACCACCGTGTTGGTCAGCACCGCAAAGGCGGCCGCGGTCGCCAAGGCCAGCCAGCGCTTCGTCTTCGGCGAGTTCCGCCTGGTCGAACTACTGGGCCGCCGCAACGCGG
The DNA here is from genome assembly GCF_053345865.1 of Mycobacterium sp. C31M. Classification (NCBI taxonomy): domain Bacteria; kingdom Bacillati; phylum Actinomycetota; class Actinomycetes; order Mycobacteriales; family Mycobacteriaceae; genus Mycobacterium; species Mycobacterium sp. C31M. The sequence goes on along the minus strand of NZ_JBKFAX010000003.1, from coordinate 26,127 downwards.
GCGAGTCGACCGCGCAGCTGGCCGCCGAGATCGTGATGCGCACCAGTACCTGGTGACTTGCGGGTCCACTCGCGCTCCATTGGTCTGATGGCCTACCTTTAGAGGTGACGGCCGGGTCAACGCCGATCCGTGCCGGAGCCGACCGGATGGAGCCAGCATGCTGACGCAGATCGAATTGGAGCGTCTTGTCGCCGCCGGTGAGGTGGACACCGTCATCGTGGCCTTCCCCGACATGCAGGGCAGGCTCACCGGGAAACGGGTCTCGGCGCGGTTGTTCGTCGAGGAGGTCGCTGCGCACGGCGCGGAATGCTGTAACTATCTGCTGGCGGTCGACGTCGACATGAACACCGTCGACGGCTACGCCATGTCGAGCTGGGAAACCGGCTACGGCGACATGGTGATGACACCCGACTTCAGCACGCTGCGCCTGCTGCCCTGGCTGCCCGGCTCGGCACTGCTGATGGCCGATCTGACCTTCACCGACGGCCGCGCCGTCAGCGCCGCCCCGCGCGGCATCCTGCAGACGCAACTGGCCCGGCTGGCCGACCGCGGCCTGGCCGCATTCGTCGGCACCGAACTGGAATTCATGGTTTTCGACGACGGCTACCGCGACGCCTGGAAGTCCGGCTACCGCGACCTCACCCCGGCCAGCGATTACAACATCGACTACAACATGCTCGCCTCGACCCGGATGGAACCGCTGCTGCGCGATATCCGGCGCGGGATGGAGGGCGCCGGCATGTACTGCGAGGGCGTGAAGGGCGAGTGCAACCTCGGCCAGCAGGAGATCGCCTTCCGTTATGACGAGGCGCTGCGGACCTGCGACAACCACACCATCTACAAGAACGGCGCCAAGGAGATCGCCGACCAGCACGGCAAATCGCTGACCTTCATGGCCAAATTCGACGAGCGTGAGGGCAACAGTTGCCATATCCACATCTCCCTGCGCGGCACCGAGGGCGCCGCGGTGTTCGCCGATGACGATGACCCGCTGGGCATGTCGGCGATGTTCCGCAGCTTCGTCGCCGGTCAGCTGGCCACCCTGCGCGAGCTGAGCCTGTGGTACGCCCCGAACATCAACTCCTACAAGCGCTTCGCCGACGGCAGCTTCGCCCCGACCGCGGTGGCCTGGGGGCTGGACAACCGGACCTGCGCGCTGCGGGTGGTCGGGCACGGTCTCGGCATGCGGATGGAATGCCGGGCACCCGGTGGCGACGTCAATCAATACCTGGCGACCGCGGCGCTGATCGCTGGTGGTCTACACGGCATCGACCAACAGCTCGAACTCACCGATGCGTTGACGGGCAACGCCTACACCAGCGGTGCGGACCGGCTGCCGACGACACTGGCCGAGGCCGCCACCCTGTTCGAGAATTCGTCGGTGGCGCGCGAGGCGTTCGGCGACGAGGTCGTCGAGCATTACCTCAACAACGCGCGTGTCGAGTTGAAGGCCTTCAACGCCGCCGTCACCGACTGGGAGAGGGTCCGCGGCTTTGAACGGCTCTGACGATGTGGTGAGCCGACCAGTGCTGGGGCTGACCACCTACCTGCAACAGGCCCAGACCGGGGTGTGGGATGTGCAGGCCAGCTTCCTGCCCGCGATCTACCTGCAGGGTGTCAACCTGGCCGGCGGCACAGCGGTGCTGCTGCCACCCCAGCAGCCCGATGTCGCCGACCGGGTGCTCGACGGCCTCGACGGGTTGATCATCACCGGCGGCCGCGATGTCGACCCCGCGCGGTACGGAAACCAGCGGCACACCACCACCGACGAGCCGGCCGGCGACCGGGACGCCTGGGAGTTCGCGCTGGTACGACGGGCGCTGGGCCGCCATCTCCCGGTGCTCGGGATCTGCCGGGGCGCACAGGTTCTCAACGTCGTGCTCGGTGGCACCCTGCACCAACACCTGCCCGATGTGCTCGGCCACACCCGTCACCAACTGGGCAACGCGGTGTTCACCACCTCTGCGGTACTCACCGTACCGGGCACCCGACTGGCCGGCCTGGTCGGCGAGTCGACCGATGCCCAGTGCTACCACCACCAGGGCATCGACCAGCTGGGCCGCGGGCTGATCGTCAGCGCGATCGACAGCGACGACCGCAGCGTGGAGGCCGTCGAACTGGATCCGACGACCCACCCGGACCAGTTCGCGGTCGCGGTGCAGTGGCATCCCGAGGAACGTCTCGACGACCTGCGCCTGTTCGCCGCCGTGGTGGACGCCGCGCGCACCCATGCGACAGCCCGCCACATTCAAAAAGAAAGCGTGTCATGACAACGTGTGACGTCATCAATCCGGCGACCGAGGAGCTGCTGCGGCAGGTCGATCTGCTCGATGTCGCCGCGGTCGACGATGCGGTGGCGCGGGCGGTCGTCGCGCAGCGGCGTTGGGCCAAGCTGGCACCGGCCGAGCGGGCCGCCGCGCTGCGGTCTTTCGCCGCCGTCGTCGACGCCCATATCGGTGAGCTCGGGGCGCTGGAGGTCGCCAACTCCGGGCACCCGGTCGGGCAGGCCGAATGGGAGGCCGGTCATGTCCGCGATGTGCTGACCTTTTATGCTGCCAGCCCGGAACGCCTGTCCGGCAAGCAGATTCCGGTCGCCGGCGGTATCGACGTCACCTTCAACGAACCGCTCGGCGTCGTCGGCATCATCACCCCGTGGAACTTCCCGATGACCATCGCGTCCTGGGGTTTTGCGCCCGCGCTGGCCGCCGGTAACGCGGTGGTGCTCAAACCCGCAGAGTGGACCCCGCTGACGTCTCTGCGGCTGGCCGAACTCGCGGTCAACGCGGGCCTGGACCCGGATCTGTTCCAGGTGCTGCCCGGGGCGGGTTCGGTGGTGGGGGAGCGCTTCGTCAGTCACCCCGATATCCGCAAGGTGGTGTTCACCGGGTCCACCGCCGTCGGCACCCGGGTGATGGCCGGGGCCGCCACCCACGTCAAACGGGTCACCCTGGAACTGGGCGGCAAGAGCGCCAACATCATCTTCGACGACTGCGACCTGGAACGTGCCGCCGCCACCGCACCCTACGGTGTCTTCGACAACGCCGGCCAGGACTGCTGCGCACGCAGCCGGATCCTGGTGCAGCGCAACGTCTACGACCGGTTCATGGAACTGTTCGAACCCGCCGTGGCCGGGGTGGCGGTGGGGGACCCGACCTCACCCGCTACCGAGATGGGTCCGCTGGTATCGCGCAAACACTGGGAGTCGGTGCGCGGTTACGTGCCCGACGACGCACCGGTGGCGTTTAGGGGATCGGCCCCGACCGGACCCGGATTCTGGTTCCCGCCAACGGTCCTCACCCCGGCGCGCACCGACCGCACCGTCACCGAGGAAATCTTCGGGCCCGTCGTCACGGTGCTGCCGTTCGAGGACGAGGCCGACGCGATCGCGCTGGCCAACGACACCCATTACGGGCTGTCCGGGTCGATCTGGACCGACAACCTGTCGCGCGGTCTGCGGGTGTCGCGTGCGGTGGAGGCCGGCAACCTGAGCGTCAACTCGCATTCCTCGGTGCGTTACACCACCCCCTTCGGCGGCTTCAAACAATCCGGACTCGGCCGTGAACTCGGCCCCGATGCGCCCCTGTCGTTCACCGAAACCAAGAACGTTTTCATCGCCGTCGGCGAATCCGACAATTGAGCCACGTAGCAGAGGAGAAGTAAGTGGACCTGAGCCAGCGACTCAAGGACAAGGTCGCCGTCATCACCGGCGGCGCCAGCGGTATCGGCCTGGCCACCGCCAAACGTATGCAGGCCGAGGGCGCCATCGTCGTCATCGGTGATGTCGACCCGACCACCGGGCAGTCCGTCGCCAACGACCTGAACGTCACCTTCGTCCAGGTGGACGTGTCCGACCCGGTCGCGGTGGACAATCTGTTCGACACCGCCTTCGAGGTGCACGGCGGGGTGGACATCGCCTTCAACAACGCCGGGATCAGCCCGCCCGAGGACGACCTGATCGAGAACACCAGCCTGGACGCCTGGCAGCGGGTTCAGGACATCAACCTCAAGTCGGTGTTCCTGTGCTCCAAAGCCGCACTGCGGCACATGGTTCCGGCCCAGCGCGGATCCATCATCAACACCGCGTCCTTCGTCGCGGTGCTGGGCTCTGCGACATCGCAGATCTCCTACACCGCCTCCAAGGGCGGCGTGCTGGCGATGTCGCGCGAACTCGGCGTGCAGTACGCGCGCCAGGGGATCCGGGTCAACGCGCTGTGCCCCGGCCCGGTGAACACCCCGCTGCTCAAGGAATTGTTCGCCAAGGACCCCGAGCGCGCCGCCCGACGGTTGGTGCACGTGCCGGTCGGCCGGTTCGCCGAACCGGAGGAACTGGCCGCAGCTGTGGCCTTCCTGGCCAGCGATGACGCCTCCTTCATCACCGGGTCGTCGTTCCTGGTCGACGGTGGCATCAGCTCCGCCTACGTCACCCCGCTGTAAGGCACATCCGTTGTCGGCCGGACCGGACCCGCAGCCCGCCAGTGATGCGTTGCTGCGCCCGGTCCGGCTGGGCAACGCATTCGAGGACACCGTGGGGCGGCTGCTGCAGATGATCCGCCTCGGCGTGCTGGCGCCGGGGGAGTCGCTGCCACCGGAGCGTGAACTGGCCGCCCGGCTCGGCGTCAGCCGCGACACCGTGCGCGAAGCCATCAAATCGCTGGCCGACACCGGTTACCTGGTGTCCAAACGCGGGCGCTACGGCGGCACCTTCCTGGCCGACGAACTCCCCGATCTGCGGCATCCGCCCGGCGGGCACGGGGTCACCCGTGAGATCCTCGACGATGCGCTGCGGCTGCGCGAGATCCTCGAGGTGGGGGCCGCGCGGATGGCGGCGGCCCGTGCGCTGACCGAGGCCGAATGCGCCGAGCTGCGGTCACGTTGTGAGGATGTGCGCGGGGCCGCGCCCGAGGACTACCGACGGCTGGACTCGCGGTTGCACCTGGCGATCGCCGAGGCCGCCGGCTCGGTATCGCTGGTACCGCTGGTCGCCGAGAACCGGATGCGGATCAACGCCCTGCTCGACCAGATCCCGTTGCTGGCCCGCAACATCGCCCACTCGGACGAGCAGCACGACACCATCATCGCGGCCATCCTGGCCGGCGACTCGGCCGCCGCGGCCGACGCCATGTGCGCGCATCTGGCCGGATCGTCGGCATTGCTGCACGGCTTCCTGGACTGAGCGCGACTAGATTGCACGGTATGGACGATGCCTCGGTGGTGCAGAAGGCCTCCTCGGCGCTCGCGGATGTCGACACCGCCGAATGGGCGCGACGTTTCGACCTGCTGTCCGATCCCCACCGCCTGGAGATCCTGCTGAGCCTGCACCGGGTTCCCGGCATTTGTGTCAGCGAGCTGGCCGCCGCGCTGGGCCGCTCGGAAAACGCGGTTTCCCAGGCACTCCGGGTGCTGCGCGGGCAGGGCTGGGTGCGTAGCGATCGCGTTGGGCGGTCGGTCAGCTACCGTCTGGACGACGATATCGTGCACGACCTGTTGCATTGGATCGGCGCAGGCCACAACTGACCTGGGCCGAAAGCGTCATTTCGGACACATCGAACTCCCGTCAAGATCAGCATGGACATGTACCGCTGACAGATCGGGAGGAGTGACCATGGACACAACCGATGTCGACCGGGCGGTGAAGGCCAAACACCGGGCGCTGTGGGCGTCGGGTGACTATGTGGCGGTAGCCACTGAACTCATCCCGGCACTCGGACCGGAACTGGTGCGGGCCTGCCGTGTCGGGCCCGGTGACCGTGTCCTCGACGTCGCCGCCGGGGCGGGGAACGCCGCCATCCCGGCCGCCGAAGCCGGTGCGGTGGTCACGGCGGGCGATCTCACCCCCGAACTGTTCACCGCCGGCCGCGCCGCTGCCACGGCGCGCGGTGTGGACGTGGACTGGGTCGAGGCCGACGCCGAGGCGATGCCGTTCGGCGACAACAGCTTCGACATCGTGATGTCCTGTGTGGGGGTGATGTTCGCACCCCGGCACCAGGTGGCCGCCGACGAACTGGTCCGGGTGTGCCGGCCCGGCGGCACCATCGGTCTGATCAATTGGACGCCAACAGGTTTCATCGGCGGACTGTTCGCCACCATGAAACCGTATGCGCCACCGCCGCCGCCCGGAGCCAGCCCCGCGCCGCTGTGGGGTGACGAGGTGCATGTGGCCGAACTGCTGGGTGACCGGGTGGCCGACCTGACCATGCGGCGACAGACGGTGACGCTGGACCACTGCACCGAGCCACTGGAGTTCCGGGAGTACTGGAAGCGCAACTACGGGCCCACCATCGCGGCCTACAAGTTCAACGCCGAGTCACCCGAACAGGTCGCCGCGCTGGACCAGGCGTTCCTGGACCACCTGGCCGGCACGCAGCGTGACGGGCGCTGGGAAGCCGAATATCTGTTGGTGACGGCGACTCGGCGCTGACTATTCGACCAACCCCAACAACGCGTTCTCGATCACCTCGGGCAGCGCGGGGTGGATCCAATACTGGCCGGTGGCAATTTCTTTGGCGGTCTGACCGAAGCTGATCGCCTGGATCAACGGCTGGATGATCGAGGACGCCTGATAACCCATGATGTGTGCGCCCAGGATCTTGCCGGTGGCCCGGTCGCCGATCAGCTTGGCGATGCCGGTGGTGTCCTCCATCGCCCAGCCGTAGGCCGTCGAACCGTACTCCTGCACCTTGACGATGATGTCGTGACCGGCCTCGCGGGCCTCGGTCTCGGTCAGCCCGACGGTGGCCATCTGTGGATCGGTGAACACGGCCGACGGCACGAACCGGTGATCGCTGGCCACCATGGCGGCGGTGTCGTCCCAGTCGCGTAACAGGTTGTGCCGCACCACCCGCATCTCGTGATTGGCCACATGCTTGAGCTGATACGCCGAGGACACATCACCGAGCGCCCATACTCCGCGCGCGGTGGTGCGCTGGTACTCGTCGACGGTCACCATGCCGTCGTTCACCTCGACACCGGCCAGTTCGGCGTCCAGCCGGTCCCCGTTGGGGTGTCGGCCGGTGGCCACCAGCAGCGCATCGGCGGCCAGTTCGGTGCCGTCGTCGAGTTCGAGGATCACCCCGTCACCCTGATGCGGGCGAGACCCGGTGACGTTGACTCCGGTTCGCAGGTCCCACTTTTCGCCCGCCAGCTCGGTGAACCGGTGGCAGATCGTGTCATCGCAGTGCGTCAACATGCCCGGCCCGCGGACCACGACGGTCACCTTGACCCCGAGCGAGGAGAACACGTGCGCGAACTCGGCGGCCACGAATCCGCCGCCGACGATCGCCAGATGTTCGGGCAGCGTCTCGATGCGCATGATGTTGTCGCTGGTGTAATACGTCACCCCGCACTCGGTGATGGCCGGCGGGATGACCGCACGGGCACCGGCGGCGATGACCACAGAAGAGGAGCTGAACTCGTCGCCGGCGGCGGTGCGCAGCGTGTAACGGTCCCCGTCGCGGCCGGTGAACTTGGTGTGGCTGGTGTACACGTCGATATTGGGCAGACCCTGCTTGTAGGTCTTACCGCTCTCGGCGATCGGGTCGATCCGGCCGAACACCCGCGACACGATGTCGGGCCAGCGCACCTTGTCGATATGCGCGTCGACCCCGTAGCGAGAGCTCTGCTTCACCGTCTCGGCGACCTCGGCGGCGTAGACGAACATCTTGGTCGGGATGCAGCCCACGTTGAGGCAGGTGCCCCCGAACGTGCCCTCCTCACAGATGGCGATCCGCATATCGGCGTACCGCGGGTCGACACCCGGATCCGGGATGCTGTTACCGGACCCGGTGCCGATGATGGTCAGGTCGTAATGCTGCATGCGTGTCCTATCCGCTGTGTGAGGTGGCGGTCTTGAGATACCAGTACAGCCAGCCGTCGAGTTCCTGATACGCCGCCGCCCGCGGTCCGGGCAGTGACAGGAAGACATCGTGTTTGGCGTCGGTGACCGGTACGACGGTGAGCCGGTTGCCGACACAGCCCGCCCACCGGGCGATCTGGTCGACGTCGAGCACGGCATCACCACGCTGGATCCGGTCCGGGTCACCGACCTCGGCGACGCTGTGATCCGAGCGCAGGATCAGGCTCGGCACCCCGACATCCAGCCCGCGGTGCAGCCGCTTCTGCCCGCGCCGGATCGCATTGATCCACCCGAAGGTGACCGGGAACCCGCCGACCGGCTTCCACTCCAGGTCGTATTCGAACTCGCCGGCGTAATCGCGGTGCAGGGATGTGCCGTAGCCGCCCTCGGTCGGCTTGCGGACCACCTTGAGCTTGCGCACCCGGGCCATCGCCATCAGCGCCGCCGAGGTGGGCGGGGTGCGCAGGATGGCCGGGCCGTGCAGATCGAGGAACGGGCTGTTGAGCACCAGGCCGGTGACCGGGCGGGTGGCGTGCCGACGTCGGCGCCGGTCCAGCCACAGCGTCACGATCAGCCCGCCGGCCGAATGCCCGTACACCAGCACCTCGCGGGCGCCGATGACACCGAGGGCGGCATCCAGAGCGCGGTCGTAATGCGCCAGATTGGAGGTGAAGTGCGGGGTCTGGCCGTCGCGCCGGGACCGACCGCACTTGGGCAGGTCCAGGGCGTAGCAGGCCAGGCCGCGCTCGGCGAAGTGATCGGCCAGTTCGGTGTGGAAGAAGTAATCGGTGTAACCGTGCACCACCAGCACGGCCCGGTCCGGGTGCGGAGTTGGTTCGTCGCGGGACACCAGGGTCGCCGCCAGCTCACCCTCCCCGTCGGGATCAGGTCCCAGGGCCAGTTGGCGCTGCCAATAGCCAGGCAAGACATCGGGCTCCCAGCCGGTCACGCCTGCCACTCTAGTGACCTAACGGCCGGGCGGTCCTCCCGGTCAGCCGGGAGATAACCTTATGTCCGTGTCTGACCCGAAAGCTGCCAAGACGGATGTCGTACTGATCGGTGCCGGCATCATGAGCGCCACCCTGGGCGCGCTGCTGCGCCTGCTCGAACCGGACTGGTCGATCACCATGATCGAGCGCCTCGACGGTGCGGCCGCCGAGAGCAGCGACCCGTGGAACAACGCGGGCACCGGACACTCCGCACTCTGTGAGCTGAACTACACACCGCAGAAGTCCGACGGCACCATCGACACCGCCAAGGCGATCAACGTCAACGAGCAGTTCCAGGTCTCCCGGCAGTTCTGGGCTTACGCGGTGGAGAACGGAGTGCTGCCCGACGTGCGCAGCTTCCTCAACCCGATCCCGCATGTGAGCTTCGTCGAGGGCGCGGCCAACGCCCAGTACCTGAAGGCGCGCCACGAGGCGCTGGTGCGCAACCCGTTGTTCGCCACCATGGAGTACATCGACGACAAGGACGAATTCGCCCGGCGCCTGCCGTTCATGGCGGCCAAGCGGACCTTCGCCGAACCGGTCGCCCTGAACTGGACGCAGGCCGGTACCGACGTCGACTTCGGCTCGCTGTCGCGCCAGCTCATCGGCTACAGCGCCGGCCACGGCATGACGACGCTGTTCGGCCACGATGTGCGCAATCTGCGCAAGGAGTCCGACGGCACCTGGACGGTCAAGGTCACCAACCGCCGGACCCGGTCCAAGCAGACCATCAACGCCAAGTTCGTGTTCGTCGGCGCCGGCGGTGGCGCGTTGGCGCTGCTGCAGAAGGCGGGTATCCCGGAGTCCAAGGGCTTCGGTGGGTTCCCGGTCGGCGGACAGTTCCTGCGTACCGGCAACCAGGACCTCACCGCCGGCCACCAGGCCAAGGTGTACGGGCTGCCGCCGCTGGGCGCCCCGCCGATGTCGGTGCCGCACCTGGACACCCGCGTCATCAACGGCAAATCGTTTCTGCTGTTCGGGCCGTTCGCCGGCTGGTCGCCGAAGTTCCTCAAGCAGGGCAAGGTCACCGATCTGCCATTCTCGGTCAAACCCGACAACCTGCCGTCGATGATCGGTGTCGGCCTGACCGAGGTCGGGCTGGTGAAATACCTGGTCGGGCAACTGATGCTGAGCGAGGCCGCGCGCGTCGACACGCTGCGTGAATTCGCACCCAGCGCAGTCGATTCCGACTGGGAACTGGATATCGCCGGGCAACGTGTGCAGGTCATCCGGCGCAAAGGCGCCGGCGGTGTGCTGGAGTTCGGCACCACGGTGCTCACCGCGGCCGACGGCAGCATCGCCGGTCTGCTGGGTGCCTCACCGGGTGCGTCGACCGCGGTGCCGGCCATGCTCGAGGTGATGGAACGCTGCTTCGCCGACCAGTACCAGGGCTGGCTGCCCAAGCTCAAGGAGATGGTGCCCTCGCTGGGCACCAAGCTGTCCGGGGAACCGGGGCTGTTCCAGGAGGTCTGGGATTACGGCACCAAGGTGCTCAAGCTGGATGTACCCGCTGTCTTATGACGATGAGCCCGCCATGACCGTCGCGCTGCGCCGCAACTGGGCGAAGGATCTCGACGCCGCCACGCTCTACGAACTGCTCAAGTTGCGGGTCGAGGTGTTCGTCGTCGAACAGGCCTGCCCGTACCCGGAACTCGACGGCCGTGACCTGCTCGCCGAGACCCGGCACTTCTGGCTGGAAGGTGAAGACGGACAGGTGATCTCGACGTTGCGGTTGATGGAGGAACATCCCGGTGGCGAGAAGGTGTTCCGCATCGGGCGGGTCTGCACCAAACGCAGCGACCGCGGACGCGGCCACACCGCGCGGCTGATGCAGGCCGCGATCGCCGAGGTGGGCACCTATCCGTGCCGCATCGACGCGCAGACCTACCTGCAGGACATGTACGCCGCACACGGATTCATCCCGGACGGTGAGGAATACATCGAGGACGGCATACCGCATATCGCCATGCTGCGCCCAGCCTCCGGGGCCCTGGCGTGACGGCCACGGTGGCGACCTATCCGTTCTCCGCGCTGGTCGGCCACGACCAGCTGCGACTGGCGCTGGTGCTGTGCGCGGTGCGCCCCGATATCGGCGGCGTGCTGATCCGGGGCGAGAAGGGCACCGCCAAATCGACTGCGGTGCGTGCGTTGGCCGCGGTGCTGGCCCACGTGGACGACGACGCCCGGCTGGTCGAACTGCCGATCGGCGCCACCGAGGATCGGGTGGTCGGCTCGCTGGATCTGCAGAAGGTGTTGCGCGAGGGCGAGCACGCGTTCTCCCCGGGCCTGCTGGCCCGCGCGCACGGTGGTGTGCTGTACGTCGACGAGGTCAACCTGCTGCACGACCACCTGGTCGACGTGCTGCTGGATGCCGCGGCGATGGGCCGGGTGCACATCGAACGCGACGGGGTCTCACACTCGCACGACGCCCGGTTCGTGCTGATCGGCACCATGAACCCCGAGGAGGGCGAGCTGCGCCCGCAGCTGCTGGACCGGTTCGGGCTGACCGTCGATGTCGCCGCCTCGCGCGATGTGGACACCCGGGTCGAGGTGATCCGCTCCCGGCTGGCCTACGAGGCCGATCCGCAGGGCTTCGCTGCCGGGTACGCCCACGCCGATGCCGAGCTGGCCCGCCGGATCGCCGCCGCGCGGGCGGCGCTCCCGGATGTGGTGTTGGGAGACAACGAGTTACGCCGCATCGCCGCACTGTGCGCGGCCTTCGACGTGGACGGCATGCGGGCCGATCTGGTGCTGGCCCGCACCGCGGTGGCGCACGCCGCCTGGCGCGGGTCGACGGTGGTGGAGGAGGAGGACATCCGGGTGGCGGCCGAACTGGCCCTGCCGCACCGGCGCCGCCGCGACCCGTTCGACGACCCGGGCCTGGACCCCGAGCGCCTCGACGATGCGTTGTCGCAGACCGCCGAACCGCCCGAGGAACCCGAACCGGACCCGGAACCGCCCGGCGGCGGGTCCGACGCACCGTCGGAAAGTTCCGCACAGCAGACTGATTCGTCGTCCGACGGTGAACCACAGGGCAAGGCCGCGCCGCCGCCGACACGATCGAGCGCGCCGCCGTCGGCGACCTTCCGCGCCCAGCGCCTGGTGGTGCCCGGGGTGGGTGAAGGTGCCCCGGGACGACGGTCGCGGGCGCGTAACCGCACCGGTGCCACCGTCGGTGCCACCGATGTCGCGGGCGAGGGGTACGGCACTCATGTGTTCGCGACTCTGCTTGCGGCGGTGGGCAATCAGCGACACTCCGGCCGCCCGCGGGTGCAGGTCGCCGATGTGCGCCGCGCCGTCCGGGAGGGGCGCGAGGGCAATCTGGTGATCTTCGTCGTCGACGCCTCGGGTTCGATGGCGGCGCGCGACCGGCTGGCCGCCGTCGGCGGGGCGACGATGTCGCTGCTGCGTGATGCCTATCAGCGCCGGGACAAGGTCGCCGTGATCACCTTCCGTGGTCAGCAGGCCGACCTGCTGCTGCCGCCGACCTCGTCGGTGTACATCGCCGGGCGCCGGCTGGCCCGCTTCGACACCGGCGGCAAGACGCCACTGGCTCAAGGGCTGCTGGCGGCCCGCGATGTGGTGCTACGGGAGAAGGCCCGCGACCGGGCGCGCCGGCCGCTGGTGGTGGTGCTGACCGACGGTCGCGCCACCGGGGGACCGGACCCGCTGGGCCGGGCCCGCACGGCGGCCCGGATGCTGGTGGCCGAGGGCGCGGCCGCCGTCGTCGTCGACTGTGAGACATCGTTTGTGCGTCTGGGTTTGGCCGAGGAGCTGGCGCGGCAGTTGGACGCGCCCGCGGTCCGGTTGGCGCACCTGCGGGCCGGTGAGCTCACCTCGCTGGTCAAGACCGCTGCGTAGGAGGCACCATGCCACAGGGGCAACCGCTGACCGTTCCCGACGACGGGCTGACCACCAAGGCCCGGCGCAACGCTCCGCTGCTGGCGGTGCACACCGGGCCGGGCAAGGGTAAGTCGACGGCCGCGTTCGGGATGGCGCTGCGGGCCTGGAACCAGGGTTTCGATATCGCGGTGTTCCAGTTCGTCAAGAGCGCGAAGTGGAAGGTGGGCGAGGAGAGCACTTTTCGCGAGCTCGGCAAGCTGCACGACGAGCACGGTGTCGGTGGTCCGGTGCAATGGCACAAGATGGGTTCGGGGTGGTCCTGGACGCGCAAACACGGGTCCGAGGTCGATCATGCCGAGGCCGCGCGGGACGGTTGGGCCGAGATCAAGCGTCGGATCGCGCAGGACCGCCATGACTTCTACGTGCTCGATGAGTTCACCTATCCACTCAAATGGGGCTGGATCGACGTCGACGAGGTCATCGAGGTGCTGCGTGGCCGGCCCGGCACCCAGCATGTGGTGATCACCGGCCGCGACGCACCGCAGGCCCTGATCGATGCCGCCGATCTGGTCACCGAGATGACCAAGGTGAAACATCCGATGGACGCCGGCCGCAAGGGTCAGCGGGGTATCGAGTGGTAGCTCCCGCGGTCGTCATCGCCGCACCCGCCTCGGGCAGCGGAAAGACCACGGTGGCAACGGGTCTGATGGGGGCACTGCGCCGGTCCGGGCACCGCGTCGCACCGTTCAAGGTCGGCCCGGACTTCATCGACCCCGGCTACCACGCGCTGGCCACCGGGCTGCCCGGGCGCAACCTGGACCCGGTGCTGGTGGGGGAGTCGTTGATCGGCCCGCTGTACCGGCACGGCACCGCCGGTGCCGATATTGCCGTCGTCGAGGGTGTGATGGGACTGTTCGACGGCCGGATCGGTGAGCATGCCGCCGGCCCCGCCCGCGGGTCCACCGCGCACGTCGCCGGACTGCTCGGCGCGCCGGTGGTGCTGGTGGTCGACGCCCGCGGGCAGGCACACAGCATTGCCGCACTGCTGCACGGGTTCTCGACCTTCGACAGCTCGGTGCGGATGGCCGGGGTGATCCTGAACCGGGTCGGGTCTGCGCGCCACGAACAGGTGCTGCGCCAGGGTTGCGAGCAAGCCGGGGTACCGGTACTCGGCGTCATCCCGCGGGCCGCCGAACTGGAGGTGCCGTCACGACACCTGGGTCTGGTGACCGCCGTCGAGTTCGGCGCGCTCGCCGACCGGGCCGTCGCGGCGATGACCGACCTGATCGCCCGGCACGTCGATATCGCCGCGCTGGCCCGGGTGGCCGCCGTCACCGTCACCGCCCAGCCGTGGCGTCCGCCGGCCACGTCCACCACCGGTGCGCCGGTGCGGGTCGCATTGGCGGCCGGGCGGGCCTTCAGCTTCGGTTACGCCGAGCACCGCGAACTGCTGCTCGCGGCGGGGGCCGAGGTCGTCGACTTCGATCCGCTGACCGAACCTTTGCCCGACGGCACCGCCGGTCTGGTCATCCCCGGCGGGTTCCCCGAACAGTTCACCGCCGAACTGTCGGCCAACACGGGGGTGCGCTCCGAGATCCGCGCGCTGGCCGCGGCCGGTGCGCCGATCCATGCCGAATGCGCCGGGCTGACCTATCTGGTCGACGATCTGGACGGTGCGCCGATGTGCGGTGTGCTGGCCGGCTCGGCCCGGTTCACCGAGAAGCTGACCCTGGGGTACCGCGATGCCGTCGCGGTGGCCGACTCGTCGCTGCACACCGCAGGCGAGCGGGTGTCGGGGCACGAATTTCACCGCACCACAGTCAATTTCGGGCAGGACTATGTGCCGGCCTGGGGTTTCACCGGGGCCGGTGGCCGCGACGGTGCGATCCACGGCGGTGTGCACGCGGGCTACCTGCACACCCACCCGGCAGCGCACCCGCAGGCTGGCTCCCGCTTCGTGGCCGCGGCGGCAACCTTTAAGCTCGGCGGGTGACAGAGAACGCCTACCTAGCCGGTCTGCGCCTCGAAGGCCGCAAAGTCGTCGTGGTCGGCGGCGGCACCGTGGCCCAACGTCGGCTCCCGCTACTGGTGGCCGCCGGCGCCGAGGTGCACGTGATCGCCCGGGCGGCGACCCCCGCGGTGGAGGCCTTCGGCGATTCCGGCGCCACGGTGACCGTGACCCTGCGTGATTTCCGCGACGAGGATCTCGACGGCGCCTGGTACGCGCTGGCCGCGACCGACGATCCGGAGGTCAACGCCGCGATCGTCGCCGGTGCCGAACGGCGCCGCATCTTCTGCGTACGCGCCGACGTGGCCCGCGAGGGCACCGCGGTGACACCGGCGTCCTTTGAATACGAGGGGCTGGCGGTGGGGGTGCTTGCCAGCGGGGAGCACCGCCGGTCGGCGGCCATCCGGTCGGCCATCCACGAGGCGCTGCAGCGCGGTGTCATCACCGATACCGGTGGTGGTTCGGTCGACACCGTGCACGAGGGCGTGGCGCTCGTCGGCGGCGGCCCCGGGGATCCGGAGCTGATCACGGTGCGCGGTCGCCGACTGTTGGCGCACGCCGATGTCGTCGTCGCCGACCGACTGGCCCCGCCGGAACTGCTGGCCGAACTGCCCCCGCACGTCGAGGTGATCGACGCCGCCAAGATCCCGTACGGGCGGGCCATGGCGCAGGAGGCCATCAACGATGTCCTGATCGACCGGGCCAAGGCCGGCAAGTTCGTCGTGCGTCTCAAGGGTGGCGATCCGTTCGTCTTCGCCCGCGGCTATGAAGAGGTGATCGCCTGCGCCGAGGCCGGCGTGCCGGTGACCGTGGTGCCCGGTGTGACAAGTGCCATAGCGGTACCCGCGCTGGCCGGTGTCCCGGTCACACATCGCCACGTCACCCACGAATTCGTGGTGGTCAGCGGGCACGTTGCGCCGGGGCACCCCGAATCGTTAGTGAATTGGGATGCGCTGGCCGCGATGTCCGGCACGATCGTGCTGCTGATGGCCGTCGAGCGCATCGAACTCTTCGCCCAGGCACTGCTGGCAGGCGGTCGACCTGCGGATACGCCGGTGATGGTGGTCCAGCACGGGACCACGGCGGCGCAGCGGACGGTGCGGGCGAATTTGACCGATGTTGCGGAAAAGGTCCGCTCGGAGGGTATTAGGCCCCCTGCCATCATCGTCATCGGGCCCGTGGCGGGGTTCGGTACTTAAAGGATTTCTAAGACTACTGTAAAGTAACCCGGCATGACTGCTCTCAACGACGCCGGCCGCAAGTCCGGCCGCCGAGACGGTGCAGACGACAGCGACCGGGCCTTACCAGTACACGTGGGCCGGGGGGATATGCAGCAAAACAGCAAGTCGCCGGCGTTTCTGCCGTCTTGGAACTTCATCGCCGCCGTCATTGCGATCGGCGGTATGCAGCTGCTGGCCACCATGGACAGCACCGTCGCGATCGTCGCGCTTCCTAAGATCCAGGACGAGTTGGGGCTCTCGGATGCCGGCCGTAGCTGGGTCATCACGGCCTATGTGCTGACCTTCGGCGGTCTGATGCTGCTGGGCGGGCGCCTGGGCGACACCATCGGCCGCAAGCGCACCTTCATCGTCGGCGTCACGCTGTTCACCATCGCCTCGGTGCTGTGCGGTGTGGCCTGGGATGAGGCCACCCTGGTAATCGCGCGCCTGCTGCAGGGTGTCGGCGCGGCGATCGCCTCGCCCACCGGCCTGGCGTTGATCGCCACGACCTTCCCGAAGGGCCCGGCCCGTAACACCGCGACGGCGGTCTTCGCCGCCATGACCGGTGTCGGCTCGGTGATGGGCCTGGTGGTCGGCGGCGCGCTGACCGAGGTGTCCTGGCGCTGGGCGTTCCTGGTGAACGTCCCGATCGGCCTGATCATGCTGTACCTGGCCCGCACTCACCTGCGCGAGACCGACCGGGCGCCGATGAAGCTCGACGCGGCCGGCGCCATCCTTGCCACCCTGGGCTGCACCGCCGCGGTGTTCGGCTTCTCGATGGGCCCCGAACGCGGCTGGACGGATCCGGTCACGCTGGCCTCGGGACTGGGTGCCCTGGTGTTCTTCGGGGCATTCCTCTATGTGGAGCGCACCGCCGAGAACCCGGTCGTGCCGTTCTCACTGTTCCGCGACCGGAACCGGGTGGCCACCTTCTACGCGGTGTTCCTGGCCGGCGGCGTGATGTTCACCCTCACGGTGCTCATCGGTCTCTATGTCCAGGACGTGATGGGCTACAGCGCGCTGCGCGCCGGTATCGGCTTCATCCCGTTCGTCATCGCCCTCGGTATCGGCCTGGGGTTGTCCTCGGTGCTGGTGTCGAAGTTCGCCCCGCGCCTGCTGGTCATCTCCGGCGGTGTCCTCGTGCTGGCCGCCATGATCTACGGCTCCACGCTGCACGGGGACATCCCGTACTTCCCGAACCTGGTCATCCCCATCACCGTCGGCGGGTTCGGCATCGGCATGATCGTCGTGCCGCTGACCGTGTCGGCCATCGCGGGTGTCGGGTTCGACGAGATCGGTCCGGTGTCGGCCATCGCGCTGATGCTGCAGAACCTGGGCGGCCCGGTCGTGCTCGCGATCATCCAGGCCGTCATCACGTCGCGCACCCTGTACCTGGGTGGCACGACCGGCCCGGTCAAGAACATGAACGAGGCGCAGCTCAACGCGCTCGACCAGGGCTACACCTACGGTCTGCTGTGGGTCGCCGCCGTCGCCGTCGTGGTGGGTGCGGCCGCGCTGTTCATCCGCTACACCGCCGAAGAGGTCGCGCACGCCCAGGAGGTCAAGGACGCGATCGACGCCGGAGAGCTGGAGAACTGAGGAAGTCCCGCATCGGGGGCACTGCCTCGCCCAGGTGCGTCTCCAGCAGCCGGCGCGCCGATTCCTGCGCCACGCATCCACGACCTGGACCCAACCCTCGGCCCGCACTCAGAGGATGAGCTCCAACGAGACGTTCCAGAGGCGTTCGGCGTTGCCGCGGTCGACAGCATAGGGTGCGACGCCCGACCCTCCGTCGCCCCGCTCGGTGACGGTTTCAGCCTCGTTGACGTCTTCGAAGTACCGGCCGGTGACCCCTTCTACAAGAGGCGACGCGGCGAGCAGAACCGAGGTTGCCGCGCCTTGTTCGGGCGTCTTGGCCTTCATCGGCATGCTGTCCGTCTGATCATCGAACCAGCCCGGACCCATATGGCGCGTCAGACCGGTTGCGATCGCGCCGGGCATCAGCGCGTTGGCGGTGATGCCGTCGTCTGCCCACCGCTGCCCGACTCCGACCGCGAACAGGACATTGGCGGTCTTGGACTGGCCGTATGCGCTGATCCCGTCGTAGGGGATGAAGCTGTAATTGAGGTCATCGAAGTTGACCGGGGATAGGAGGTTTCCGGCAGAGCTGACCGAGACGATCCGGGCACCTGCGGCTGCCGCCAGCGCGGGGCGCAAACCGACAGCCAGCCGGAAGTGGCCCAGGTGGTTGGTCGCGAAGTGCAGCTCCTGGTCATAGGCGGTGAGGGTCCGCTGGGGGATCGCCATGATCCCGGCGTTGTTGACCAGAATGTGCAGCGGCCCGCTCCAGGTCTGCACGAACGCATCGACACTCGATGGGTCCGCCAGCTCGATCGGCGCCACCTCTACGCGGTCATTACCCGTGGTTGTGGAGATGTCCGCCGCGACCTCAGCGCCTCTGGCGATGTCGCGGACCGCCAACGTAACGGCGGCGCCGGCGCCGGCGAGGGCTCGGGCAGTCTCCACTCCGATACCCGAGGAAGCGCCGGTGACCACTGCCCGCTTGCCGGCGAGATCCACACCGGCCAGAACCTCGGACGCAGTGCTCTGGGCGCCGAAAGGTGTACGGATCAACGAAGACATAACCAACTCCCGATGGATTGCGAATAAAACTAAAGACCGACGGTCTCTTAACGCGGCCAAGTTAACACACCGTCGGTCCCTTAACAAGAGACAGGTGGTCTGTAGGCTGGCGGCGTGGACTCGTTTCAACGAGCGCGCACCGAAGAGCAGCGCGAACAACGCCGCCAGGTGCTCCTCGACACTGCGGCGGGAATGCTGACCGAGATGCCTGTGGCGGCATTGAGCTTGAACGAACTCAGTCGGCGTGTTGGGCTGGCAAAGTCGAATGTGCTGCGGTACTACGAGTCCCGCGAGGCGATCCTGCTGGAACTGCTCGCCGCCGAGTTGAGGGCATGGCTGGTCGACCTCGAGCGGGAGACTTCCCGCTCTGCCGGCGGCCCCTACAGAGAGCGTTCCAGTCGACTGGTAGCAGCAATACTGCTGACTTTGGAAGCCCGGCCGATGCTGTGCGATCTCATCAGTTCGCATGCCGCGGTGCTGGAACGTAACGTCTCGACCGAGGTGGTGTTACGTCACAAGAGAGCTGTGCATCAGGCTTTGAGCGATATCGGACGGATGGTGACGAGCGTCCTGCCGGAGCTGACAGTCGAGGACGGCTTTCAGTTTGCAGCGACAGTCATCATGGCGGTGACCGCCGCATGGCCGCACAGCACTCCCACACCGGCCCTGGAAGCTGCGTATGCCGCCGACCCCGCAGTCGCGGAAATGCGGATGAACTTTGCCGATATCGTCGGTCGACCGCTGTTTCTGACTCTCGCCGGGCTGCTGTCCGAGCGCGAGGGGGACAGCAGCACGCGGGCCAGGCGAGATCCGGAATGAAGGTTTCGAAGCAGGCGTTCAAGGGTATCGGCTGGATGATGCCGTCTCAGTGCGACGTATCGGCAGTGACGCTGTGCGCCGAAATCACATCGATGTAGTTTGTCCACAGCTGTGCATGAATCCTGTGGATCACTTGCTGATCAGGACGGCCGACTGCCCGTCGGTAGGGTGGGGAGCCATGTCGGGCGCGGTGTCCGCGCCGACCGGTATGGCCCTGATCGCCACCACCTACGCCGTCGGGCACGCCCGCAACAAGGCACTGGCGGTATCCGCGGCCATGCAGGGCCTCGGTGCGGTGCTCGGGCTGATCCCGGGCGGGGCGCTGACCGAAGTGTCTCGGCGCTGGGCGGGCTCGGCATCGGCGTGATCTCGGTGGTGCTGCCGCTGTGCGCGATCACCGAGGTCGGCCCCGCCGAGATCGGACCGACCTCGGCGGTGACGCTGATGGTCTACAACCTCGGCGGTCCGATCGTGCTCGTCGTCATCCAGGCCGTGCAGACGTCACGCACCCTCTACCTGGGCGGTACGACGGGCCCGGTGCGCGATATGAGCCCGGCCCAACTCGGTGCGCTCGGGCACGGCCACACGTATTCACTTGTTGTGGGTGGCGGGTATCGAGGTACTCGTCGGGGTCGCGGCGCTGGGCATCGGTTCCACCGCCCGTCAGATCGCCAGTGCGCAGCACACCAGGGAAGCCGTCGAGGCAGGAGAACTGTGAACCCGACCCGTCAGCAGATCTCGGATGCGACCAGCCGGCTGGGCTGGCGGCTGATCCTCGGTGCGATCTACGCCCAGGTCCGGGTACCGACGCTGACCGCGGCCACCGAGGTGGCGGCGCTGGCCGCAGCGGCCTGTGCCGATGCGCCCGGACATCTGCACCTGGACCTGCGCACGGATCGTGCGGTGCTGCGGCTGCAGTCCGAGACCATCGGCGCGGTGACCGAGCAGGACCTGGAACTGGCGCAACGGCTGGCCTGGGTACTGCAGGAGGCCGGCAACGAGATCGAACCCGGCGGCGCCGAGCTGCAGACCTTCGAGATCGCGATCGACGCACTCGACATCGCCTCAGTGCGTCCGTTCTGGAAGGCCGTCACCGGTTATGTCGACGTGCACGGAGTGACCGATCTGCACCGTGGCCTGTGCGACCCGGCCGGTCGCGGCCCGGTGATCTGGTTCCAGCAGATGGATCGGCCACGCGCGCAACGCAATCGGATTCACATCGACGTCGACGTCACACACGATATGGCCGCCGGCCGCATTCGGGCGGCGCTGGCCGCCGGCGGTGTGCTGCTCAGCGACCGCGCCGCACCGGCGTTCTGGGTGCTCGCCGACGCCGAAGGCAACGAGGCGTGCCTCTGCACCTGGCAGGGACGCGACTAGGCCCGGCTAAGCTTGCCGCTCGTGATCACCCGTATGTCCGAGCTGTTCCTTCGTACCCTGCGTGACGATCCGGCCGATGCCGAGGTCCCCAGCCACAAGCTGCTGGTCCGGGCCGGCTATGTCCGGCCGGTCGGGCCCGGGATCTACAGCTGGCTGCCGCTGGGCCTGCGGGTGCTGCGCAAGATCGAGAACATCGTGCGTGACGAGATGAACGCCATCGGTGGTCAGGAGATCCTGCTGCCCGCCCTGCTGCCGCGCGCCCCGTACGAGACCACCAACCGCTGGACCGAGTACGGCGACACGCTGTTCCGGCTGCAGGACCGCCGCAACAACGACTACCTGCTCGGGCCCACCCACGAGGAGCTGTTCACCCTGATGGTCAAGGGTGAGTACTCCTCGTACAAGGATCTCCCGGTCCTGCTCTATCAAATCCAGACCAAGTACCGCGACGAGGCCCGGCCGCGGGCAGGCATCCTGCGCGGCCGTGAGTTCGTCATGAAGGACTCCTACTCCTTCGATCTCGACGACGACGGCCTCAAGACCGCCTATCACCAGCACCGCGACGCCTACCAGCGCATTTTCAACCGCCTCGGCGTCGACTATGTGATCGTTTCGGCGGTGTCCGGCGCCATGGGCGGCAGTGCCTCGGAGGAGTTCCTGGCCGAGAGCGAGGTCGGTGAGGACACCTTCGTGCGTTGCGTCGAATCGGGTTACGCGGCCAACGTCGAGGCCGTCGTCACCCGGGCGCCCGCCGATATCCCCATCGACGGCCAGCCTGCCGCCGTCGTGCACGACACCCCGGACGCGCCCACCATTGCAACCCTGGTGGACTGGGCGAACTCCGCCGCGCTGGTGCAGTTCGACGGCCGCGCTGTCACCGCCGCGGACACCCTGAAGAACGTGCTGCTGAAGACCCGTGAGCCGGGCGGGGAGTGGGAGCTGCTCGGTATCGGTGTGCCCGGTGACCGCGACGTCGACGAGAAACGTCTGGGCGCGGCGCTGGAACCCGCCGAGTTCGCGCTGCTCGAGGACGCCGACTTCGCCGCGAACCCGTTTCTGGTGAAGGGCTACGTCGGGCCGAAGGCGCTGCAGGACAACGGGATCCGCTACCTTGTCGACCCGCGGGTAGTCTCCGGCACGTCGTGGATCACCGGTGCCGACGAACCCAACAAGCACGTGGTGGGCCTGGTCGCCGGCCGTGACTTCACCCCGGACGGCACCATCGAGGCCGCCGATGTCCGCGACGGTGATCCGTCCCCGGACGGTGCGGGGGTGCTCACCTCGGCCCGCGGTATCGAGATCGGTCACATCTTCCAACTCGGCCGCAAGTACGCCGACGCCTTCACCGCCGATGTGCTGGGCGAGAACGGCAAGCCGGTGCGGCTCACCATGGGCTCCTACGGTATCGGGGTGTCCCGGCTGGTTGCCGTGATCGCCGAACAGCAGCATGACGAGATCGGTCTGCGCTGGCCGGCGGCGGTCGCCCCGTTCGACGTGCACGTGGTCATCGCCAACAAGGACGCCGCCGCCCGAGAGGGTGCCACCGAGCTGACAGGGGAGCTGTCCCGGTTGGGTTTCGAGGTGCTGTTCGACGACCGAACGTCGTCGCCGGGGGTGAAGTTCAAGGACGCCGAACTGCTCGGCATGCCGTGGATCGTGGTCGTCGGTCGCGGCTGGGCCGACGGGAAGGTGGAGCTGCGCAACCGGTTCACCGGTGAGGCCCGCGAGCTGGCTGTCGAGGGCGCGGCCGCCCAAGTCGCGGCCGCACTCAACGGCTAGTGAATCGCTAGCCGGCCGACTCGGAGCCGCCGGGGAACGCCGTGGTCACCGGGGCGACCCCGAGGACGGCGTTCCAGCGGGCGGTCAGCACCGCGGCCTGGGTCATCGCCGTCACCGCGAAGGCGCGGTCCTGCGGTGTCTGCGCCTGCTCCAGCACCGCGCGCCAGGCCGTGACGGTGTCGGATTCCATCCGCACCGCGAGCTCGGCGGCGTCGCCGGGATCGGTGACCTCGGCCGGCAACTGGTAGCCGGGTGCCGGCAGCGGCGCGGTGACCTGCTGTTCGGCCAGCAACTCCAGGGCCTGCTCCCGGCGTTCGCGGTGCTGGGCCATCGCCTCCGCGACCAACCAGTTGTCCTCCGGCGTCGAATGCGCCGAGACATGGCCGTAGCCGTAGATGGCGCCGTGCTCGGTCGCCACCGCGTCGAACAGTGCGGCGTGCGTCGGGTCGGTGGGTCGGTCGGGGTCCGGTGTGGGTGTCGGGGTGGTCATGGCTTCGCCTTCCCGCCGAGGGCCACCTGGTAGGACGCGGTGCAGGATGCCGCGATCGAGCCGAGCAGTCCGGCCCGGTAGCCGGCCAGTCGCTCGGCGGTCTGGGTGGCGTTGTCGGCCGATTCGCGTAGCGCCGCGATGACATCGTCGACGGTCGGCGGAGGTGCGGGGGCCGCGCTGGTGGTGGGTGTCTCGCTGTTGGTGACCGGCGACTCACCCTCGGTGAGCCGGGTGATCTCGGCGCCCAGGGCATCGGCATGGGCGGCGCGCTCGGCGGCGATCGCCGTCAGTGTCGCGATCCGGGCCTGCTGTTGCGGACCCCGCAAGGCGGTGGCCGCCGCCCCGGCGAGCTCGCTGTCGGCTCGGGCCCGGTCGAACTGCGTCTGCAGGTCGGCCAGATCGGCCGGCGGCACATCGGGTGCACAGGCCGTGGTCGATACCAACAGGCCGACGGCGACGGTGGCGGGCAGCGTGCCCAGCAGCAGGCGCCGCCGATTGAGGTGGGGCAGGGCGCTCGGCACGCCCACATCCTGCCATGTTGGGTTGCACTGTTCGTTTGGTGATTGGCGCGTCGCGGCTGGCGTATCGTTTGGTAACCGATTCTCCGGTCGCACCGGCCGGAGACTGTGTCCGCACAACTCAAGATGAGGAGCTCGCCGTGGCATCGGATGACCCGCTGCGGTCTGCGCGACTTCCGTCGCGCGAGCAGGTGATCGAACTGCTGGACGGCGAGTTCGCACGCGCGGGTTACGAAGTCGAGGATGTGACGATCGCGGCGTCGCTGCGGCCGCCCAAGATCACCATCGTGGCCGACGGCGACGAGGCGCTGGATCTGGACGCGGTCGCCGAACTGTCCCGGCTGGCCTCCGAGCTGCTCGATTCCGTCGACGGCACCGTCGCGGATGCCGAGTTCGCGCCGTACGTGCTCGAAGTCACCTCCCGCGGTGTCGACCGCCCGCTGACCGACGAGAAGCATTTCCGGCGCGCCAAGGGGCGCAAGGTCGCGCTGACACTGGCCGACGGGGCGGCGCTCACCGGACGGATCGGTGCCGCCGCCGACGGGGTGGTGCGGTTGGTGGTGCCGGCGGGCAGGGATTTCGCGGTGCGCCCCATCGGTATCGGCGATATCGCCAAAGCGATTGTCCAAGTGGAGTTTTCACAGCCCAACCGACGTGAGTTGGATCTCGTCGAACAGTCAGGAGAGGGGGCCGCGACGTGAACATCGATATGGCGGCGTTGCACGCCATCGAGGCGGACAAGGGAATTTCGGTCGATGTGGTGGTCGACACCATCAAATCGGCTCTGCTGACCGCCTACCGGCACACCGAGGGCCATGAGGCGGATGCGCGCATCGACGTCGACCGCAAGACCGGTGTGGTCAAGGTCATGGCCCGCGAGACCGACGCCGACGGCAACCTGATCAGCGAATGGGACGACACCCCAGAGGGTTTCGGCCGCATCGCGGCGACCACCGCACGTCAGGTGATCCTGCAGCGGTTGCGCGATGCCGAGAACGAGAAGATGTACGGCGAGTTCTCCGCCCGCGAGGGCGACATCGTCGCCGGTGTGGTGCAGCGTGATGCCCGCGAGAACACCCGGGGCAACGTGGTGGTCCGGGTCGGTACCGAGGCCAAGGGTTCCGACGGCATGATCCGGCCCGCCGAGCAGGTTCCCGGTGAGGGATACGAGCACGGCGACCGGCTGCGTTGTTATGTCATCGGGGTGTCCCGTGGTGCCCGCGAGCCCAAGATCGAGCTGTCGCGCACCCATCCGAATCTGGTCCGCAAGCTGTTCGCGCTGGAGGTACCCGAGATCGCCGACGGCTCGGTGGACATCGTCGCGGTGGCCCGCGAGGCCGGCCACCGGTCCAAGATCGCCGTCGCCTCCAAGGTGTCCGGGCTGAACGCCAAGGGCGCCTGCATCGGCCCGATGGGTCAGCGGGTGCGCAACGTGATGAGCGAGCTGTCAGGGGAGAAGATCGACATCATCGACTTCGACGAGGACCCGGCCCGCTTCGTGGCCAATGCGCTGTCGCCTGCCAAGGTGGTCTCGGTGACCGTGATCGACGAGTCGACGCGCGCGGCCCGGGTGGTCGTCCCGGACTTCCAGCTGTCGCTGGCCATCGGCAAGGAGGGGCAGAACGCCCGGCTGGCGGCCCGGCTGACCGGCTGGCGCATCGACATCCGCAGTGACGCCGCCGCGGCGGCTGACGTCGGCGGGGCCGACTGAACAAGGCACGTCGCAGCCCTCGTTTCGGTGCAGTCGACACGCGATTCTGTCTGCGGGAACTCCTGACGGTAGACTGAGCCGTGATCCAGCGCGAGACTTCCGCCACCCCGGCTCGTGCGCACCGCAGTCCCGACGGACCGGTGCGGACATGTGTGGGATGCCGGAAACGAGAGCTGGCCGTCGATCTGCTTCGACTGGCCGCTGTCACCGACAGGCCCGGCGCATGCGCCGTGACTGTCGATGCAGCGGGTAACCTGCCGGGGCGGGGTGCATGGCTGCATCCCGATCCGCAGTGTGTGGACGTAGCACTTCGCCGGCGGGCAATCGGTCGGGCGTTGCGCATCACCGGTTCGCCGGACACCACAGCGGTGGTCGAGTACATCGATCACCGGTTAGAGAACAGGTAGCGAAGAACATGAGCACACCGTGAAGTCCCGATGACCATGCGTCATAGCTAAACCCGAGGCGCGGCCCACCACCGCTGTCGCCTCCAGACGAGGAGAAGTAGTGGCAGGTAAGGCCCGCGTGCACGAGTTGGCCAAGGAACTCGGTGTCACCAGTAAGGAAGTTCTCGCCCGACTGAACGAACAGGGCGAGTTCGTCAAATCAGCATCATCGACCGTCGAGGCGCCCGTCGCCCGCCGGTTGCGTGAATCTTTCGGCGGCGGAAAGCCCGCCAAGTCGGCTCCCGCGGCTCGGCCGTCGGCACCCAGTGGTGGAGCCCCCACTCCCGGTCCCCGGCCCGGCCCCAAGCCCGCCGCTCCGGCTCCCGCAGCGCCGCCGGCCGCTCCTGCGGCACCCGCCGCGCCGGCAGCACCGGCCGCGTCCGCACCTGCGGCGCAGCGTCCCGGCCCCCGGCCCGGACCGGCCCCGGC